>NZ_CP157940.1:1924282-2244996 GCF_040207125.1 Lacrimispora sp. BS-2
AATATAGCTTTTATCGGACTTCCCGGAACCGGAAAGACCCATCTCTCCATCGCGCTTGGCATCAAAGCCATTGAGCAGGGGTATACGGTGCTGTTCACCACACTTTCGGAAATGATGGAGGATTTATACATCTCCCGTGCGGACAACTCTTTCCGTCAGAAACTGAAGAAATACATTTCACCGGATTTGCTGGTGATTGATGAGTTTGGTCTCAAGAAGCTGGGTCAGACAAATGTGGACGACCTTTATGAAGTGATCTCTAAAAGATACGAGGTAACCTCTACCATCATCACTTCCAATAAGCAGTTTGATGAATGGGGGAGTATTCTTTTTGATCCGGTGCTGGCAACAGCTATCCTTGACCGTTTTGTGCATCACTGCAGCTTTATTGCCATAGAAGGTGAAAGCTACCGGATGAAAGAAAGGGAGCGGATCAGTGCTGTGAAACGGCGGGGCAGACCGAAAAAAGAGAGCGCAGAAAATGGAACAAATGAACGAATGGGCAAAATGGAAGATAGCGGGGATTTATGAGATGCAGGAAAACAGACTGACACGAAATGAAGCAATAGAAGCGGCAGATATACTGAGAGATATGCTTGATGATGAGCAAAGAAAAACCGAGCTGCTCAAACAGCGTAATAAAGAACTGGAATTATTACTTATGAAGAATGATATCGCAATTCCTGATTATGAATTATGGCATGACGCTTTGAAGATGGTGTAAAGAAGCAGGGAGAAACTGGGAAAGGCATCAATAGCGGTGCTTTTCCCAGGATAAATAAAGTGGGGAATTTTCTCCGCCATTTTTGGGACTTTTTTATTGACAATCACACTGCCCGGTCATTCAGGCAGATGAGACACCCGTCCTGGTCAACAAAGACGGAAGAAAGGCAGGCTCTAAGAGTTATATGTGGGTCTATCGGACGGGAAAACTATATGACTCACCTCCCATTGTCCTGTATGAATACCAAAAGACGCGCAATGCCAGCCATCCGAGAGAATTCCTCAAAGGCTATCAGGGGATCTGCGTGACAGACGGGTATCAGGTATACCACACTCTGGAAAACGAACGGGAGGACTTAGAGATCGCAGGATGCTGGTCTCATGTCCGGCGTCGATTTGCAGATGTGGTCAAGTCGCTGGGCAAAGAGAAAGCGAAAGACACGCTTGCTTATCAGGCACTGGAGCAGGTCGGAGCAATCTTTAAACTGGAAGCGGCATTTGCAGGCCTGACTCCAGAAGAACGGGCCAGCCGGCGTCAGACCAGCACCAAAGTACTGGTTGAGGCCTATTTTGAGTGGGTAAGAGCCAATCAGAATCAAGTACCGCCAAAATCAGAGACTGGAAAAGGATTTACTTATTGCCTAAATCAGGAAAAGTATCTGAAGGTGTTTTTAAACGATGGCCGTGTTCCAGCCGACAATAACGCTGCAGAACAGGCAATCCGTGGATTCTGTATTGGAAAAAAGAACTGGCATATGATTGATACGATTCATGGAGCCCAGGCCAGTGCCATTATTTACAGCATAGCGGAAACAGCCAAGGCGAATCACTTAAAGCCATACCACTATTTTGAACATCTGCTGACAGAGATACCAAAACATATGGATGATACCAGTGTAGATTTCCTTGAAAGTCTGCTTCCCTGGTCCAATGATCTGCCAGCAGGATGCCGGAAATCTAATTCGTAGTCCAGGCCGTCAGAAATGGCGGCTGTTATTTTGTCAAGGGACTGGCTATGGGGCGTTTACAGTAGTAACATGAGCCCACCCCATCTATATATTCCTGTGCAACCATCGCACGAAATTCAGGCGAGTGTAAAGATTTGGGCATAAAACATACCTCCTAAGTAGATTTTGGTTATTTACCATGTCTACTTAAGAGGTATCATATCAGCAGCTCCTTTAATACTCACTTTATTTATTTTTTTGTTTCTTTAAGTGCCAGACAAAAACTAATTATAAACCATATTACTGCTATAAATGTAATCACATTAATACGTGCTTTAATTATATCTTCCAAGTGCATTGCATCAATGAAAAAAAGACCTAAAAACCGTATACATAAGAATAAAGATGCACATATTATATTGGTTAAATAAAATAATATTTTTTTCATAACTTTAAAATTTATAATATTTTAAACAGGTTCCGTCAGTTTTATAAAACTGATTTTTGTAATTTTGTAAACTCCCAGCATCCTTTACTTTATTTCCATTGAGATTTTGGGCATATACAGTTGAACCATCAAGTCTAATTAATTGAGAACATGATTCAGTGGAAACGTCTGCAAACATATATTTGGTTTCTCTTCTTAAAAAATTGCCTGAATATTTTTGCGTTACTTTATAATCATATTTTACCAATTTCCCATAACCAACAGCAAAGAAAGCTCTGTGGGTAGCATTTTTTCCATCGGATAACTTAGTGCTGGCAGAAGAACCGCTAGTTTCGCTTGTAAATTGAGTTTTCACTGAATTGCTTCTCTTCTCTGAAAATGACATATTGGCTCCCTCCTATTATCACTTGATTTATAGGCACTATAAAAGACACTGGAGAATAATCCAATACCTTTTAATTGATTACAATATTCTTCTCTTTTTTATTCTTCTTTCTTTTCCGGTTCATCTTTAATAGTTGGTAACTTGCTAATCTGTTTAAACAAGTAGGTTTCTCCACCCATCATAACTGTGAATGTCCGCTTTTTTCCATTATATACTATCTTAGTATTATGAAATTTAGGACTATTGATAAAATGTTCATTACCTGATCCTTTAGAATAAGTTCCTTTATCCATTTCATCAAAATTATAGTAATAAAATGTATAACTATTATCCAAATCAAATTCCATAGAAGTAAAGGGAAGTTTATCACATGTATAACTCCCTTGCAAAATTGGAGATTCCCTCATTGATTTCTTGTAATCAAGAAAAATACCAACTACACATATAAATAAAAAAACAAGAAGTCCAACCACTATTTTTTTATGTGTTTTCATATTTACTTCACTTTCACTACATCTAAATAATCCATAGTAGGCACTTTTAGGTATTCATCGCCGGCATATTCCGATTTGCCATTCCCCGCAATAGGTTTTCTTTATTTATTATACTTAGTAACCGTTATGTTTTTAGAAATTAATAATTTAACAGGAGTATTTAAATATGGAGACGTAACCCACTTACCTGAAGCACCCGTTTTCCCCGGACTAACACTCATACTAAAAACACCATACCCTACACTGAATGAAACACTAGTCTCATATCCTCCATCCGACCAGTAAAATCCACCAGTTGATGAAAAAACAGTACCATTGGCTGGTTGATTTGCAGCATAACCAATTTTAACCTTTTTAGCTACATTAGTCCCTACTTTTTCTAATTTATATCCATATGACGGTGAACGCATCTTGTTTAAGTTCACCATTAATTGATCTTCGAAATCTCACTCAGCCTTATCAATTATTTCTTGGGGTATTTTTATAATTACTTCTTGGTTCTTTGTATCAACACTTGATCCAATCTATATACCATCTCAATATGTATAGAATTTCTTTAAAATTGAAATGTCGTATTCAGAAAGGGGGGGTTGTGTGTCAACGCCCCTTTTATAGATAATAAATAATATCTTTTTATTATATTTCACTCTGACTCATTCTTTTTGTCAAGTCCCCCTCTTACTACACGGTAAATTGGTATTGATATTAATAATAGCGGGAATAGCCATATCATACCATTATAATATGCAATTGACGAATTAGCTTTCAGTACACATATTATTAAACTTTCAAAAGTGGCCATTGAAATATAAATGCTATTAGACATCTTTAAATCACTCATTTTAAACCTCATGCTTACTGATATTTTGGGTCAATATAATCTGCTGTTCTTGTGGAATATGTACTTATTCTGGTATTCCCTGTTGGTTGGCCATATTGATATTCCGCATACCGTTCTTGCGTCAATGTATAATCAGCATACACTCCTAATCTGCTGTATTTACTTGAATCCGCTGGAATTGTGGTTGCCACGGAAAACGAATAACTGAAACCTATATTTAATGTAACTCCTTGCCAGGGATAACTTGCGCTAACACTATAATTTTTACCACTAGCAATAGTATAGCTAGATGCCTTTGTCCAATTTGGAGTTCCAGAGTGATAACCAACAAAATGATGATTTAATTTAGACTTGGCTATAGTTTCTTGCAATCTCCACTCTTCTCCATATCGTGGTTGCAAACTTCTATGAGCCTTTACATAAATCTCGTAATCTTCCGCTGTTGGAAAAATCAATTCATTACCACTTTGATCAATATAAACATATTCACTTGTACTTTTTGCTTCCATTGCATTTGTCGTTGACGCAAATACATTTAATGGAGATGCGATAATAGACACAAATGCAAAAACCATTGCGAAAATCTTAACCTTTACTTTTTTTATACTTTATATCTCTCTTCTTAAACATCTTTTTGGCTTATAATGAAACCACCAATTTTTCTACATTTCATTAAATGCCCGTCAAAACTAAATCATTGGAATCATCTCCCTAGTGCTTATTTATTATGGTGACACATTTATTATATAACTTTACATAATAAAATCAAACATCTACTTGTCGCATTCTTCGACAATATGATTAATTCTTAAATATTTTTTGTGATATAATTAATATTATCTTAGTTCTTTTCGAAATGTCTTTTAATTCCTGATTTCATTCCCTAGCCAACTAATTCCACTATTCTTTCTCCACATTTATTTAAGCCATATTTTTGATATGCTTCCTTTAGTGATTCGACACTTTTTCTGCTTGTTTTACTGTAGTGAGATTCGTTACACCGTAAGCGATCAACAGGTTCTTTCCAGAGTTAGTTGTATTTACATTGTTAAAGGTGTATAATTACTCCATAGGACGGTGATTACATGGAGACTAAAATTATAAAACTATTAGATTCTTCTTTAGAATGTATTGATTGTAAAATTAAAGATGATAAGATAATTCTACATATTTATTCCACAAAGCAAAAACTGATCTGCCCTTATTGTGGTAATGCATCTTCAAAAATACATTCTGTTTATCAAAGGGAACTTCAGGATATCCCTTTACATGAGAAACAAACAATTCTACTATTGGATACAAGAAAAGTATACTGTGATAATCCGGAGTGCAGTCACAAAACTTTTTCGGAACGCTTTGATTTTGTTGTACCTAACGGAAAGAAAACGAAACGTCTTGTTGAAAAGATATTAGTGACATCTGTTAAATTAAGTTCAGTAAGTGCATCATCTTTACTTAAAGCGGATTATGTCAAAACCAGTAAAAGCAGCATCTGTGACCTGATTAAAAAAAATGCCTTCCCTTGTGGATAAATCTGCTGTTACAAAAGTTTGTGTGGACGATTTTGCTTTTCGAAAAAGATATACTTATGGCACAGTTATGGTCGATTTAGAAACACACAGAATTATTGATATTATCGACTCAAGAGAAACGAAACAGGTTGAGGATTGGCTAAAATCCTATCCTAACTTAGTGGTTATTTCGCGTGATGGAGCCCAAACATATTCATCTGCTTCAACGAATTCTCATCCAGATGCACTTCAAATCAGTGACAGATTTCATCTGTTGAAAAATCTATCGGATGCAGTACAAAAATATATGTACCGTCTATTTCCTTCCAGATTGGTGATATCTGCCACTTCACAGAATGCAGAAATGCAGGCGCTATATGATACAAGAAACCGTACAGAAAGAATCCATTTTGCACATAAAAAGCGTCAGGAAGGATATATGACGGATGATATTGCTTTGCTTTTGCACTCATCATCCTCTACAATAAGAAAATATCTTGCCATTCCAAAAGATAAAATCCCTGAAGCGAAGGAAAATGCCCGGGAACGTCAGCATATCAGGCAAATGCAAAATAAACAGCAAGCAATTGAAGAGGTCAGAACTTTATATGCACAGGGGAATGCAATTGACAAAATCACATATTTAACTGGTCATACTACCTTAACGGTAAAAAACTATCTGAAAAAAGACTGCCCACTGAGTAATGGACACTACGATTGCAGGAGGCCAGGCAAATTGGCATCTTACGAGCAAACAGTCATTGAAATGCGTTCAAATGGAATAACTTATGACAAAATTCATGAGCATATTTGTAAAAATGGGTACACAGGCACGGTTGCTTCTTTAAGAATGTTTATGCAGAAAGAAAGAACACATTTAAAGAACGTATCAAAAAATGAAAACGAGCCTGTTGAATATATTCCACGCAAGTTCTTTTGTCAGCTTATTTATAGGGAATTAGAACGTGTAAAAGGGTTAACACTTAAACAATATGAAGCTGCAATTAAAAGATATCCTGTCTTAGGAAAAATCTATTCGCTGCTTAGGGAATTTCATCGTATTATATTTTCCCGTCAAAGTAAGGAATTGGATTCATGGATTACAAAAGCAAAACAATTAGAAATTGATGAGGTGGATACATATATTAATGGTTTGAAACATGATATTACAGCAGTAAAAAATGGTATAGATTTTGAATATAATAATGGGTTGGCTGAAGGAAGTGTGAATAAAATCAAGCTGATCAAACGAATTATGTATGGGAGAAACAGCTTTTTACTATTAAAAGCAAAGCTGCTTCTCAATGAATATTATTATCAAATCAACTAACTCTGGAAAGAACCGATCAACAACTGAGTGCCTTTAAAAATAACTTAGGATCAGTTATAATAACCGCCCCTAAGCATTAACGTTTACATTCTTTTTGTACTTCCTCTGACCAAGGCATTAGATTATCCAGTTCTTCTGGATGATTACGCCAGTCTGTACCTGGCATGTAAAGCAGTAAATATTGCAGATAGGTATATACGTTGAGATGATTCGCTTTTGCAGTCTCGGTGATACTGTATACTGCAGCCGATGCATCGGCTCCTTTTGGTGTATCGGCAAATAGCCAGTTTTTTCTCCCAACAGTAAATGGGCGGATGGCATTCTCTGCTACATTATTAGAAATGGAGCATCTTCCGTCAAGAAGATAATTCTCCATGTAGGGCCTTTGATTCTTTGCATAGGTAATCGCCTTGCCAAGAGCAGAACCATTTAGAACTGTTAAGTTGCAAAGCCAACTCCAAAAAGCCTCAAGAACTGGTTTTTCCAGGTCAAGACGCTTACAGAATCGTTTTTCCGGAGTCAGGCCTTTTAAATCTTCCTCGATTTTAAAAAGCCGGTTGCAGTAATCTCTTCCGATTTCTGCATTGGTTAGCGGAGCATCTTTGGCCTTTTTCGAAGGGATTGCTTCCACAAACTTTCTTCTAAGGTGTGCCCAGCAGCCACATCTGGTGATTCCGGATAACTTATTGTAACCAGCATATCCATCCGAGTGGACAAAACCTTTGACGTTCTTTAAAAAGGCTACCGCATGGTCTCCATTTCTGGAAGACTGGTAATCGTAAAGAATGATTGGTTCCTTTTCATCGTTACCTGTCCGGTAAAGCCACATGTAAGATTTCGTCTGTGGTTTCTTACCATCTTCCTTCAATACCTGGACTGGAGTCTCGTCGCAGTGAAGGATATCTCTTTCAAGGAGTTTCTTCCGGAGATGACCAGTGACTGGCATAAGATAATCCTGCGCACATCGAATAATCCAGTTAGCCATAGTCGCCCGGCTAAGCGCGATACCAAGCTGCTCCCAGTCCTTTTCCTGGCGGTAAAGAGGGAGACTGTTCACATACTTTTGGTACATAACATACGCAACGGAACTTGGTGATGCAAGGGAATGATTCATAAGCGACGTCGGTGTATTGGCTTTTTGGAAATACGGCTGATCCGTATGTTTACACTTGGGACATTCATAAGACATTCGAACATAGCGGACAATTCGAAGCTGTGCTGGAATGTATTCCAGCTCCTCACGGACAGTTTCTTTGCCAACAGGTTTTAATTCTGTTTTGCAATAAGGGCACTGCATGTCATCGTCATCCGATTCGCACAGAACTTCACGAACAGGAAGGTCTTTGATCAGTTCTTCCCGTGTGGTTTTCGTGGCAGACTTTTTGTAGCCATTTACATCAATAGTGATGGGCTCTTTTACAGAATTATCTGCTTCGACTTCCGCTTCATTAAAAAGGGAGAGTTGACCCTCCATTTGATTTTTTTGTGTTTTTTCGCTGGAGGAACCAAACTTTTCTTTCCGGAGCAGCATGACCAATTCCGTAAGATTACTGATCTGATTCTGTAAAATTTTTATTGTAGTTTCAAGGTGCTCAATATAGGCATCTTTATCATTCATTTGTCGTTGATTTCCTATCATTTTTGATAAGATAATTATACGATAGAATACACGATAAAGCCAGTAAATACAGGGCTTTTTATGTTTTTTTGCTAACAGAAGGATCCTGGCTTTGCCGGAAGAATTGCTGTCTTTTGTTCCAGTTCCAGACCTTCCATCAACCAGCGGAATTGTTGCCAGGTGATTGGATTTACTTCAGTTTCACAGCGTGGCCATTTAAAGTTTCCATTCTCCAGTCTCTTGTAAAGAAGAACAAATCCATCGCCTTCCCATAGCAGTGCCTTTAAGCGGTCTCTTCGTTTTCCACAGAACAGATACAGGGTTTTGGAAAAGGGATTTAGCTGAAACTGTTCCTGTACAATGGCAGCCAGGCCATCAATTGATTTGCGCATGTCAGTGTAGCCGCAGGCGATGTAGATTTCTTCTGCAATGCTGATATCTCCTAGCATATATGTTTCAGTGCAAGAAGCACCGCCTCAACAGTCTGTTGGTTCACGCCGTTGTATACTTCAATGGTGGCAGAGGGCAAATGTATCATAACTGCGGCCTGTGTTTGTGTTACAGGCGACTGGACCTCCAGCTTTTTAAAAGCAACTGTTTTCTCCGGTTCTACAACCGGAACAGAAAAGGAACCGCATGCTTCCAGACGAAGCTTACGAAGCCAGTAATAATAAGCATGATGTGTAATGCCAGCCTGAGTGCACCAGTCTTTCACCGTAAGATTACTGCCTTGGCATTCGAGAATTAATTGCTGCCACTGTTCCTTGCGGAAACGATTTTTAACTAAAGTAACTTCATCCATAAAAACTCCATTCCGAGCTCAAGTTGAAAAACTCTAACTTGATATTTGGAGTTGTTTTCTCATGGATGGCAACGATCATGTAAGGCACCTTGTTGTTATGCGCTTACGGATGGAGTGTTGCAATGTCAGAAAATATTAGAATAATAGTAAGTGGTAAACCACTCGTCCTATATTAAATTAATGCCGCCTATTTGGGTGGCTGCTAAATTTTACTTTTTCAGTTTTTTACAGCATTCCGGGATTTTAACTGACCATGGTACTAGATCTCCGATATAATCCTTCGGTTCATCATCAAGATGAATTAACATTTGTTCCAACAGATACCTGAAGTATTCGTATGGTTTTAATCCGTTTGCCTTGGCTGTCTCGGCTATGCTGTATAAAACACCGCTTGCATGTGCACCATTGACTGAATCAACGATGTGCCAGTTATGCTTTCCGACGCAAAAAGCTTTGATACTTCTTTCGGCGTCATTATTATCCAGTGGGATCATTTCATCTTCAAGAAACGTACGAAGATATCGCTCCTGGTTTAGCGAATAGGTAATTGCACCATAGGTCTTGGAACCCTTATCGATATCTGGTCTTGCCTGAAGTCTTTTCAGCCATTCGAAATAGGCGTCAACCAGAGGCTTTACGGATTTCTTACGGTTATCCAGCCGTTCCTCGGCAGAAGCCTCCTTATACATGTTATCGATATGATAGATGGCAGAAATTCTCCGGTTGGCTTCATCTGCAATCAGTCCATTGGCTGTACCTTTTCCAATGGATTTAATAAGTTCGGTCCAGCGCCTTTTGGCATGTGCCCAGCATCCTGCAACTTTTAGCTCATCCGGCCTTTCATTGGCAAGTGTATGATACACCTGATACCCATCTGTCATAAGAATTCCGCTATACCCTTCCAGAAATCTTCTTGGATTATCAGCCTTTCTGGTTGGCTGGTATTCATACAGAAAGATTGGTGGTGAGCCATACCGTGTGGAAGTGTGATACACCCACATGTAGTTCTTTGAATTCGGGCTGCGTCCGTCGTCAACGACCTTAAATGGGGTTTCATCGCAATGGATCAGTCTACTCTCAAGTATCCTGCGATGCATCTCTCGGTATACCGGACCAAGATATCTTTCGCTTAGTCGGATCATCCATCCGGCCATGACCTGTCTCGAGATTCTCACGTCATTACGTAAGAATTCTTCAGACAGTCTGTTAATCGGAACTGCATTGACATACTTGGCATTAAAAATGGAGGCAGCTAAGGCTGGTGTCAGGATACTGTTCTTTAACAGACGTTCAGGCCTGTCGGCACGAATAATACCAGTATCATTCTTTCCTGCATAAATAGCTACATGATGTTCGTGCACAAGAAATTTCGCCGGAATGTATTCCAGATCCTTGTATACTTCATTTGGCAGACGATGATAGCCGAAAGGAAAAAGCGCTTCCAGTCTTTCGTCAGAAAGAGTGTGCTCTTCAACTACAGTATCGATATCTTTTAGATCAGTTTCCCGCTTACCTTTTGATTTACGCTGCTTGATGATCATGACTGTTTCGATATCCGGTTCTTTCGGAATTCCATCTTCAACAGTTTTCTCTGCTTCATTGAGGACACAGGAATTATCCAGGTCAAAAGACAGCTGTCCATTGATCTGGGAGGTCTGCTCCGTTTTACGTCCAAATCTCTGCTGTGTTAGCACAGCAAGATTTTCCTGAAGGCCCGAAATCTTTTTCATGAGTTGGTCATTCTGAGATTGTATTCTTTCATTCTGTTCTCTGATTACAGTGAAAGATTCATTCAGCTGCATATACATCGAAATGAGAAGATCTTTTGGAAGTTTATTCAGTTCGTCCGGTGTGATCGTTGATTTATTCATAAGACGATTATATCACCCGAAAAGCCAGTCGCATAGTGTATTAGAAGGAATTTTGGAATTTGTGGATAACGGTATTCTGCTTTTAATGTACAAAGATGAATAATACACATTCAAACTAAAAAACGATTGGGTTGACCTTTTTGATAACTTTTTTCTGATCAACAGAAAGTCCATCCATAAGCCAGCGATATTGTTGGGAAGTGATTTCTCTTGCGTCAGACTCATTACGTGGCCAGATGAAGCTGCCATTTACTAATCTTTTATACAGAAGGACAAAACCGTCCTGTTCATAAATTAGCGCTTTGATCCGATCTGTTCGCTTTCCACAGAAGAGAAATATATTTCCTGTGTCAGTAGGATCCAGCTGGAATTCATTTCTTACAATGGCAACAAGACCATCAATACCACGCCGTAGATCTGTGTATCCACATGCGATGTAAACATGGCGAAATCCGACTGCATCATTTAACATTGGCAACCACCCCTAAGACCATAGTCAATAATTCTTTCGAAGTATCACTATTGACAGAGATGAAAGCGCCATTCATCTGTATGGTCAGGCTTTTTGAGGAAATGTTGTTTGTATTATATGTATGATCTAAAGAGACCGGCGCTTCTGGTTCTTCAAGTTCAACAAACTTCGTACCAACAGACTGGAGTGCTGCTTCTTTGACACGTCGCAGCCAGTAATAATAAGAATTGCGTGACAGCTGATGCTGCTCGCAGTAGTCATCAACCTTTAATCCGCTCTGAGCTCTGTCCTGAAAAATATCAATCCATTGCTGGATTCGGATCTTGGTCGTCGCCACCCGCGTATCCATATGAGAAACCTCCTTTGAGATTATTTTAGAAACTGTGAAAAGTTGAAAACCAACTTTTCACACCTGCCAACATTATCTCAAACTTTTGGTAACATTTGTAGGCACGAGTGGTTTACCATTTACGAATAATAAAAAGGCAGGTATCCATAAATTGATGCCTGCCGTATATAAAAGCTAAATTGATTGAAAGGGCGCAAATTTCGTTTTTAGTTTCTAACTCTAATATATATATATCCCATCACTTTGCCTTGGTCATCCTTAGCATTTGCAAGTGTTAGGCCTTCTCCAACTGCTGTAACTTTTCCTTTATTGGATATCGTTGCTATACCATTGTCCATTATGGTCCATGTGACTGACTTTGTAAAGGTATAGTCATCTATGGTTAATCTGCTTGATTGACCTATTTTTAAATCAATTGCCAAACGGTAGTCGCTTGCATCATCTATTATTAATACATTGATAAATTCTAATGTCCCATCAGGATATTTTGCACTTATCTTTGCGTTGCCTTTTGCTAACGCTGTTACTACTCCGTTTGAATCGACGCTTGCAATTGCCGGATTTGATGATGCCCAATTAACGTTTAAGTTTTCAGATAAATTATGATCAATACTTAATTGAAGTTGTTCATTCGGTTCCAAGACTACCTTTAATACATTACTAGAAGGATTTATTTCCTGAACTTTAGTTCCCCATGCAAATAAACCACCATAAACACCAATATGTGCTTTTGTACCGTCTGGGTTTGTTCCTTTACCTGCATTTTGCCAACCTGTGCTTGTAATGTTAAAATCTGAATCAATAGTAACATTATATAAGGCATTTGTTTTGGTTGCATTACATGGATCCATATATTGTGTAGTAGATCCGCAGTTAACTGCGGATCCATTTATTTTTTTTTCGGTATAATGATACATAAATGGCAGGCCTATAAATAATGAATTTTCAACTTTAGCACTTGCTTCTTTAACATACGCATTGTATCCACCATATCCTTCAGGAAACACACAGTTATAAAACTCATTCATCCAATCATCACCGCTTAAATGATAGAAAGAGACAGATGTGCTATTAAATATAATTCCGTATAATTTAACTTTAATTCTTGAGTTCCTAGAGTTCTCTACAATCATCCATTCCCCCACATTGTCAAACTTAACTTTACCCATTGTTTCCGCAAATAGAGAAAATTTCATTTTATCATAATCTGCGTTCAAATTATTTGAATTTCCTCCAAATAGGTTCTTTACATCGTAGGTACCATCTTTAATAATAATAGCTCCATCTTGGCGACAGTTTACATTTAGATAATCAATCCCTTTTTTAATAGATTGAAAAGGTTCATCTTTACTGCCTGTACCACTTGTATCGTTACCATTAGAACTGTCAATATAAATAATTTCTTTAAACTCTAAAGTTTCTTGATTTACTTTCAAATATTTTGTGTTTGTATCTGCCTTTGCTATTCCAACTGGCAAAACTAAGTTCAATATTAATGCCATAATAAATATAGTAATTACTCTTTTGTTAAGTTTTATCATACTTCTAATTCTCCATTCTATTAAATGCGCTCCTTAAAGCATTATAGCATATAAAGTAAGGCATTGTAAACTTGTTTGCGCTGACACCCTAACGTTTGTGCCAGATCAGAATGGTGCTCTACGGTTCCAGGATTAGTGAAATAGTACTATATTTATTTAGTATATATATCAATTGATAAGATCTACACTTGATGATAATATACAAGCATTCTAAATTGTAAGCGAATAAAACAGAATTACCGGAAACTATAACCGGTTATATTAATAAGCTTACATGTCATTCTTTACTTCAAAATGACTTTCTTTTTCTGTGACATCCTTTACTAATTTAGAATGCTTACCAGCTCTAAGGATTTCTCAACTGCTGTTCTTGACGATGTGGAAACAAAGTTAAAAAAATTAATGAAATTAATTCCAATTACAAAGCCAAAGGTCATTAGTGAGGTTGGATTTTCTAGCGATTTGATTTTTGATGGAAATTAAGAAATTGAGTATTTCATTTGAAAGAGTCGGAAGTTAATCCGACTCTAAACTCAAAAATGAATTTTTTTAGATATTTAATCGTTATCAACTACTTTTACAAGCTGGGCTTTATTAACCTTAAATGCTTTATCGTTGTTAACGTTATTGCATTTTTTACATAAAGGTACAATATACCAGAAGTCACGGGTATCATTCCCACTTTCTTGAACATGTCCGCCGACTTCCCAAGAGTTTTTATTACAACATGCACACAAAGTTGTTATTCCACAGTCATTCTTGTCTAACCAAAAATCCATCCATGATTTATAACCTTTCGGGTTTCAATCAGAAGTACCTTTAATGTTATGTACAATCATACTCATAATTCATTATCTTTCTTGATTTTATTTTAATTATTATAATCTAAAGTTCTTGAAAAGTGAACGGATCTCTATGTAGAACTGCGCTTTCATTGGAAATAAAACTAAATACGACAATATACAAGTGCTCCTGATCTGGCGGTGAATGCTTATTTTATTATAAGGAACGGTGGTGCGTAAAATGGCACAAGAAAAATCAAATAGACGTGTTAATACTACTGCACCGCCTAAGAACACAGCGATTTCAAAAATTAAGCACTTTGAAGATGATGAACCAAATTTTTATAAACGCCCGTCCTGTGGCATAAATTATACAAAGTAAGATGACAACTTTCCAGCCTCTCAAAGTGAACTATATGTGGGTTGGAATTATCATTTATCGATCTGCAAAAAGTGCTTAGACCAAACATTTAAGCACTATACGCAAGCTTATAGAAATGATGAAGATGCAGCAATACGAAGAGTTTGTGAAAAGTATGATATTTATTATTGTATCTCCTGATATGAAGGAGGATATCCATGGGATTTTATATACTGCACGATGAAGTCTTTTATTTGTTTGTGCCGTTCCTTCATTAATTACCTTTCTGACGCACGCTAATGGCTAAAATTCCGTTCATATTACTGTCCATGACAATTCTTTATCATCTAAGCCTCAAAACCGTCTAACTGGCTTAATAATTCAATCCCTTGACTGTGATTTATTCGGTTGATTGCAAGTGCTTTAATGCTGTTCTTATCTCGTTCACAGTAAGCCCTAAGCCAAGTATTGTTACCAGGGTCCACAAATCATCAAGCCTTAATATTTCAGGATTTGCAAAGCGATTATATAAGGTGCTAGTTGGTCTGTTAAATCTCTTTTACATTCCCTTCATGTTAATCTGTTTAATATCCATTCGCTTTTTAAGCGTCACACGTGCGACTAATTTCTTTTGCTCAAATTCTGATAGTTTTAGCTTTGGCATTTTTATACCTCCTTTTCAATGTGCTTAAATATGTAACTACTCAAGAAAAAAATCAATCGTAACTCCAAAATGATCAGCCAATATTTTTAACTTGTCCGCTTTTGGCTTGCTTCTTCCTGATTTCCAATATGAGAACCTTGTTTGCGAAATCCCGGTTGACTTTGCAACTTGATTCAATTCAAGAGGGCTGGACATAGCAAGAGAGATACAGAATCACGTGAATATATTTGGTGTAATTTTGATGTAGAAACTTTCTGTTCAAAATATCCTCATCTTTTTGAGTTGGTCTATTAGTGAAACTTTTGTTAGCCAAAAGAGAACATCAATCTTATAACAGGTTATCCCGGTTTCTTTATTTAGCAACACGGTAATTTTTGTTTAAAATAATTTCATATTTTTTATTCAGTATACAATCCCTTTTAGTATAACGGAGCCTGTGACTTTTTTTCTTGTCACTGGCTCTTTTTTTTGGTTTTCACTTTCTTTCATCATTATCAAATCTTTTTCTCTTAAAGAGTCCTTATCTTTCTCTGGTTCTTACTATTTTTCTATAAATTTATCAAATTTTCTCATATACCCTTTTGGCAATTCTGCGCTTTCTTTCTGGTTCTTTCTGATAAACAAAGCCTTTTCCCTGCTTATTCTTCCTACATTCCTTGATTAGCTAAATAAAAGGAAACTGAGTACCCCCTTTGACCCGAAAACAGCCCAAGTCCTCGCTAGAAACCTTTGCGCAATGAAAGCACAAAAAATAAAGGAGGACATGTAAAATGTCAAATACAAAAGCAAACAATATTTACAACAAATCAAACAATTTTAAAGTTTTAGAATCCCTATTGGCTTTTCTTCCTGAATCCGCTATAATGGCTCTCGACAGTGTGCTTAATGATGCTATGGCAAATAAAAGAGAACAAGTAAAAAAACAGCACCCCTATACCATTACTGCCCCATCAAGCGAGAAAGATCGCTGGCAGACTTCTTATCGGTATCCTAATGGTAGGCGTATCAACATTAAGGCAGCAACAGAAGAAGCCTTGTTGGATAAACTAATTCTTTTATACTCTTCAGATTCTGCAAAGAAGATAACTTTCTATGGTCTCTTTCTTGAATGCCTGGAATACAAAAAAGTAAGTGTAGATAGTCAAAATACTATCAAAAGACACGAACAACATTACGCCAAATATTTTAAACCATCTATCTTACATGAATGCAGGATTACAGATATTGGTGACCTGTTCCTTGAAATGGAGTGCAATCGTATTATCGTGGATTTTGACCTTTCCCGAAAAGAATGGACGAATATTAAAACTATTTTAATTGGTATGTTTAAATACGCTGTTAAGAGTAATTATCTGACAGAGAATCTTGTGGAAAAGATTGAAATTAAGAAGAAATTCAGACAGGTGAACAAAATAGTCAGGAAAATTGCAAGTCTTTAATACCGAGGAATCAGTAGCACTTCTTAACTACCTTAGACACATGTACAGCGAGACTGCTGACAATTCATATCTTGCTATTAAACTAAACTTTTATCTTGGTTTAAGAGTAGGAGAATTAGTTGCTTTAAAATGGAGCGATATTAGCGATGGTATTCTCCATATAAGTCCGTCAAGAGGTAAAGGATCATTATACAAACCATTTTAAGATAGTAGAGCATACGAAAGGCTGCCGTGAACGACTGGTAAGATTGGTACCAGACGCAATCGCGATTTTGCAGAACATAGAACATCGGGGCGAATACATATTCATGCGTAACGGAGAAAGAATCACATCAAGGCGTATTGCATATATTCTTAGAAAATACGCCAAAGATAGCCAATGTATAGTGAAATCTTCTCACAAGATAAGAAAGACATATGTTAGTCGTTTGGCCATGGGTGATGTTCCCGTAGATGATATCCGGAAAGAAATGGGTCATCAAGACCTGGAAACGACTTACGGATATATTTTTAATCCACTGACAGAAGAAGAAACGTATGCTTGCAAAGAAAAGTCTTTGAACTATTAAGCTGTCTACAACTGTATACAAGCTGAAAGACAAAAAAACAGCGGAAACCCTGATAAAATCTAGGTTTCCGCTATTAATTAAAAGTGGAGCAGACGGGAGTTGAACCCGTGTCCAAAAACCAATTCCCTGTTCTTCTACTATCATAGTTAGTTTATTGACATTCCCTCCACCGCCCGGGAACTAACACCCTGACAGCTTCAGTAGCTTCATATTACGACCGCATGCTCAAAGCTTTGCATACGTCGTTTCTCACATAGTCGATGCCGGGATCTTAAAGTGTGAGTGCCTTAAGGCCGACAAGCTGCATTAAGCAGCTAATGCTAATTCGTTATTGTTAGCGTTTATATTTAGGTTTGCCATTTAACGCATCGCATGCGGATAGCTTCACCAGCTGCATAGCCCCTGTCGAAACCAGTACTGCCCCTGACTGGTACTCTTCTAGAGAGCATTCTCATACTAACATGAATGAAATCAATTGTCAAGACCTGTGCATTTCCTGCTGCTATTACCTTGTGGCAACGCTGCCTTTTGATTCACCTTATTCCTTTTTTTGGTTTTTAATTCCTTCTGTTATCCGGCATCTCATCTAAAAGCCTATTTTTAACAGCAGGAAAAGCACACGCCCGCTAAAACCTATTCCGCCTGCAGAGCAGCCATTGTAAAGTAATTATAAGGCTGGTTAAAATGAGGCAGGAAGAAAATGTCCGTCAGCTTTAACCGGTCAATGGTTACCTGCTCCTGAATGGCAAGGGAGAACATGTGTATTGCCATGGAGATATCATATTCTGAGCATAATTGTGCTCCTAAAATGATGCGGGTCTTCTTATCGTATACAATCCTGATTTTCACCTTGTAATTGTCATGCTCAATAAAGGCCGGTTTTTGGGTATCCTCATAATCTGCCACTGCCGCATCATACCCCAGCTTTTGGGCTTTCGCATAGCTGATTCCTGTAGAAACCATCTTAAGATTCCAGATGCAGATTCCGTTGGATCCCTGAACGCCAACAGATTCAAGGGGTGTGCCGCAGACGTTATGTGCAGCCACGATACCGGAACGCACGGCATTGGTAGCCAGAGCAATGTAGTTTGTCTTTTGGATGGAATTATCAAAAACAGTGGCACAGTCACCGATCGCATATACATCCGGGCGGCTGGTCTGCTGCCGTTTGTCAACCAAAAATGCCCCATTGCGGAACAACTCAAGATCCTCTTTACCTAACTGGTTGTTAGGCTTAAAGCCGATTCCCAGTATTACCATATCGGCATGGTATTCCTTTTTGTCGGTGACTACCTTTTCTACCTTGCCGTTTCCTTCAAGCCTTGTCACCATTTCATCATAAACCAGCTGAATTCCATGGCTTGACAGGTTCTCAGACATGATATCTGAAAACTCCTGATCATAATAGCTGGACAGACAGGTGTGCATATTGTCGATCAGGGTGACATTCTTTCCCACACGGCGGAATGCTTCCGCCAGTTCAACGCCGATATACCCTGCCCCTACTACCACAATATCTTTTAAGGCGTTGTTATGTAGCTTGTCAATGACATCTTTCGCATTCTGAAATAATTTTACAAATTGAACGTTGTCCAGCTCTTTCCCTTCAATATCAGGAGAAATGGGAAGAGAACCTGTCGCAAGAATCAGTTTATCATATTCCTGCTGGTATCTCTGTCCATACTTTCCTACAGCAAAGACAGTCTTTTTATCATAATCAATGCGCTCAACTTTCGTTTCCATGTAGACCTTTGCGCCCTTTTTCTCAAAAATATCTTTGCTGCAATAAAACAGGCCTTCGGAGGAGTGAATCTGGTCCCCAATCCAAAGAGCCATACCACAGCCCAGAAAACTGATGTTGTCATTGGAATCAAATATAATAACTTTCTTGTCCTTATAATTATCTAAAATTGTGTTTATTGCTGCCGTTCCGGCATGGTTTGCGCCGATTACCACAATGCGTTCCATAAATTGCCTCCTTAATAATTGTTTTTCTTAATTATAACACGTTGTTAAAATAAAAACAATTATTATTATCGAAATCTATCTATTTTTTTCAACACATTTCACCTGCTACAGGTCATCCACCAGAGCGCTGCTTTTTGCATAGGCCGTGCTTTTTGCTTCAAAAAAATCAGTTTTGATCAGATTGGCATTGCTGTACTGATTGACCCATGTCATGGTTTCCGGCTCCCTCTCATGGCCCTCATAAATCCGCTCCCAGCCAAGGCTTGCACAGCGTAAGTTTCCCAGATACATGATATAGTCCGTGATCATTTCCCTTGTAAGTCCGGGCACTTCATCTCCGATGGCATAACAGCCCCAGGCGATCTCCTGCTCACAGCCTTCCCGGATCATGTCCCGGTAAACCTCTACCCGTTCCCTGGTAAACAACTCCGGTTCTTCCTTTTCCAGTTCCAGAATAATATTGCGGAACAGCCACAAATGAGTGTTCTCATCCCGGTTAATGTAACGGATCTCCTGGGAGGATCCGGTCATTTTATGGTTCCGACCCAGGTTATAAAAGAACATGAATCCACTGTAAAAATACACGCCTTCTAAAATAAAATTAGCCACCACCGCTTTCATGAAAGCATATGCGCTCTTGTCCTTTTGAAACTCATTGTACAGGTCACCGATAAAGGTGTTGCGGGCAAGAAGATGGGGGTCGCTCTTCCACTGATAGAGCACCTCATTCCGTGTCTGAGGTTCGCAGATGGTATCCAGCATATAGCTGTAGCTCTGGCTGTGTACCGCCTCCTGAAAAGTTTGAATGGAAAGGCAGAGATTGATCTCATTGGCAGTCACATATTCTCCAAGGGCCGGTAAATTAGCGGTCTGGATGCTGTCCAAAAACACCAGAAAGGATAATATCTTATCATAAGCTCTCCGCTCCTGAGGACTTAATAAAGGATAATCCTTCCTGTCCCTGCTTAAATTAATTTCTTCAGGTATCCAGAAATTATTCATGGCCTGCCGGTACCAGTCGCTTACCCAGGTGTATTTCATATTGTTAAAATCATTGAGGTTTGTGGTATTGCCGTTGATCATCCGCCGTTTTCTTACTTCAATCTCCCCATCCGGATGAAAAAGGGGTCGTTTTTTTAATTGTTCCATATCACTCTCTCCAAACTCTCCTGTTTTATTATGGTCAACCGGCCGTTTTAACCAGAACCGGCCTCTAACTGGAGCAGGCCTCGCATTCATCCACTTCCAGGCTTTTGGAGCGGATGTAGTAAATGGTTTTCACTCCCTGTTCCCAGGCCAGGATATAAAGCCCCAGCACCTGACGAAGGGTATAGTCATTGGTTATATAAAGATTCATGCTCTGGGCCTGGTCCACATGGCGCTGCCGGACTCCCGCTGCCCTCACAGACCAGCTCTGGTCAATATAATGGGCATTTTTATATTTCCAGAATGTTTCCGGTGATAAGTCCGGTGCCACCCGGGGAACCAGGCCATTCTTTTTTTCCTCCAGATAATACCGGTTCATGACCGGGTCCAGCCCTGCCGTGGTTCCGGCGATCATGCTGGTGCTGCTGGTTGGCGCAATGGCGATGAGCCAGCCATTTCTCATGCCGCCTTCTGCCACCTTTTCCCGAAGGCAATTCCACTTCTCAGAACAATATCCCCGTTTGTCAAAATATGCCCCTGTCTGCCACTCGCTGCCTTCATACAGGTCATATCTTCCTTTTTCCCTGGCAAAATCACAGCTTGCTTCAATTGCCGCGTAATTGATGGCCTCAAATACCTTGTCAGCAAATTTAAGATGCTCCTCTGATTCCCAGGAGATCCCGTTTTTTGCCAGCATGTGATGATATCCGCTTACCCCCAGTCCCACCGGGCGGTAGCGGAGGTTGGTGACTTTTGCATAGGGCACAGGGAAAAAATTCAGATCAATTACATTATCCAATGCCCGGACAGCACTTCTTGTCAATTCCGTCAGCTCCCCGGTCTCCTTAAGATCAATCTTTCCCAGAGAAAGGCTGGCCAGGTTACACACAACAAAGTCTCCCGGCCTTGTTACGGTAACCACCACAGTTTCCCCGTCCACTGTCTGTATCTGCTGGTCAACCTGCTCGACTCCGCTCATGTTCTGGGCAATTTCCGTACACAGGTTGCTGCAGTAAATAATGCCGCTGTGGCTGTTGGGATTGGCTTCATTTACAATATCCCGGTTAAAGGTAAAGGGCGTTCCTGTTTCCACAGCGCTCTTTAAGACCAGGCGGATAATATCTTTAATAGGAATGATCCGCTTGTGGATACGGCTGTCATTCACACAATCCAGGTAACGTTCCTCCCACTGGGCTCCATAAGAGTCCTCCAATGCCCAGCCCTTTATTGTCAGGATTTCATGAGGGCACATTAAGTACCAGTCTCCATCTATGTTCTCCTTTGCCTGCTTCCAGAACAAGTTGGGATAGCAGACAGCCGGAAAAACATCATGCGCCTTCATGCGGTCATCTCCGTTATTGGTCCTGAGAGTCAGAAACTCCGGCAGATCCTTGTGCCAGACATCCAGGTAAACCGCCACAGCTCCCTGCCTTACTCCAAGCTGGTCCACTGCCACTGCCGTATCATTGGCCAGCTTGATCCAACGGATCACGCCTCCCGCAGCTCCCTTAAAACCGCGGATCGCACTCCCTGCGGCGCGGACCTTTCCAAAATAAAGGCCCATACCTCCCCCGAACTTACTGACCTTTGCAAAGCTGTCAATACTCCGGTAAATGCCATCCAGGCTGTCCGGAACAGTATCGATAAAACAGGAGGAAAGCTGATGGTAAGGCTTTCTGGCGTTTGAGAGGGTGGGCGTTGCCATGGTAACCTTTAACGTACTGAGCATATCATAAAACCGTTTTACCCAGGTGTCCCGGTCATCCTTTTCCGGCATGGCAAGGTGCATGGCAATTCCAAGAAACATTTCCTGAGGCGTCTCTAAAGGTGCATTCCGGCGGCTGCGGATCACATACCGGTTAAGCAGCAGTTCAAGCCCGGAATAATTGAACAGATGGTTTCTGCTCTGATCCATATACGCTTCATACCGGTCAATTTCTTCTTTTTTATAATTCTCCAGAATGTAATCTCCGTAAAGCCCGTCCTCTGTCAGAAAACAGATTTTATCGTAAAAGCTTCCGATCTTCCTCCGGTCCAGCTCTTCCTTTAGCCTGGTTTCAAATCGCAGCATGAGCAGCCTTGCTCCTATATACTCCCAATCCGGCGCCTCCTGGGTCGTCAGTTCCACCGCCGCCTGGATAAGCGCCTCAAACCGTTCTTCCAGGCTCATATTTTTCTTACAGAACCCTGTGAATTTTACGGAGAGGTGACAGAGGTCATATGATGCAGAATCCCAATCCTTGCGGATTCCGTCTAAAATTCCCTCCAGTGACTTAACCTCTTTAAAATATTCCAGAATATCCTGTTTTCCATCTGCCTTATCCATTTATAATTCCCGCCATTCCATGTTTTATATTAGTATCAATAACTGTTATCGAATCTCATATGTAAAAATATACCACAACATATAGTTAATTTCAACTACCGGGATACAAAATATTCGTTTTTAAATGATCTGATTTTTTTATTATTGGCAGACAAAAGCCGCAAGATTAAGTCAAACGGATATTCCCGGTCCGCGCCCCTGCTTGATTCGGTTAAAAAACGCCTGAAGTCTTACATCGTAAGATTTCAAGCGTTATCACTAATATGAACATTATAAATAAAAAGCCCTCAAAATTCTTATCTGGCGCCACGAATATAAGGCTTTCCGGCCCGTGATTTTTGTGGGCCGAGCCAAACAGGGCCCTAACGTGATCAGGCAAGGAAGCATGGACAATGCCTGGGAGGAAAGGGGAACTCCAACAGTCTGCAGACGGATCTGCAGCGCATTGGCAGAGCCAAACAAAAAGGCATCTCTCCACATACCGAAAGTAAGGTAACGCCCCAGGATGATATCCTATCGTAACTATAGGTTCAAGCTTGAAACGTCAAATCATTAATTAAAAAAATTTATAATCATTTTGTATTTTTCTTATAAGCGTACATATTACTCCTATTCTCCGCCAAATGCTCCTCCAGTTTCTTTTAAATCCAGTTCTCCAAACAGGCTGTCAACCACTGCCCTGTAATCGGAAAGGTGCTGGGACTTCCGGATCTTTTTGCCAAGTTTTTCGCCCCCGTCAAACATCTGGATCATATAAGCCCATAACTCCTTCATCTTAAACAGGACATTGCGGTCCCCGGATATGATCTCTTCATATCCTTTGAGAACTTCGTCATGAAAGGCTTTTAGCTGCCTCTTTTCCATTTTCTCTCCGCTCTTTATTTCCTCTGCCAGGCCGGGATTTGCCACCATTCCCCTTCCAAACATGACACAGCCTATAGAAGGAAAGGCAGCAATGAATTTCTTATAATCTTCTGCTGAAAACAGGTTTCCGTTGTAGCACAAGGGATTCTTGCTTAAAGAGACCGCTTCCTCCATTACTTTCCAATCAGGCTGATTCCTGTAATAGTCCTTCTGGATCCGGGGATGGATGATCAGTTCCTCTATGGGATATTTGTTATAAATCTCCATAAGCCTTCCGAATTCTTCAGGGCTGTCCTTTCCGATCCTGGTTTTTACTGAGATTTTCATGTCCAATGAAGAAAAAATCTGATCAAAGAATATGGTAAGCTGCTCCGGTTCCCCAAGAAAACCGGACCCTCTGCCCTTAGAAATCACCGTTGGAGAGGGACAGCCCAGATTCAGATTCACCTCTTCATATCCAAATTGTTTTAATTCCTTTGCCGCCCATATAAAATCTTCCCCCTTGTTGGTGAGAATCTGAGGAATCACATGCAATCCCACGTTATGCTCCGGCAGAAAATCATTTTTTTCCCTGGAGGTAAATTTCCGGTTCTGGGTGGGCACGATAAAAGGAGTAAAATACACATCTACCTGCTTAAAAAATTTGTGGTGAGCGTTCCGGTAAATATAGCCGGTGATTCCTTCCATGGGGGCAAAATAATACTTCATATTTCAGTCTCCTTTTTCAGTTATTTCTATATCGGTACATTTTATCACAACAAGAGACAAATTCCTAGAAGGCCATTTACAGAATCTGCCAAATAGTGGTATAATGTAAGACAAAACGCATTATTCTGGAGGATCGATCATGACTCAATTAAAGAACTTAATACCAGCCGCCGCTAAGGCCCTTTTACTTGCCGTTCTTATTTCCACCACCTCCTCTTCCGTCTCATGGGCAGAAGAAGAAACCGGGCCAGCTTTTGCTCCTCCGGTAACCAAAACAGCAACGCCTGAAATCGGACCAGGCATGCGCAGCAGCTCCAACTTTATCGTCGTCCTGGACCCGGGCCACGGCAAGACAGGCGGACATTATTCCGGCTGCCACTTTGAATATAACGGAATTACCTACTATGAAGATGAAATCACCATGAAGATCGCCACTTATACAAAACAGTATCTGGAGCAGTTTTCCAACTATACGGTTTATTTAACAAAGGACAGCGCGGAAACCACCGTCCCTCTGGATCAGCGTGCCGCTTTTGCCGCCTCCGTACATGCGGATCTTTTTGTAAGCCAGCACATTGACTCGGCTTTGGGAAACGGTACAGTGAAAAATGCTTATGGAGTCAGCTCCATGGCTCCCAGGACCGGCCGCTATAACAATGATCTGGCCCTCCAGTCCCAGGAAGCCGCCAATACCATTTTAAAGCAGTTAAACACTCTGGGGCTTCACAACCGGGGACTGATCCTCCGGGATTCAGAGAACGGAACTTTATTTCCCGACGGAAGCCAGGCCGATTACTATGCAATTCCCCGTTATTCCCAGATGTATGGAATCCGTGGCTTTATCATTGAACACGGCTTTTTAAACCACACCAGCGACTTGACCCTGTTTCTGTCAACAGAGGAACAGTATAAGGCATTGGGAGAGGCGGATGCAAAAGGAATCATGGAATATCTGCAAAAAGCGGGAAAATCTGCATTTGTCCAGACAACTCAGACTGCTCAGGCAGCCCAGGGTGCCAATAACCAGAATGAAGGGACTGTTGCCCCTCCCCTTGTATCTGAAAGCAAAGGACCGGGCATGAATTAATATCTGCCGGTCAATGGCTTGCCGGAGAAAAATTGCAGCAGGCATCCTGCCCATAAAAGTACCAGCGCATAAGAAAGCCTCTGCCTTCATCCATGAGGGCAGAGGCTTTCTTATGCGCTGTTTTATTACTTTGTTAAAATACTGATAAAGCGATTCTTTGGGTGCATTCCATGAAAGGTTATTGCAGGACAGCAAAATAAGCAATGTCTCCCAGGATACTAAGTCCGGAAAGAAATAATAAAATTACTAATATTGCCGATAATAATCCTGTGAAATCCGAATATCATCATTATTAGATATCCACAGACTCGGTTATAATTGCAGAATCAAAAGCAAAAAACGCTGTTAAGAAAATGCTAAAAATAATGAAAAAATCCGGATTTCTTCATAATAATTATGATAAATCTCACCTTTTTTTAGTAAATTCATTCATTTTTTTATTGAAATTATATATTATTTGGTACTATAATGAAGTCATCAAAATACAAAACAGGAGGTATGAATTAATGGATGCAATTTATTTTGTATCAATGGGGTCATTGTTGGGGATATTCTTTGCCTGGGTCATGTTTCTTCGTGTCAAAAAACAGCCAGAGGGCACCTCAGAGATGACCCGGATCTCTGAAGCTGTAAGAAAAGGGGCAAATGCCTACTTAAAACGGCAGTATTCAGGGGTCGCAATATTTTTTATTGCAGTTTTTTGTATTTTACTGGTTATGGCCTTTAACGGGTTCTTAAGCTTTTTTACCCCGTTTGCATTTTTGACGGGCGGCTTTTTCTCAGGTCTGTCCGGGTTCATAGGCATGCGGACGGCAACTATGGCTAACTGCAGAACCGCAGAAGGAGCTTCAAAAAGCTTAAATAAAGGACTCCAGGTGGCCTTCTCAGCCGGTTCCGTTATGGGCTTTACCGTAGTTGGACTTGGTCTTCTGGATCTTTCTATTTGGTATTTCATTTTAAACGCAGCCTTTCGTCATCTTCCGGCAGACCAACGAATTGCAGAAATAACAGCGAATATGCTGACCTTTGGTATGGGCGCCTCCAGTATGGCCCTCTTTGCCAGGGTCGGCGGCGGTATTTTTACCAAGGCTGCAGATGTGGGGGCAGATCTTGTTGGTAAGGTGGAAGCCGGTATTCCTGAAGACGATCCGCGTAATCCGGCTGTTATTGCTGATAATGTAGGGGATAATGTAGGGGACGTAGCCGGAATGGGGGCTGATCTCTATGAATCCTATGTTGGCTCCATTGTTTCAACTGCTGCTCTTGCGGTTGCCGCAGGATATGGACTCAAGGGCGTGTCCATACCCATGCTCCTTGCAGCTCTGGGTGTTGCAGCATCCGTCATTGGCACCTTTTTTGTCAAGACAGAGGAAGGAGCCTCTCAGAAGAATCTTCTCAAAGCGCTGAGAACCGGTACCTATATTAGTGCAGCAATCATTATTATTGCAGCGTTTTTTATCATAAAGCTGATGCTTCCCGATCATATGGGACTTTATGCTGCCATTCTTTCGGGATTGATTGCAGGAGTTTTAATCGGAGCTATTACAGAATATTACACATCAGACACCTATAGCCCTACCCAAAAATTAGCGGAGTCCAGTGAAACCGGAGCCGCAACAGTAATTATCAGCGGATTATCCCTTGGTATGCTTTCTACTGTCGCACCGGTAATAATTGTAAGCATTTCTGTCCTTGTAAGTTACTATTGTTCCGGAGGCGCCAATGATTTTAATCTCGGACTTTACGGCATCGGCTTATCTGCAGTTGGAATGTTATCCACTTTAGGAATTACACTGGCCACGGATGCTTACGGACCAATCGCTGACAATGCCGGCGGCATTGCCGAGATGACACATATGGATGCTTCCGTAAGACAGAGAACAGATGCCCTTGACTCTCTGGGCAATACCACTGCTGCTACAGGAAAAGGATTTGCTATCGGATCCGCTGCCTTGACTGCTCTTGCACTGATTGCTTCCTATGTTGATAAAGTACATCAGATCCAGCCGGATTTAAATCTGGATTTAACCATAACCAATCCAAAAGTACTGGTCGGATTGTTAATTGGAGGTGTATTACCGTTCTTATTTGCTGCTCTTACCATGGAAGCCGTTGGCAAAGCTGCTCAGGCAATCGTATTGGAAGTCCGCCGTCAATTTAAGACCATAACCGGGATTATGGAAGGAAAAACGGAACCGGATTATGCTTCCTGCGTTGACATGTGTACAAAATCAGCCCAAAAGCTGATGATCGCACCGGCCATGATAGCCGTTATTATTCCTATTGTTATTGGCTTGTTATTAGGGCCGGAAGGTGTATCGGCTCTTCTTGCCGGTAATACCGTTACCGGTTTTGTACTTGCAGTTATGATGGCTAACTCCGGAGGCGCATGGGATAATGCAAAGAAGTATATTGAACAGGGCGCACATGGCGGAAAGGGAAGCAGCCAGCATAAAGCCGCAGTAGTAGGCGACACCGTAGGAGATCCGTTTAAGGATACTTCCGGACCATCGATCAACATTCTCATAAAGCTTACTTCCATGGTTTCTATCGTATTTGCATCCCTTGTCCTGACCTTCCATTTATTATGATGAAAGATACGTACTCCGGCTGATTCTCAAAAGAACAAAAAAACCTTCAAGCCCGGCAGATCATCTGCCGATAGCTTGAAGGTTTTATTTGCCGGCCATTTGCCCTGGGGCATGGTATGGCCGCAATATTACTCTTCAACAAACATGTCCTTACCAACTCCGCAAACTGGACAAACCCAATCTTCGGGTAAATCTTCAAATGCAGTACCTGGCTCAATGCCAGAATCTGGATCACCGATTTCAGGATCGTACACATATCCGCATGGCTCGCAAACATACTTTCCCATCCCTATCACCTCCTTTAACTTACTGTGCTTTCTTTATAGCATATAATACCATTTTTATCAATAGATTTGTTTCCCATGTTCCATTTTTATTTCCTGGAAGACTCCTTATTTATAGAAAATCTTCTCTCATGGGTGTAAAGATATCTACCAGTATTCCCTTTTCAAGGCATACGCAGCCATGGGTGATTCCATTCTGCTTTAAAAGGCTGTCTCCTGCTTCTACGACCTTCTTTTCATCTCCTATGGTGAACTCAAACTTTCCGCTGGCAACATAGGTGATCTGGGTATGAGGGTGACTGTGGAGATTTCCCACTGCTCCCTTCTCAAACTGATTTTCCACACACATCATGCCATCACAGTATGCCAGAACCTTTCTGACAACACCTTCTGAAGCCTGTTCTCCTTCTATGTCCTTATTAAATACCCACATCTGATCTTTCTGCGGTTTTTTCATCATACCTTCTCCTGGCTCCTTTCTGTCAAGCGGATCTTCGCAATCCCTAACTCCAATTTTTCCACACCTCCGGCTGGTATCCAACCGTAGCCAGCTTTCCGTTTCTGACAATAGGTGTTTTCAATACCTTCTGGTTCTCCAAGACCTTTTCATCTTTATCCTCACCGGCAATATATCTGATAAGCGCCAGGGCTTCCTGATCCTTACATTTTTCATCAAGCATAGCATCAAGTCCTCCTACTGCCTGCTTGACTCCATTGTACTCGCCTTTGCTCAGCCCCTTTTCTTTCATATCAATAAACTGATATTTGATTCCACGTTCCTTGAAATAGCGCTGTGCTTTCTTGGTATCAAAACATTTTCCGGTTCCAAAAATTTGTATGTTCACGGGTCTTGTCCACCTTTCTGGTACTTTTCTTTTTGACAGGCCAATTATAGCACAGGGAACCTCTGGTTTCAATAACCAGGAGTTCCCCACTTTCATCATATTATTTTACATACCGGTGTAATGTCTTTCTCACTGCTCCCGGACCTTCCAGCATTTCATAAAGCATGGCCTCGATCTTTCCGGAAAGACCTGCCTGAACCAAATCGGTTCCAAAAAGAAGGGGATTGGAAAGGATCTCTTCAAGTCCCTCTTTTCCATCAGGCTTTTCTCCCAGCCTGATTCCCTTTAACTGCTCTTTTAATTCTGAAAGCATTGGATCGCTGCTGATATCCATGTTTTTTCCCTCATCATCCATACCAAGGAGATAGCGGAGCCAGCCGGCAATTGCCAGCGGGATAGCGGTCAGGTTCCGGACATCCAGATGATCATCTGCCAGATAAGCCTTTATGGTTTCTCCAAAGCGGATGGGGATCTTCTGGCTGGTATCGGTTGCAATCCTCTGTGGGGCATCGGGGATAAATGGATTAGGCAGACGGTATTCAATGACCTCCCTGATAAAATCCTCAGGGCTTAAGATTCCCGGATCCGTAACCACCGGCAGGCCTTCCTTGTAACCGATCCGCTCCACAAGGGCTGTCAAATCCTCATCCCTCATCTCTGCGGCTATGCTGTTATATCCCAACAGGCAGCCGAACACCGCCAATGCAGTATGCAGGGGATTTAAGCAGGTGGTAACCTTCATCCGCTCTGTCTTGTTTACCGTATCCCTGTCCGTCAAGTATACCCCAGCCTTTTCAAGGGCAGGACGTCCGTTTGGAAACCGGTCTTCCACCACTAAATACTGAGGGATCTCCGCATTGACAAAGGGGGCAATGTATGTGTTCTTGCCGGTGATAATGGGCGCCATATCTTCGATTCCATCTTCCTCCAGTAATTTCTGCACCACCTCTGCTGGACGGGGAGTGATCTTATCGATCATGGACCAGGGGAAGGAAACCTTATGTTCATCCTGGACCCAGGAAAGGAAGTTCCCGGAAGCAAACCCCTTTTCAGTCCATGCCCTTGCAATGGAAAGGATGCTGTCTTTTAGCTTTTCTCCGTTATGGCTGCAATTGTCCATGCTGACCAATGCCAAAGGATGGCCTCCTGCAAGATACCGTTTAAGAAGAAGGGCCGTCACAACGCTCATGGCATGGCTGGCTTTTTCCGGGCCTTCTTCCATGTCCTTTTCCACAACAGGAAAAAGCTCTCCACGGAAATTAGCAAGGGAATATCCTTTTTCGGTTATGGTAAAGCTCACCATCTGCAGAGATGGATTCTCAAAAGCCTTTACCAGATATCCGAAATCCTTTTCATTGCCCACATCAGCCTTTACGCCCCTGGCAACGCTTGCCACTATCTCCCGGTCCATGGTTCCGTCCGGTTTCAGGCCGACCATCATGGTCATATTATCAAAGGGAGTATATATTTTATCAATGATATCATAATCAAACGTATCTGTTGCTATGATGCCGCTTTTTTCAAGGCCTTCATTCAGCAGGCGCTGCTGCAGCACTGCGATGAATCCCCGGAAAATATTCCCTGCACCAAAATGGATCCATTTCGGCGACTGATCCGTGGTCGACCTCATTTTTTCCCAGTCAAATTCCGGCAGCTTTACAGAAGCCTTTTCCCAGGCTTCCCGGTTTGTTAAACAGGACCGATTCAGTTTCATAAATCCATGCCTCCTATTTTCTGTTTTTATGGGTTTTATCAATGGCTTCCCAAAGACCTAATAAGTAATTTGCCCCAATGGCCCGGTCGTACAGGCCATATCCCGGACGGGCCTGTTCTCCCCAGATCATGCGTCCGTGATCCGGGCGTATATATCCCTCAAAGCCGGACTCATAAAGAGCCTCTACAATGGCAAACATGTCTAAATCCCCGCAGGAAGAAAGATGAGCCGATTCATCAAAATCCTTTTCCGAAATATGGTGAACATTCCTGATGTGGGCAAAATGTATCCGCTTCCTGTTTCCAAACTCCCGCATCATGGCTGGAATGTCATTGCTTAAATCACTTCCCAGACTGCCGGTGCATAAGGTCAGCCCATTATAGGGACTGTTGTTTAAGTCAAGAAACGTCCGGATATTTTCCGCATTGGTAATGACCTTTGGAAGCCCGTAAAGAGGCCACGGCGGATCATCTGGATGAATCGCCATTTTAATATCATACTTCTCCGCATAAGGAACTACTGCATCCAGGAAATACTTCATATTGGCCCAGTATTGCTCCCTTGTCATGGACTGGTAAAACTCAATGTCCTGGGCCATGGCATAAAGCCGCTCCGGCTCCCAGCCCGGCAGGGAGTATCCTCTGGCTTTTCCCTCCATGGCCTTTGCCATTTTTTCCGGATTCATCTGAAGCACCTCATCGTGGCGGTAAGCCATAACATAGCTTCCGTCTTCCGTCTGAAAGGCAAGATCACTCCGCGCCCAGTCCATTACAGGCATAAAATTATAGCAGAGGCATTTAACCCCTGCCAGGCTTAAATGCTCCAGTGTCTTTATATAAGCATCAATATACTCATCCCGGGTGGAAAGGCCTTTCTTTATGTCTTCATGGATATTGACGCTTTCGATTACCTCCATCTCAAGACCTGCCTCATTGATTTCCTTTTTCAGGGCTTTTATGGTCTCCAGGGACCAGACCTGTCCCACTGGTACCTTGGGCAGGCAGGTGGCTACACCGGAAACTCCCGGTGTCTGGCGGATCTGGCCGAGGGTCACGCTGTCATCCCCAAAGGGAAACCAACGCATAATCATTTTCATGTTTGAATACCTCCGTTTCTTTGCGGCTATTAAGTCCTGTTTTAAGTATATATCTAGTATACTAGTAGTTCAATCAGCATATTTCATAAATATTGACTATTTTTTTATGTATTATGTACAGGCTTCCGGCTGTTCTCAATGATTTGCATCCGGTCATCAGAAAAGCGGTAATAAGAGATAGGGCTTTCCCTCTCTTATTACCGCTTTCATTATGCATTATGAATCATAAAGGTTGAATCACAGGAAATACCCCGGATATTCTCTTCGCAAGGCTTCCTCATCAATCTTATATCTGGATAAATGCTTATCCATCAGTTCTTTTGCCAGATCACCCTCCTTTGCAGCAATGGCTTCCACAATGGCCTGGTGGTCGGAAACTGTCTTTAAATCCTTTACTGCAATCAGAGACATGCTGCGTATCCTGTCAAAATGAATGGTGATGCTGTCCATAAGCTGATAAACCTGGTCCTTGCCGGTTATGTGAAACAGCAGCCGGTGAAATTCATCATCCAGCTTAAGAAGCTGCTCAGGTGAACGGTTTTCCAGATAAAATTCCTGAAGCTTTACATTATCTTTTAACTCCCTGACCGCATCTTCCCCAGCCGTCTTACAGGCCAGCTCCACTACCGCGCATTCCAGAACATTGCGCATAAAACGCGCCTCTTCCACCAGCTTATAATCGATCAAAGCCACCGCGCTTCCCTTTTGGGGGTAAATTTCCACGATTTTCACCTTTGACAGCTCAATCAAGGCTTCTCTCACCGGGGTCCGGGACAAATTCATTTCTGAGGATAATTCATTTTCGCTCAGCAGCTTTCCCGGAACCAGATCAAGATGTATGATATTATCCTTTAGCATCCTGAGTGCATATTCCCTTCCAGTCTCTTTGGGATACCGTTCTGTCAGCCGCATATCATGACCTCTTTTCTCAAATTCTGTTCATACATAGAATAAGCGAAATGAATCTCATTGTCAAGCACTAGTATACCAGTACATGGTTCTCTGGAACCCACGGCCTTCCGACAATTCTAATACCTCATGGGAATGATTTCCAGATATTCCTTGACCGTGGCACCTGCCAGAAACATATCTATGATCTGCTTTCCTAAGGGATTTAAATCATCGGTATAATATTTCATCAGCTCCTGTTTAAAGAAGTCTGTCAGGATCTTTGCTCCGTCGTCATAGCCCTGAATACCTACCTCCTGCTGGGTTTCCGGTCTTAAAAATGCTCTTCTGATGTACTGGCCGTCAATTTTCAAGGAATCAAGGCCAAAGCCAAGAAGCGGACAGCGCGCTTCCACAAGATGCTCCGGTTTAAACTTGGCACTGCCTCGGCGGGCAATGTATTCCCTGGCAACCCACTGGGGCATAAAGCTTACCTCATATGCGCCGATATGCTGGTTGGGGATCAGGACATACCGGGTATTGGTTGAACTTAAAATCTGGTCAAGCAAAAGATTTGCCTGAGTTACCATTTTACCGGTTGCAAAAGGCCAGTAAGAGCCGACTCCTTCACTGGTCATTTCAAGAGAATCGATAATGCTTGGATTGTTGAATCCTCTCGGGGCCACAAGACGCCATAACCAGGCCAGTGCCGGAGGCAGTATGTGGAGAATGCCAAGAATTCCATATGTCGGGTTTTCCTTTGTACATGCCGGAGTCCGTACGCCAAAGCTTCTCACGTCCACTTCCACGGGAGTATCAATGGCTTTGGGAACCAGTCTTCTTGGTAAAACAACGCGGGGGTTGGGACAGGGCTTTCCGTTTTCATCCAGGGTATGTTCCCAAACCAGACAGGTGGCACCAGGTACTGCCTGCATGTTTAAGAAAATAAGAGGCTCTTCCGGCTGGATCAGTATTTTTTCATATTGGGGAGAGGAACCATAGCATTTGATGTTGTCCAGGCGTAAAAACCACGCGGATTCTGCATCCTTTACCACCAGCTTTTTGCTGTCATTCTGCATCTTGGGATGGCATAATGCCATGTCATCTGTCACCGGTATCAATTCACAGGTTTCACTTAATACCAGATAATTCTTTTCACCTGTAACCGTATTTCTTCCTAATATGGCTCTGCCATCCATTTCCTTGTGAATGTCTTCGATCATTTCACTTTTTCCGCCTCCGGAGGCGCCTTCGTGCATGATGACGATCTCATTGTCATAAGGAGTGATTACTTTTACCGTTGATGCGTGTGCTGTAACCCAGCCTTCCTCTTCTCCTATATTAAGAAGAACTCCGTAAATGCCCTTTTTGGCACTTGGACCGGGATATAAATTATAGGAATAAACTTCATGAATTCCATCCAGACGGTTATGAACCACGATCTGCTTTCTGTCAAAATGAGTATGTCTGAATGGAGGAGCCAGAAATACAACTGCTCTTGGCTTAAAGTCGGAAGAAATCTGGTCAATATTTAAAAATCCCTGTAAATCTGCAAGTCCGGCAGCGAAAAATCCGGCGTTTAAGGGAGCGATCAGGATTGAATCATATCCATATTCAAGTCCGCCTGACTTAAATGGAAAGAAAATCAGCTCCTGCTGTTTCAGCCAGTCTAAGGTTTCCGTTCTCAGGGTCTTAAAATCGGAATGATAAATCTCCTCATATCTGGGTTTATCCGTTGGTTTATGATCTGCAATTAACAGACAGTCAGGATCACGCCTTCTCATGTAATCGTCCGTATAATTGACTACAACTCCATTTTTACACTTTACAGCGGTGGCCTCCAATACCTTGCCTTTGCCTTCCACTTCATATTCAATATCAAACTCGGTATTCTCAGAATTTCCCATTGCAAGCGTCAGCAAATCTTCCCTTGTCTTAGGAATAACAACACCTTTTGACTGAACCAATATATCCATTACATACTCGGGTAAATTCATATCACGTAAACATTCCAGCATATTTTCCTCCGTTCCTGCGCACGCCATGATGCACATCTGATGTTTGCACCAAATATGGGTCCGGCGCAAACCATGTAGTTAAAATGGTTTTCTTCAACCTTCATTTCCCAATTTTATTAAGTATTACATAGTTTCTATTTTAATATTCCATGCATGAGATCCTTCTGCTATTTTCCCCAAAGCCTTTTCAGACTCATGCCGAATACCTTCTGCACATAACTGAAAAACTCTTATGATTTCCATTGTTTCGGTGTTTTCCTGTTCACCTATCGCCTCCTTCCTTATATATATAAAGCCGATATCCATAAAATGGATATCGGCTTACTTACAACTTAGAATGATAATTCTACTTTGCGACGTCTTCCGGTGTTATTTAACTGTGTAAAACTCCTCTAAATTCCTATCAACAGTTATGACAATGATCTTTTCACCTGTTTTGGTGCTGATATCGGAATGAGTGCTGATAACGGTCACATCCATGACTTCTGTTAATAATTTCTCAAGGTATTCTCTTCCGCCCTCAAACAGGGAAGTCCGGACTTTTTTAAGCAATTCAATACCCTGGGCACTTTCCGTAAGCTTTTTCTCAGAAGGGCTTAAAAATCCTAATAACCTGACAATGATCATGTCATTTAATACATAGGTACGGACCATCTTTGGACCCCTGCCCATATATTCAACTTCAAATTTACTGACGACTTCACTGATTTTAGCTTCCAATTGACCTTTTGTCATATTGCATCACCTGTGAGATACAATATCATGAAAACCGGGCCATGTCAATATTTTTTTAATCGAATCAAACAGCTTCACCATAATCATCAATCTGCCAGGAAAGGCCACGGCCTGCTCCACGTTCCTAAAGGTTTTATGGTACAGCTCCTCGGAATCTGCATATTTGCTGTGGTTTTCCGGTTTTATTTATGGTAAGATAGAATAAACTGGTCTTTCAGTAACTTTAACTTTAAACGAAAACCAGGGTTATAAAAGGAGAATAGAAATGCAGCTCTGCATTGGCATTGCTCCGTGCAGGGACATGTCTATTCAGCAAGAAATACGCTGCAATTTTTCACCATTCCCTTAGGATATCTATGGGGCGGTATTTTGGCTGACCGGGTGTTTGAACCATTCATGGCAGAGCCGCCGGCGGGCAGAAATATCTGGAGACTGGAAAAATAAATTGTCCTTTTATCCAATTGGCTCAGTAATGTGCTCTTACAGCTTCTATGTACCTGTTAAGCTGGTGCGGGCAGCAAATGAAAACAGGAGGTGTTTTGTAAATGAATAAACCCAAAATAGCGTTTGTATGCGTCCATAATTCCTGCCGAAGCCAGATAGCTGAAGCACTTGGCAAGCACCTTGCCTCAGATACCTTTGAAAGCTATTCTGCCGGGACAGAAGCCACGCCACAGATCAACCAGGATGCAGTACGGCTTATGAAACGGCTTTACGGAATTGATATGGAGCAGACCCAGCATAGCAAGTTCCTGTCTGAGATTCCTTCGGCAGATATTGTTATAACGATGGGCTGCAATGAGAAGTGTCCGTCCCTGCCCTGCAAATATCGGGAAGATTGGGGACTTAACGATCCCAGCGGTATGGATGATACCGTTTTTTTAGAAACCATAACTCTCATCCGGGATAAAATTTTAGGCCTCAGAGATCGTATCCAAAACGGAACTTTATAAAAAGGGCTGGCAGGTGTTATGCACTTGCCAGCTATTTTGTTGCATTACCGGAATCAAACAGTTCATGCTTGGAGGAAGTTTTCTGCAATGCATGGTATGATGACCAGCCAATCGGTTATTCGCAATCCGCGCCCCTACTTGATTCGGTAAAAATGCTTACTCACTATTTATAACAGGAACTTAAGCAGAAATTCTAAGGCGGTGAAATCATGACCAATGATAAAGTAGATCGTAAATATGATAATTTAATAACAAAGTTGAAAATTGATTGCAAGAAATGCAGCGGATTATGCTGTGTTGCTTTATACTGCGCAAAAATAGATGGTTTTCCTGGAAATAAAGAGGCTGGAACACCATGTAAATATCTGGATTCAGATTTTCGCTGCAAAATTCACTCCAAACTGGCCGACAAAAATTACAAAGGCTGTTTAGCCTATGACTGTTTCGGAGCGGGACAAAGAACAACCCAGCTTTATCTGCCAGATGGAACATGGAACATGAATCCGGAACAAGAGGATAAACTTTTTAATATATTTATGATTGTATATCAGTTACATCAGATGCTATGGTATCTGGTTGAGGCATTTGCTTTGACATCAGACCAACTTCTAAAATCAACAATTGATTTGCTTATCACAGAGAATGAACAAATGGTACAGCAGCCCATGGATAATCTTTCTACGCTGGATCTCTCAAAATACAGATCAAAAGTGAATAAAGTATTAAAACAAATAAGCGTCGTGATTTCGGAAAATGCTTCGTCAAATCAAATTCACGGTGCAAATTATTTGGGGAAAGATTTTAAGAAAGCAAATCTTGACAGAAAAAATTTCAGTATGTCATTAATGATCGCGGCAAGTTTTTCAGGATGCAGTTTAAGAAAGACTAATTTTTTAGGTGCTGACCTCCGTGACGCGAACTTCAAAAATACTGATTTGAGTGAGAGCATCTTTTTAACACAAATGCAGATTAATTCCGCAAAAGGAAATTCGGATACAAAAATCCCCATAAACTTATCCCGTCCAGCCACATGGGAAAAATGAGCTGGATTCCGGAATGATTACGCGGTAAACTTATACCAGATTAGCAAAAATAATCGAGAAATTTCTCCTACTGGAGATGTAAGATAAGAAACGTAAGGAGGTGATAAGATGGAAGAAAAAATCGAAGCTGTCCAGCGGATGCAGGATTATATTGCAGAACACCTGTCTGAGAATATCACATTGACTGCTTTATCAAGCGTTTCATATTTTTCACCGTGGTACTCCTATCGTCTGTTTTTGCAGCACACCAGCATGACGCCAGCCGATTATATTCGGCGCTTTCGGCTCTCTAAGTCAGCAATCAAACTGCGGGATGAATCCTGCAAAATTATAGATGCAGCTTTGGAACTTGGATTTGGCAGTGTAGACGGCTATCAGCGGGCATTCTTCCGTGAGTTCGGGTGCAATCCCAAGGAGTATGCGAAAAGCCCTGTTCCGCTCTATCTTTTCACACCTTATGGAGTCAAATATCGAATACCCGGAAAGGAGAAACAGATGGAAACTGTAAAAAGTGTATTTGTGCAGGTTATGGAAAAGCCGGAACGAAAGGTACTGATCAAGAGAGGGGTAAAAGCTGCCGACTATTTCGCTTATTGCCAGGAGGTTGGCTGTGATGTGTGGGGGCTTTTGCAAAGCATCAAATCCATTGGCGGTGAACCGGTCTGCCTGTGGCTGCCCGCAAAGCATATTGCCCCCGGCACCTCGGAGTATGTGCAGGGCGTTGAAGTGCCGGTGACTTATGATGGGATTGTTCCCGATGGATTTGATGTTATTGAGCTTCCTGCCGCAAAATACCTGATGTTTCAGGGAGAACCCTTTGCTGAAGAGGATTACTGTAAGGCCATCGAAGATGTGCAGACAGCTATCGGGAAGTACGATCCTGCTGTCATTGATGCACAGTGGGATTCATCAAACCCCCGAATCCAGCTTGAGCCTATAGGCTCAAGAGGCTACATCGAACTTCTGCCAATCAAATAATTCAAAAGCACAAGGTGGCTTTAATAAGCCGTCTTGTGCTTTTTTGTTTTATAAGCCGGGAATCATCCGGATATACAGGAGAGCTGTTAGCGCTCAGACACGCTTATCTCCCCGCCTCTTCTTCAGACTACTCAATCCCTTTGCCAATATCCTGCCTCATATACTTATTCTCAAAAGAAACCCATTCCGCCGCCTGATAGGCATTTGCTCTGGCTTCCTTTAAATCTCTTCCGATTGCCGTCACTCCCAGCACTCTTCCGCCATTGGTCACCACTGTTCCGCTGCCGTCCAGTTTACTTCCTGCATGAAAGGCAAAATATCTGTCCTGCCCCTGAAATGCTTCCAGCCCTGTAATGGGATACCCCTTTTCATACTTTTCCGGATAACCATCCGATGCCAGTACCACACAGACCGCCGCATTATCTTCAAACTGCAGGTCTACCTGATCCAGCGTCCCGTCAATGCAGGCCTCAAAAACCTCTACAATGTCATTTTTCATCCTGGGAAGCACCACCTGTGTTTCAGGGTCGCCGAACCTGGCATTATATTCCAATACTCTGGGGCCCTTTTCCGTCAGCATCAGACCAAAGAATATAATCCCCTTAAATTCCCGGCCCTCTGCTTTCATGGCATCCACAGTGGCCTGATAAATATATTGCTTACAAAACCTGTCCACTTCTTCCGTATAAAAGGGGCTTGGAGAAAAGGTCCCCATTCCTCCCGTATTAAGGCCCTGGTCTCCATCCTTTGCCCGCTTATGATCCTGGGCGGATGTCATAATTTTAACAGTCTTTCCATCTACAAAGGAAAGCACCGATACCTCCCGGCCAGTCATAAACTCTTCCACCACGATCCGGTCCCCTGCGGAGCCAAACCGCTTATCAAGCATCAAGTCCTTTACCCCGTTTTCAGCTTCTTCCTTTGTGCTGCATATTAAAACGCCCTTTCCCAAAGCCAGGCCGTCAGCCTTTAATACAATGGGCATTGGGGCTGTTTTCACATAGCTTAATGCCTCCCCCGGAGAATCGAAGATTTCATATGCCGCTGTGGGAATTTCATACTTTTTCATCAAATCCTTGGAAAATGACTTGGAGCCTTCCAGCAATGCAGCACGTTTTCGGGGGCCGAACACCCTTAGCCCTGCTGCTTCAAATGCATCCACCGCTCCGGCCACCAGGGGATCATCCGGTCCTATGATGGTTAAATCGATCTCCTTTTCCCTGGCAAATGCCACCTGCCTGTCAAAATCCATTACCCCCAAATCCACGCATTCCGCAAGCTCTGCGATTCCTGCGTTTCCGGGAGCACAATATATTTTATCAACCTTAGGGCTTTTGGAGATTTTCCATACAATGGCATGCTCCCGCCCGCCTCCGCCTATGACCAAAATCTTCATTACGATTCCTCCTGTCCGTTTGCAATCAGCTGTATGGCTTTGGGAAGGATCTGCCATTCCGCCTCTTCCATGACACGCCGCTGTAAAATCTCCGGCGTATCTCCTTCCCGGACCTCTACTGCCTTCTGCAAAAGAATTGGTCCCGTATCCATCCCCTCATCTACATAGTGGACCGTGGCTCCCGTAACCTGCACTCCCCGTGCCAGGGCAGCCTCATGAACCTTAAGCCCATAATACCCTTTTCCGCAAAAAGACGGGATAAGGGACGGGTGAACGTTAATGATCCGGTTTCTGTACTTTTGTATCATGGTTGCCGGAACAGCAACCAGATATCCGGCCAGAACGATCAGATCAAGGCAGTACTGGTCTATCTTCGAAAGAAGCGCTTCATAAAACTCTTCTCTTTCCTGAAAATCCCCGGGAGAAACGCAGAAAGCCTCAATTCCATGGTTTCTGGCTCTTTCCAGGGCATAAGCGTTCCGGTTATTGCTGATGACCACCTTTACCTCTGCATTTGTGATCCTTCCACAGTCTATGGCGTCCAAAACTGCCTGAAGATTGGTTCCCCCGCCGGAAACCAATATACCGATTTTCAGCATAAAGTCACGCCCTTCTCTCCTCTTTCCGTATGACCGATTACATAGGGAACCTCTCCCGCCTTATGAATCGCTTCCATAGCCTTATCCACATCTGCCGGCTTCACTGCTAAAATCATTCCGATTCCCATGTTATAGGTATTGTACATGATTTCTTCTTCAATACCGCCCTTATCCGCCAGCAGGCCAAAAATGGCAGGCACCTGATAGCTGTTCTTTTCGACCACCGCCCGAATGCCCTCGGGAAGCATACGGGGGATATTTTCATAAAAACCGCCTCCGGTGATATGGCTGCAGGCTTTGATCACTGCCCCGCTGTCTTTTACGCTTTTTAGTGTATTTACATAAATTTTGGTAGGAGTGATCAGCGCTTCGCCAAGAGTCTTACCCAGCTCCTCATAATAGGTATCCAGGCTTTCTTTTGTCATGTCAAAGACTTTGCGCACCAGTGAGAAGCCATTGCTGTGAATGCCGGAAGAGGCAATTCCTATGAGAACATCTCCCTCTGCCACATCAGCCCCGGTAATAAGATTCTTCTCATCCACCACGCCAACTGCAAAACCGGCAAGATCGTATTCGTCCTCAGGATAAAACCCCGGCATCTCCGCTGTTTCACCGCCGATCAAAGCAGCATTGGCCTGCTTGCAGCCGTTTGCAACCCCTTTGACGATCTCCGCGATCTTTTCCGGGTAATTCCTGCCGCAGGCAATATAATCCAGAAAAAACAAAGGTTCTCCGCCTGCGCAGGCAATATCATTGACACACATTGCCACACAGTCGATTCCAACGGTATCGTGCCTGTCCATTAAAAATGCAAGCTTCAGCTTTGTGCCCACCCCATCGGTTCCTGATACCAGCGTCGGCTTTTCCATGTTTTTAAAAGCTGACATGGAAAATGCTCCTGAAAATCCCCCGATTCCTCCAAGAACCTCGGGTCTCATGGTTTCCTGCACATGCTTTTTCATTAATTCAACCGACTTATACCCGGCCTCAATGTCAACTCCTGCATTCTTATAATCCATTTTTCTCCTCGCCTCCGATTTTCTCACTTCTTCATCTGGGATAAATATTCCTGATAGCCGATCTGATCCAGTTTCTCCGCTTTTTCTGCTACCTCATTTTTTAAGTTTTCCGAGTATTCCTTCAGCCTTCCTAAAAGCTCCCCGTCATTGACTGCTAAAATCCTGGCTGCAAGGATTCCTGCATTGGTTCCTCCGCCTATAGCAACGGTTGCAACCGGAACTCCGGAAGGCATCTGTACGATAGAATAAAGAGAATCCACTCCGCCAAGGTCCGAAGTCTTCATAGGAATGCCGATTACGGGCATTGGGAACAGAGCCGCGCACATTCCAGGAAGATGGGCTGCCTTGCCTGCACCGGCAATGATGACCTTTATGCCTCTTGCTTCCCCCGTTTTGGCATATTCAAAAAATATATCCGGTTCCCTGTGGGCGGAGATCACCGTCATCTCAAACTCCACTCCCAGTTTTTTCAAAACATCTGCTGCCTGAGCCATAACAGGCATATCAGAATCACTTCCCATAACAATCGATACATTTGCCATAGTAAATTCTCCTTTTTTTGTTTGATGTGAAGATTCATTATTTGCAGTAATACATTTTATTAGTTTAATTAATAATTATCGCTTATTAATTAACTTTTACTTATTAATTATAATACAAGTTTTTTTCTGCTTCGTCAATGGTTTTCTTAAAAATTTGGCCACACCCCCATGAGGGATACAAAAAAGCGGGAGAACCGGAAAGATATCTTACTCTCTCCGGCCTCCCGCCTGACTATGTATGGTTAATACTTTCCGCCTCCAAATGAGGATGGCTCCTCAAAATAAATTGGATCAATGGTAAGAGCCGGGACCTCCTGGTCTTCTGCATAAACCGGCGTTTCCGATGGGGATTCCATGGACCTGGATTCCGTCTCTTCCTTCTTGCCACCCTCATAAAGGTCAAAGCCCTCAACAAGTCCCTTCATGATCTGGGCCTGACCTGACAGTTCTTCGCTTGCCGCAGCACTTTGCTCCGCTGTAGCCGAATTAGTCTGAACTACGCAGGATATCTGATCAATTCCCTGTGCAACCTGATCAACTGCCACCGCCTGCTTGTCAGAAGCCAATGCAATCTCTTCAATAATCGTATTAATGCGTCTGCTTCCTTCCACAACCGCCTGCATAGCCTTCGCTGTCTCAGCAGTAATTCTGGTTCCATTATCCACGGCGTGCATGCTTTCCTCAATAAGCAGCGTGGTGTTCTTTGCTGCTTCTCCGGACTTGCTTGCAAGGTTACGCACTTCATCCGCCACAACTGCAAAGCCTTTTCCGGCTTCTCCTGCACGGGCGGCTTCAACGGCCGCATTAAGCGCCAGGATATTCGTCTGGAATGCAATATCCTCAATGGCCTTTATGATCTTTCCAATTTCATTGGACTTATCACTGATCTCCATCATGGCCTGGTTCATTTCTGACATTTTTTCACTGCTCTTTGCCACATTCCTGGTTGATTCCTCTGATGTGGAACGTGCCTCTTTTGCATTCTGGGCATTGACGTTTATCTGGTTTGATATATCACTTATGGCAGCTGCAAGCTCCTGAATGGAAGAAGCCTGCTCCGTAGCTCCCTGGGACAATGCCTGGGCGCCGGAGGATACCTGTTCCGAACCATTGGCTACCAGATCCGCTGACTGGTTAATGCGGAAAAGGGCTTCGCTTAAATTATTTCTGATTCCGCACATGGCCATAAGAATCGGCTCATAATCCTGAACATACTGTTCCTGATGCTGGGATTCAATCCGAAAATCACCCATTGCCAATGATGTCAGCAAGTTGCTGATATCGTCAATCATGTTTCCAATATTGGAAATGGTGGTCCGCATGCTGTCAGCCAGAACTCCCAGCTCATCCTTTGACTGGTAGTTTAACTGGATATGAAGGCTTCCCTTTGACATTTCCACTGCCGCCTTCTCGATTTCTTTAATAGGCGCCACGATGCTCTTGGTCGTGAAAATCGAAAAGCCCAATGTAGCTAATACAGCAAGGAACTGCAAAGCGACCACTGCTATCTGGGTTATTCCTGCCGCCTTCTGAGCGTTTATATAATTGTCATTGGCTCCTTTACTGGCATCGTCACTGATTTTCACCAGATCATCCTGAACCTTGGTGAAATAAGGATCTAATGATTCAAAGAATATATCTGCTGCCTGTCTGGTCTTATTTTCCCTTGCCAGTTTAAACACCTGATCCTTAAAAGGCTGAGCCTCATTTAAGGTATTCTCGATGCTGTCCACCATGGATTGGTCTCCCTGATAGTTTTCCCTTAAAAACTGTATCTTGTTACGGAATTCTTCAAGGTCCGCCTCTGCAGCATCAATATATTCACCGGTAGTCTGTAAGTCCAGGCTCATGGTTGCATATCCTACATTTTTAGCCGCGGACTGAATATCACGTCTCATCTCAAGAGTCTGCATATCGATCTGGTGTCCGTTGTTAAAGAAATCTACAAATTTACCGTTGTTTTGCCTTAAGCTTACCATGGAAATTGTGGAAACTATTAAAAACAGCACAAGGATAGCCCCAAAAGCAAGTCCAATTCTATTACCAATCTTTAAATTCTTCACCTTTGTCCTCCAATCACTTTATCTATCCTATTTTTGTATAACTACTAAATCCATATATATCTTATCGGCAAGTCTTGCTTTTTTATAAGCATTTTAATATAATTTGTTAAATTTTTGGATATTTCTCGTTTTTTTAATTATTTTTTGCAATTAAAGTCCTGCTAAGGGAATATTTAATTCCTCCGTGCCCTCTAATACAAATCTGCCGTCATCAATAATTAAAACCCTTTCTCCGGAAACCGTGACAGCCTCTATCTTATCCAACTCCGCATAAGGTATAGTTATATCCGTATGACAGCTGAAATACGCCTTAGATACATCTTCTTTTCTGAGAATGGAAACTTCATTATCCCTGGCAATGATCTCCTTGCCATTGGGATTGTAAACAGGGCTTTCCTCCGCCCAGCTGTAACAGGTGTCGCCCACTGCAAAATGGGGTCCCATCTTTTCCACAATGAGGATTGGCAGTTTATCGATAATTCCGAACTTACGGGCCATAGCATAAGCCGTGGTATTGGTACCTATGGCAAACTCTCCCATGGGAAGGGTATCGTGGTTCTTTAAGATCACCTGTTTCACAAGGGCCTTTCCTTCCGACGGATCCTCAAAATTGCTGCAGGAATAGTCCTTTATCATACCATTTTCAAAGGTCATAACAAGATCTTTAAACTGGAAATCCGTAATATACACCGAACTGACTGCCAAAGTTCCTTCCGTTCCCGCAAGCCTTGGGGACGTAAACACTTCTCCAAGAGGAATGTTCACATCAGCCACACAGTTTTCAAACTTTGTTTCCTTATTCTTGTCTGTCAGCGGACGAAGGGCCACTTTAAGGCGGGTCCTGTTATTTCCTTTTCCCGTTACCTCCACATAATCTGCCTCATCCAGAACATCGATAACCGCCTGCTGGATTGCCTTATATTTCTCATAATCAAGGGTGTTGATTGCAATGGTCTCTTCAAATATCTTTTCAAAATCCTCCCCGATTTCCGGTACCGGAAAAGCAATGATGGTGAAGCTGGTCTCATCTCCTGGTACGTATTGATTGAGAATTCTTGAGGTTTCATTGGACATTTCCGCTGAAAGCTTTTCCTGTTTGGCATCCAGACGGTTGGCTTCCGGCTTATTCACCGGATCAAAGCCTTCTTTTCCAAAGGTTTCAAGCACTGCAGGCCCGGCAAAGGCTGCCGCCTGTTCCTTGTAGGTTTCATAAGCCACCTTTAAAACTGCCGCCTTCCGGTCTTTAAAGGCTTTATTCAGATAAAGTGCATCGTCGTAACGATGATCGTAATCATACTGTCTGTTAGGAGATGTACTGTAGTAACCGGACTTCCGGCCGGCATTGGTATTGACTGTCCAGACAGCCGCACGGCAAAGGATCACCTTAAGACCAAGCTTTTCGAAGTTCTCCATGGCATATTTCACCATGCGCTCAAAGCCCAGCTCATAACGGATCTGTACTGCTCCCTTTTTCTTTAAATCCCTTCCCATTACCTCAAATCCTTTGCGGTATCCTTCGGTATAGGTATCCGCCATAAGGCGTACCCTTTCCTCTGGCAGGGAATTTAAGAATTCTGCGGTTTTTAATTCTGAATCGGAAATATATTCGCCAAAATAATATAAATACCGAAGATCCCCTAAGTCATTCTCCCGGATGATATCCGCTGCAAAGGAAAGCGTCGGATCAAGCCCTTCCCTGACCCGGAAGGTAACCGTATGATCCGTATAATCGCTGACAAACCAGTAGATTACTTCCTTAATTTTGGAAACCTCAGGGATTTCCTCCTCAAATATGTTGTAAATTTCAATCAGCGTTTCATTTAAAATGGTAAGATCCGTAAGTCTCCACTCATGGACAAAAACAATATCCCCGCGGATCTCCTTATACAGATACGAAAGAAGCTGGCCATAGCCCTCTCCCAGCTTTGATACCGCATATGCCGGGTTCGCATAGCTCTCCTCATAATGGCCGGGTAAAATATCCTGATAAAGCTTCTGGTTCCATTCCCTTAAAGCCTCCACAGAAGCCTTTTTCTGGTCCCCGGACTGAGTAAACCGGAGATATTCCCCCATCATGGTGATGAAGGACGCTGTCCTGGCAAAATAATCACGGTAAGGTTCCGGCACCGTTTGTTCCGTTGCCATCTGCCCGATCCGCTCCATTGACAGCTCAAAGCGCTCCTTAATATCCTCATTTTCCTGTTTGAACAATACTTGATAATCCATAATCTTTACCCCTTTATTCCTATAATGATAAGCACTGTCCAAAGAATGATAAGGCCCAGACTGATCCCCATTCCTATTTTAGACAGTATGTATTTTTTTTCCTTTTCAAAGAAAGAAAGAACACCATAAACCAGTGAAAAAAGTGAAATCAACAGGCTGCAGAAGCAGACAGCTGCCACATTAAGCTGCGCCTGCCCTTCAGCCATTACGGAGCTGACGATTCCAATGATTCCAAGTATAAGTGCCCCGATCGCAAGTCCCAGGGACAGAAAGCTTCTTTTTGCAAAGGGCTTTCTAATGTAGGACACTCTTTTCTGCTTTTGCACGCCTTTTCCTCCTCATTCTCACTCTTGTATGCTGAATGATTTTATACAGGATGTATCCAAGGATACCTCCCAGTGTATTCAATAACATGTCATCTACATCAAAGCATCCCACCTTGAAAATAAGCTGGGTGGTTTCAATGCTTAAGCTGAACAGAAAGCTTAAAAGCATTGTATTAAACCAGTGGCGGCTCCTGCGGCTGATGACCGGAAGAAAGAAGCCGCAGGGCATAAAGCCAACAATATTTCCCACAATATTCAGCAGAAAGGATTCCAGGCCGACCACATGGCGGTATATAATAAAACGCCGTATTTCCTTAAACGGGGTTAAGTTGTATGCATATTCCTGCTGGACCCGGCTCCCCCTGCCGAAATAATCGGAAAAAAATAAAAAGTATGCCAAAAAGATCAGGTAAACTATAAAGATTACCCAACCCATCTTCTGCCGTTTTGTCGCATTTCTAATCATAACAGCTCCATCTATATGCGGTGCTATGGAAAACAGGTTTTCCTTAGCTGCCGCGGTATTCGCCCAATGAATATGCAAGCATATTCATTCCGCTCATTACTCGCGCCAAAAAGAGAGAGGCTGCTTATAAGCCACACCTTTCCACCAGCATCCTCTCCTATAATATCAGTTAAAATGTAATTTCAGATTTTCTCTTCAGCAAAAACGCTCCATTTATAATTGATATGGTCCCGGCGGCAATTCCTATAACGGTCATTACAATTCCAACACCAATACTTAAAGCGCCTATATTTCTCATAGTTTTATAAACTCTCTCCATACCAAGCTCTCCTTTCCTCTTTCAGCCCATGCTTCTTGGACATTAAGGTATACCCGCAGGGTGTTTCCTTATTCCTGCCCATGCTTCTTGGGCATAAAGGGATACCCGCAGGGTATTTCCTTATTCCCGCCCACGCGTTTCGGGCATAAAGGTGTCCCTGAAAGGGATTATTTTACGCCATAGATTTCGTAATAAGCGTCAATGGCCTCTTTTATACCATCATCAATAATAACTTTTCCATTATACTCCCTGTTATGCAGATATTCAATGACTTCTGCCATGGAAACGATGGCTGCTGCTTTAAATCCATACTTCTCCTGGATTTCATCCAAAGCTCCCTTGTCCCCTTTTCCCTTTTCCATGCGGTTTAAGGAAACCATAAGGCCTAAAATCTCCACATCTCCCTGGGCCTTGATAATGGGGAAAGTCTCTTCAATGGATTTTCCGGAGGTCGTTACATCCTCTATAATCACCACCCGGTCTCCATCCTTTATGGGGCTTCCGAGGAGGATACCTGCATCACCGCCATGATCCTTCTCCTCTTTTCTGTTTGAACAGTACTTGATTTCCTTTCCGTACAGCTCATGAAAAGCGATGGCAGTTGCTACGCTTAAGGGGATACCCTTATAAGCCGGCCCAAACAGAACATCAAAATCATCCCCAAAATTATCGTGGATGGCCTTTGCATAGTATTCTCCCAGTTTTTTTAGCTGCGCTCCTGTCACATAGGAACCTGCATTCATAAAAAATGGGGACTTTCTTCCACTTTTCAGTGTGAAGTCGCCAAATTTAAGGACATTGCTGTCTACCATAAATTCAATAAATTCCTGCTTATACTGTTCCATTTTTTTATCCTCTCTATCCAAAATAGTGCCTCTTACCGTACAGCTCCAATCAGTTCCCTGATATCCTCTACATGATATTTCTTCATATAATCCTCTATGCCCTTAACTACCTCTTCCGCAGCATAAGGATTCCGGAAATTGGCTGTTCCCACGGAAACAGCCGTAGCCCCTGCAAGAATAAATTCCATGGCATCCTCAGCATTCATGATTCCGCCCATGCCGATTATAGGAAGCTTCACCGCATTGGCAGCCTGATATACCATGCGCACTGCAATGGGCTTAATAGCAGGGCCTGACAATCCTCCCGTTTTATTGGCGACAGCAAAGGTGCGGCGGTTAATATCGATTTTCATACCGGTCAAGGTGTTAATGAGGGAGAGCACATCTGCGCCTCCGGCCTCAGCCGCCTTTGCCATTACCCCAATATCCGTCACGTTGGGGCTCAGCTTCATGATGACCGGCTGCTTTGCATACCTTTTAACTTCCCTTGTTATGGCTTCAACCGCTTTGGGATCCTGCCCAAAGGCGATTCCTCCCTCTTTTACATTGGGGCAGGAAATGTTGATCTCCAGCATATCCACCGGCTCATCTGCCAGCCGCTCCACAACTTCAATATAATCTTCTGTGGTCTTTCCGCACACATTGACAATGATTTTCGTATCATACTTCTTTAAAAACGGAATATCTCTCTTAATAAAAACTTCCATTCCAGGATTCTGAAGGCCGATGGCATTGATCATGCCTCCGTAGGTTTCCGCGATTCTGGGTGTCGGGTTACCGGGCCACGGCACATTAGCCACACCTTTTGTAACCACCGCGCCCAAATGATTTAAATCAATCATCTCGCTGTATTCCTCACCGGAACCAAAGGTGCCGGAAGCAGTCATAACCGGATTCTTAAGCTCCACTCCGGCCAGATTTACTTTCGTATTCATCTAAAATTCTACCTCCTCAGCCTTAAATACCGGACCATCCTTGCAGATACGCTTATTGTGAACCATGGAATGCTCGTCCACTGACTTGCTTTTGCATACGCAGGCAAGACAGGCTCCAATGCCGCAGGCCATCTTTTCCTCCAGGGAAAGATAACATTCCATTTCATTTTCAAAGGCATAGGCCTTAAGAGCCTTTAGCATGGGAGTAGGACCGCAGGCAAAAATCACATCGCCCTTTAAGCCGTTTTCCCGGATGGCATCTAAAACATTACCCTTAGTTCCGGTGCTTCCGTCCTCTGTGGCAATATAAGTATCTCCATATGGGTGAAATTCTTCATTTAAAAACAGGGCATCCCGGTATCCAAGCACCACCTGTTTCTCGCAGGGCAAATGCTTTGCCAGCTCCAGCATGGGAGGAATTCCAATTCCGCCGCCGATCAAAAATGCCTTTTTCCCTTTTCCGCCGGCTTCAAGGGGAAATCCATTGCCAAGAGGTCCCATGACCTCAACGGAATCACCTTCCCTGTAATGGGAGAACTCTTCCGTTCCTTCCCCCACAACCCGGTACACCAGCCGTAAAAGCCCCTTCTTCTTATCAGTCTCACAAATACTGATGGGGCGGGGCAAAAGCTTTGCCCCATCCTTTGTATATAGGTCAACAAACTGTCCCGGTTCTGCCTGGGCAGCGATTTCCTCTGTCTTAATCCACATGCTGTATACATCATCTCCGAGCCGTGTCTGGCTGGCAACCACTGCAATTTCCTTTACCTTTGCCATGCGATCCCCCTATAATACCCTGTTGATATCGGAAACCATATCAATAACCGCCTGTCTGGAGGCTTCACCGAAATGCTCTCCGCCAAACCGGGCGTAGCTTTCAGATTTATAGGCTGCAATAATTCCCCTGGAGGAATTTACAATAGCTCCCAGGCCGTCCTCGTTAAAGCAGGGCTTTAAATCCTCTGCCGTTCCTCCCTGGGCGCCGTATCCTGGCACCAGGAAATAGGTGTTTGGCATCAGCCTGCGGAGAATCCTGCTCATCTCCGGGTAGGTGGCCCCCACAACAGCTCCCACATTGCTGTAAGTGCCATCCATGCATTCTGCTCCCCATTCCACGACCTTTTCTGCAACCAGTTCATACAGCGGCCTTCCGTCAATCAGCTGATCCTGGAATTCACCGCTGGAAGGATTGGAGGTTTTCACAAGAACGAAAAGGCCCTTGTCTTCTTCCCTGCATACATCCACAAAGGGCTTCACGCCATCGGTCCCCAAATATGGATTGACCGTAAGGAAATCTGTACCGAAAGCAGAAAAGCTTTGGTTTCCAATCTTCACCTTACCGATGTGCGCAGTAGCATAAGCGGCTGATGTGGAACCAATATCTCCTCTCTTAGCATCTCCAATGACGAAAAGCCCCTTTTCCTGGCAATAGTTCACAGTCTTTGTATACGCTTTCAGGCCTTCGATGCCAAACTGTTCGTACATGGCAATCTGAGGCTTAACGGATGGAATCAGATCATATACATGATCAATAATTTCTTTATTGAACTGCCAAATAGCTTCCGCAGCACCTTCTAAGGTTTCACCGAATTCTTCAAATGCCTTCTTTGTAACATGCTCTGGTATATAGTTTAACATGGGGTCCAAACCTACACAGATTGGGGCCTTTGTTTTTTGAATTTTGTTTATTAACTGCCTGATCATAGCTTCCTCCTTGGATCTCTTCGCCCTTATTTTTCTCTATTCTTACCAATTCTATCATAAGAAAGAACTGGCTTCAAGCCTTTTGCCAAACTGATCGAAAAAATCCTGGTCCCTGTCATAGGGCGTAAGATAAAACTGCTTTAAAACATACATGCTGATCTTATTTGCCAACGCCTGATCCCCATCTTCTTCCATTTTCCTTTCCAGCCGTTTTAAAAAGAAATGCCAGTCTGACACGTATTTCTCATACCGCTTTGCATCAGGGGTATCAATCCATTTACGCACCTTGACCTTTGCCCTGTTTTCCCTTCTGCACTCATGCACCTGGAGAAAATATTGAAACCCCTGTTCATCATAGATCCGCCCCAATGGGAACAGACGGCAGATTCCAGGGCGGAAGCTATGAATCCCGCATCGCCCTTCCTGGTTTAAAAAACCGCACCTTTCCTCTTTTCCTCCCATTTTTAAGTTAGGCAGTACGATTCCATCCACCACATTTAGTTCCAGCTTATCTGCAAGCAGTGCCTCCAGGGTACAACGGAGATTTTCCGTCAGCCGGAAACAGTCAAGGGGATCCAGGATAACCGACTGCCCCATCCCCTGACAGCAGGCAAAACAGCCCTTGCAATCGCCGCAATCAGCCTTTACCATATCGTTTAAGCCGTATAATTTTCCATCTGAGATCTCTTTCCAATCGATTTCCCGTTTCATGAATAATATTCCTCAACTTTCTTTTTAACAAACATGGATATTCTACCATTTCCGGCCAATACATTCAATGACAGATTAATTTGTTTGTAAAAGTCAACACTTGTTTATGTGAAACCGTAAATTCAGGACTTCACAGAATTTTTACAAACTAATTAGCACTCACCTCTTGACAGTGCTGATAACGTGTGTTATATTACATGTATAACAAATAGAAATGCACCGGGTAGCCGGTGACAAATATATTACCAAAAAGGAGGAATCTTTTATGTTATTAACCAAAAGAAATAACTTATTTGATGAATTTTTCAATGATCCATTTTTTACGGATGCATATCATGACAGGCAGTCCCTGATGAAAACCGACATTGAAGACAAGGGAAACGACTATGTCATTGAAATCGAGCTTCCTGGCTATAAAAAAGAAGAAGTGCGAGCCGAATTAAAAGAAGGATATCTGACTATTTACGCGGAAACTGTTTCCGAAAATGAAGTAAAAAATCAGAAAAACTTTATCCGCAGAGAGCGTTACAGCGGTGCTGTAAAAAGAAGCTTTTATGTGGGTTCCGGCCTGAAACAGGAAGATGTCAGGGCATCCTTTGAAAACGGCATCCTGAAGCTGGTTGTTCCAAAAGAAACTCCTAAGCAGATCGAGGAAAATCACTATATTACCATTGAGTAAAATACCTTGAAAAATACGGAATAAATAAAAAGGGAAGACCCCCATTTTCAGGGTCTTCCCTTTCTTTCTGTACCAGCAGATCGATCTTATCAGCCTTTATACTCTTTCAAAAATGCCGTAGTTACATATGCCCCACTTTTATAAGACTTTTTCTCCATGGTTTCCTCTGCTTCCAGCTTAACATTCATCCACATTTCTTCTGCAGCAATAGTCAAATGAGCAAGCATGATCCCCATGCAGATTCCCCGCATGGACACAAAAGAAGATGACGGCAGGAATTCCCTGCAGGAAAATACATAGATTTTATCACGATAAACAATAAAACGCCAGGGCTGGGTATTCATGGCCGACGGAGCAAGGCGGACAGCCTTTAATATATTCTTTAAGGATTCTCCTGCTTCTTCCTTAAACACGCATAATTCCTTTAAAGGAAGCCGTTTCGCCGTTGCAGGATCACGGTAAAGCAGGGTTTTGGGATATCCAAAGGCAACTACGATTACCTGCTTTAACCCTGGCGGAGCGGACTCCGGAACCTTGGTGTTCCCCAGATAACAGGTACCAAGCCCTTTTCCTGTCATATATAAAAGAACATGCTCCAGCACATATCCTGCGTTTGCCAGATATCCCTCCTTCTCCTCGGAGTAAAACACCAGATAATAAGGAGCCTCCACCTTCCACAGTCCCTTAACAGGCAAATGCTCTTCCATATTTTCACTTATTCCCAGCTTAATCTGAATATCCCCGTACAGCCTTGGTATATTTTCCCCAAAATAAAGAATGTCCTTTAACAGCTGTTCCGGGACTTCTTCTTTCTTAAATTTTCTGATCGATCTTCTTTTAAATATCATCTGATACAGATTCATACCTGCTCCCCTCTCCTCTATCCGGCAACCGGACTTAAATAAGCCGGCTCATTTCTTCCAAAAGCCCGGCAAATACCTGGAGTGCGTCCTTTACCGGTTCAGCCGTCCCCATGTCAACGCCGCACAGCTTTAATAAGCCTATGGGAGTCATGGAATTTCCGCCGCTTAAAAATTCATAATATCCCTTGAGCGCATTCTCATCCCCCTCAAGAATCCTGCTGCTGATGGCGATGGCAGCCGAAAACCCTGTGGCATACTGGTATACGTAAAACGGTGTATAAAAATGCGGGATTCTGGACCATTCGTAATCGATTTCCTGATCAACCACCATGTCCGGGCCAAAATACTCCTCATTCAGCCTGTGATATATTTTACAAAGGACCGACCCAGTGAGCACCTCTCCTTCCCCTGCCAGACGATGAGTCTCTGCTTCAAACTCCGCAAACATTGCCTGCCGGAAAAGCGTCCCACGGAAACTGTCCATAAAATGATTCACAAGGTAAGCCCGTTCCTTTTTATCTGACGTGGTTTCCAATAGATGACGGATAAGCAGCGCTTCATTGCAGGTAGAAGCTACCTCCGCCACAAAAATCTTATATCCTGCGTCAACATAGGTCTGGTTTTTATCGGAAAACCAGCTATGGAGGGCATGCCCCATCTCATGGGCCAGAGTAAATACGCTGTCAAGAGTTCCATTAAAGTTTAAGAGCACATAGGGATGGCTTCCGTAAACTCCCCAGGAATAAGCGCCGCTCCGCTTTCCTTCATTTTCATACACATCAATCCACCGGTTGCTGAAGCCTTCTCTTAAAAGAGACAAGTATTCCTCTCCCAGGGGCTTAAGGCCCTCCAGCACCATGACCTTGGCTTCCTCAAAGGTGATTTTACGTTCTTCCCTTGAAACCATTGGTACATAAAGGTCATACATATGCAGTTCATCTACCCCAAGAGCCTTCTTTCTGATGGATACATATCCATGAAGGTTTGGCAGCCCCTCATGAACCGCTTTTATAAGATTATCATACACTTCCTCCGGAATCTCATTCTCCCCAAGAGAATGGGCTCTGGCAGAGGAATAATTTCTTGCCTTGGCGTAAAAGGCCGCCTGCTTCACATTGGAAGAAAAAGTAGCAGCCAGGGTATTGTTAAACTGGCCATAGACGCTGTACAAAGCCTCAAACGCGGACTTTCTCACCCTTCTGTCCTGTTTTTCCATAAGGGCAACATAATTTCCATGGGTTATCCTGACCGGCTGATTTTTTTCATCCATTATTTCAGGAAATTTTACATCCGCATTGTTAAACATATTAAAGATCTCGGAAGGGGCGGATGTGGCTTCCATGGATTTTGCCAGCAGGGCTTCCATAGGGGCTGATAACGTATGGGCCTTCTTCTTTAAAATAATCTCAAAGGTCCTGTCATAACGTTTAAGCTCCGGCGTGTATTTCCGGTAGCTGTCAAGGGTTTCCTCCGGTATTTCCAGGATTTCCGGTATCAAAAATGATGACAGCTCAGCCGCCTCATAGGAAAGGGACCTTGCCCTGGAGGCAAATTCCTGATATCTGGCATTGCCCGTATCTTCGTCGGATTTCTGCTTTCCGTATACGAATAATGTTTCTATCTTCAGGGATACCTCTTCATCAAACTTCAGACAGGAAAAAAGCACCTCGCCAGAATCTGCCAGATGTCCTTCATAACTTTTATAACCTGAAAGCGAGCGTTCTGTTTCACGGAACAGATCCTCCCATGCACTCTCAGACGGCAGGATGTCCGCCAGGTTCCAGGTATCGCAAACCGGTATTTCTTCTCTCTTTTTCAAATAAATCCCTCCAACTCCTTCACTTGTGTTTATTCTATCACCCAAATTTCAAAGAGACAATCAGCAATATGGAAAATATTTTATTGAATTTTGACATTTTTTTATTGTATTATATTATCGGAAGCCAAAAACGCTTCCGATAATCGGATGGGCGGTCTAAAAGACAGCCCTTTATCTTCACTTGCCTTGCAGGCTCAGATAACCTATATTATGAAAACAAAAAGATGTTTTCATAATCGGATGGACGGGGCACAGAACGCCCCTTTTATCTTCACTTGCGCTGCAGGTTCAGATAACCTATACTATACGAAAACGAACCAGGAGTCCAGCCATGAATATAATACGAACGAAAACCCCCAGCAAAACGCAAATCAGCGACTTACACCGCCTGCAGGAAACCTGCAGAAAACATGACCATATTTCTCTCACCTTTCCGATGGATGAGGACTGTATCTTTTACTTATTATACGACGAAGCCAGCCTCTTATCCGCCCTTTCCACTTTTTTTAATGATAACGGGGACTATGAATGCTGCGCTTTTACCCTTCCGCCAAACAGGCAGAAAGGTTATTTCATGATGCTTCTGGAAGAACTGCTGAAGAAAACGGACGACAGTGATCTGGTCTTCCCTGTGGAGGAGATCTGTGAGGATACTGTCCAAACCCTTCATGCCATAGGAGCCTCCCTTTGGTATCAGGAGCATTTAATGGCACTTTCTGCTTCCTCTTCTTTGAAAACCGGTCTGGTTAAAGACAACCGTTTTTCTCCGTCTCTTACGCTATCTATGGCTTCTGATGAAGAAGGACCTTCCCTGTGTACGTTTCTGATAAAGGACAACCCCGTGGGCTCCTGTTATCTGGATTTCAGGGGACAGAGCGTCTATTTTTACGGGTTTGAAATTACGGAAAATTTACGGAACCAGGGGCTTGGCAGCGCCTGCCTTTATCTGCTTTTGGAAACCTGCTTTTCCCGGCCTGGCTCTGAAAAACTGAAAAAGCTTTCTCTTCAGGTATCCGGCCAAAATGCCCCAGCCATGGCATTATACAAAAAAGCAGGCTTTCAAATTACGGAAAGCCTGTCCTATTATATATACTAAGCATTATTTTATTTCCCGGACCATGCAGTATTGTTTTAAATGAAAACGCTTTTCCACAATACTGAAGACCTTGAAGCCGAAATGTTCATAAAACTGTACATTACTTTCATTGTGTGTTTCCAGGGAAATCATGAGCTTATTCTTGTCTGCGTAGTCAATGGCTTCCCTTAACAGGAGAGAGGATATTCCATGATGCTGCACAGCAGGACGCACAGCCAGATAAATGATGTGCAGCCGTTTCTCCTGGTCAAGCCGTTCCGTCCAGCTTGAATTCAAATAATCCCTTCCCTGGAGAAAATTCCAGAATGTTTTTAAAGAAGGATTTTCCTTGATCAGATAGCCGTCCGTCTTTAAAAGGGCGGCTGCTTCTGCCAGATAGTAATGAAAGGCATTGTAAGGCTGGGATTCATCATCCACCACAAGGATCCCGTTAATTTCCGGGCTGTCGGCATATATTTCACAAGTTTCTAAAAATTCCTCAATATCACATTCAAATAATTCCGGGAGCAGACGGCTCCTTGTGTTTCCGTCAGGGATCAGGCTGCAATAAAGCGGATCTCCGGCAAAGCATTCTGTCAGCAGTTCCTTTAATTTTTCCACATCTTCTTTTTTTACCCGGTACAATCGGTCGCTATCCATAATCTTAATCCTCTTCCATTTCCTTTTAACACCGTACCACTTTTATGGCGTACATTCATTTCTTTTCATCTTTTGCTCCATTACTTGCTTGTAATTCCCTCTCCAATATTATATAATATTATATATAAAAGTTGTATAGCACTTTACTACAGAAAGGGCGGCAAAAAGAGTATGATTGACATCAAAAAATTCATTGATCTAAATGCTTTGCAAAAAATTCAGAATCAATTTTCCGACTCCACCGGCCTGGCAGCCATTGTGATAGACGCAGAAGGCAATTACATAACAAAGGGGAGTAATTATTCTGATTTTTGTATGAAGTACACCAGAGGGAGCCAGGAAGGTCTCCAACGGTGCCAAAAGTGCGATGCGGAAGGAAGCGGGGCCTATTTCTGCCATGCAGGGCTTATGGACTTTTCCACCGACATCATCATTAACGGTGAAAAAGTAGGCGCTGTCATAGGTGGACAAGTACTCCCCAAAGAACCTGAGGAAGAAAAATTCCGAAGCATTGCAAGAGAGATCGGCGTAAACGAAGATTCTTACGTGAATGCGCTTAAAAAGATTCCGGTCCGGTCCGAGCACATGATCCAGGCTTCCGCCCAAATGCTGGGAAACATTGTAAACCAGCTGGTCAATCTTGAATATATTAAAGCCCTTACACAAAAAAGAAACAACGTTCTTGATTCCGAAATAGGAAATATCCAAAGATCCTTAAGCGAAGTGACAAATAAAACCCGTGATCTCCAAAATGTTGCCTCCATGGAAAATATCCTCTCCATCAACGCCTCCATTGAAGCCGCCAGGGCTGGAGAAGCAGGGGTAGGCTTTGCCGTGGTTGCCAGAGAGTTTGGAGATATATCAAAAAGCTCCGGAGCTGTCTATCATAGGATCCATGAGCTTGTTGGAGAAATCGAAAAATCCGTAAGGAATTTAACGGAAATCGACTAAAATATAAAAAGTGAGGAAAGCCTGCTAAAAGCTTTTCCTCACTTTTTTATTATTGTGTATAAACTTTATTCTTCCCAGTTATGGTAAGTGGCCTGTACGTCATCTTCCACATCCAGAAGATCCAAAATCCGGTTCATCTTCTTAATGGACTCTTCATCCGTCAGTTCCACCCATGTCTGAGGAATCATGGTAACATCTGCTTCCACCATGGGAACGCCTGCCGCCTCCAATGCCTCACGCACTCCGCTGAATTCCTCTGGTCCGGTAATTACTTCAAAACTGTCCTCTTCCTCAGAAAAATCTTCGGCACCTGCTTCCAGGGAAATCAGCATCAGCTCATCAGGATCCATTTCACATTCTTCTTTATCAATGATGATCTGGCCTTTTCTATCAAACATAAAGGACACACAGCCGGGAGTTCCCACATTGCCGCCGCCTTTGGTAAATGCGTTTCTTACGTTTGCTGCAGTCCGGTTCTTATTGTCTGTCAGCGTATCTACGATGATTGCAACCCCGTTAGGGCCGTATCCTTCGTATGTAATGGTTTCATAATTAACAGAACCTGCATCGCCGGCTGCTTTTTTAATACCGCGGTCAATGGTATCGTTGGGCATATTATTGGCCTTCGCCTTTGCGATAATATCACGGAGCTTGCTATTGTTTGCAGGGTCTGGTCCGCCTTCTTTCACCGCTACCGCCAATTCTCTTCCAATGACAGTGAAAACCTTGCCTTTTGCAGCATCGTTTTTCTCTTTTTTGTGTTTAATATTCGCGAACTTTGAATGTCCTGACATTGTTTCCAACACTCCTTTTCTTTCTCTATTTCGTCCTTATAATTTGTCAAGCGGATATTCGCAATCCGCTTCGCTACTTGCTCATAACCGAATAGCAGCTGTCGCTGCTTGTCAGTTAAAAAGTCAACATCTTTTTTATTTTAGCACTATTTTTATTATCTTGCAAGAAAATAATGCACAGCCGCCGATTCCCCTTTTTACCTGGGAACAAATAGCAGCTGTGCAGGTTTTACATTTTTTACTCCGGAGCTTCCTCATAGACCTCCATTTTCTTAAGGCCCGTATCCTCCTGCTTCTCTTCCGGTTCCTCTTTCCGGACCCGGATGGTATGAATGATCTTATTTTCCACACGAAGGATTTTGAAACAATATCCCAGAATGGATACCTCCGTCTCTTCCCCTTCCTGGGGAATCCGGTCCAGCCTGGAAATCAGCAGACCGTTTATGGTATCATAGGAGTCATAATCCTCCTCGTCAAATTCAATGTTCAAGGCCCTTTCCACTTCTTCCAGGGGAGTCATGCCGCTCACTACATAGGAACCGTCGTCCGAGGGAACAATGTATTCTTCATCCACATCATATTCATCCATGATATTGCCCACGATTTCTTCCAGAATATCTTCCATTGTCACAATACCCGCCGTCTGCCCATATTCATCCACTACGATTACCATATGGATCTTTCTGGACTGCATTTCCTTAAACAGGGTATCAATGTTCCTGGTTTCCGGAATGAAATGAGCCTCTCTGAGAAGTCCCTCGATCTCCCACAACTGACGGGACGCATTCCTTTTATTTTCTACGGCTATAAGAGCATCCTTCATATGAAGGATCCCGATAATATCATCCACATCCTTTTTATAAATCGGATAACGGGAATTAAATCCCTCTTTCAATATAAAATTCACAGCCTCCCGAAGAGTGATCTCGCCATCCAAAGCGACAAGATTCTTTCGGTGGGTCATAATATCCCCGGCTTCCTTATCATTCAGTTCAAAGATGTTTGTAATCATCTCTGCTTCTCTGGCCTCTAAAACGCCTTGTTCATGGCCTTCATTCACCATGGACATGATGTCCTCTTCCGTAACGTTTTCATTATCTGATGCCATATCAATACCCAGCAGCTTTAAGACAAAGTAAGCCACCACATTTGCCAGCCAGGTAAAAGGGATAACAGGTATCATAATGATGGATACTGCAGGCAGCATCCGATACCCCCATTTTTCAGGGTTTTTTGCCGCACATCGTTTTGGAATAATGATGCCAAAGCTGATCAAAAGTACGACCAGCAGGACGGAAACCAGCAGCAGGCTGATAAGGGATATCCATTGGCTGGCATAAGCCCCGTCTCTTGTCAGGACAGTCTCTAACCTTGCTCCCAGCTGCTCCAAAACAAAAGCCCCGGTTACCATACCGATTAAATTTGTGGTGATCTGGATAGTATTTACAAACCTTGTCGGCCTGTTTACAATATGTAACAGCTGACCGGCCTTTTTACTACCCTCCTCCATCTGATGCTCCAGTTCGCCTGTATTCACGTTTTGGATTGCTGCTCCAAATCCATAGAATATTGCGTCCAGCACGATAAAAGCAATAAAAATAATCACGCGTATAAGCGGATTGCCATCGTCCATTCTAAAAATCTACTCCTTTTGTCCATTATCATTCGTATTTTTTCTTGTAACTAATTAGAAATATATCATTTTCTCAGTAATCCGTCAAGGAAGTTCGATTCCGGTGAACTATGTATCCAGTTCCAGGCTCACCCTTAATGCACAGTCCACTTCCTGCTGTAGCTCTTCGTCAATATGACAGATTTTTTCCTTCAGTCTCTGTTTATCAATGGTGCGAAGCTGTTCTAAAAGAATTACCGAATCCTTAATCATATCGCACTTTTTGGTATCCAGCTCCACATGGGTGGGAAGCTTCGCCTTATTCATTCTTGATGTAATTGCTGCACAGATTACGGTAGGGCTGTGCTTATTGCCTATGTCGTTCTGTATAATAAGAACCGGACGGATCCCGCCCTGCTCAGAGCCGACCACCGGTCTTAGGTCTGCATAATAAATGTCTCCACGTCTGATTATCACACTCTCACACTCCGTCAATTATTTAGGAATCTTACCTAAGTCTAGTATTGACCTTCTTTGACTCGAGTATTCACTTAAGTTTTTCCGCCGCATACCTTATCATATGTTTTGGACATGGAGTATGTTATCAGCCCTTGCAAAACCCTTCGTAACAATCACCAAAATAATCTTTCATACCAATGACCCGGCCGTTTTCCATATAGACCCGGGGGACCCGTTTGCCCATATGGCAGACAATTTCATAATGAAAGCCCCCACCGGCCCTGGCAAGGTCTTCTACCGTAATCTCTTCCGTTCCCTGCCTGCCGATCAAAACCACCTCATCCTCTTCTTCTGCGGCCTTTATTCCAGTCACATCCACCATGAACTGGTCCATGCACACACGCCCTAATATCCTGGCACGCTGTCCCCTTATAAGCACTTCCCCTTTTCCGGAAAGATTCCTTGGATAGCCGTCCCCATATCCTACGGGAATCGTGGCGATTGTCATCTCCCGGTCAGAGGTAAAGGTCCCCCCATAGCTTACGGAAGTTCCAGGCTCAATTTTTTTCACGTAAGAAATAAAGCTTTTCAATTCCATTGCCGGTTTAAGTCTTACCGTGTCCCTGTCAACCTCTCCTGACGGATAAATGCCGTAAATGGATATCCCGGCCCGCACCGCATGAAAGTTGGCATGCTGTATATCCAGGATTCCGGCACTGTTAGAGCAGTGAAGGACAGGGATCTCCACCCCCCGGTCAGAAAGCATGGTCACGAATTTCTGATACCTTTCCATCTGTTTATCTGTGGCTGTCTTATCCCTTTCATCTGCCTTTGCAAAATGAGTGAACAGCCCTTCCACTTCAATTCCAGGAAGGCCGCAGATTTTTACTGCTTCCTCTGCAGCTTCCTCTGTGACAGGATATCCGATCCTGCTCATACCCGTATCCAGCGCCAGATGTACCACTGCCTTTTTCCCCGCTTTTTCCGCCAAAGCAGAAAGACGCTCTGCCCGTTTAAGCTGAAATATGGAGGAGCTGATTCCATATTCCACTAAAAGGCCGTATCCATCATATGGCACAACTCCCAGAACCAGAATAGGCTTTCTGATCCCGTGTTTTCTTAAAATCACACCTTCTTCCACGGTGGCCACCGCATATCCCCACACATAGGAATCTATGGCCCAGGCTACCGGAACCGCTCCGTGGCCGTATCCGTCAGATTTTACTACGCCGATCATCCTGGTCCCTTCCTTAAGATTCGCCTTCATGGCCTCCATATTGTGCCGGATAGCATCTAAATCAATTGTTTCATAAACTCTGCTGTATAATTTCATCATTTTGACCTCTACCGTATCGAATGTATTTCTTCCGCCAGTTCCCTGGCAAGAAGGCTGTGATCTCCCTGTTTCTCTTTTACCGTATCTCCTGCACGGCCATGAAGCCATACGCCGTAAGCCGCTGCATCCGACTCTTCCAGACCCAGAGCTAAAAGCCCGGCTATGATCCCGGTCAGCACATCTCCTGCCCCGGCTTTTGCCATGGCGCTGTTGCCGCTTCCATTGATATAGGTCCTCTGGTCTTTTAATGCCCCAATGGTCACCGCATCCTTTAACACGCAGGTGATGCCGAACCGGTCCGCGTATTCCCTGGCCGCAGCAATCAGTTGTTTTTGTATTGTTTTTAAGTCGCTTCCCGTAAGCCTTGCCATCTCTCCCAAATGAGGAGTTACAATAATATTTTCCGTAAAATAGCTTGTCAGCTCCGGGTTTGAAGCTATCGTATTCAGCCCGTCTGCATCCAGAACAATTGGAACATAGGCATTGGCAAGGACTTCTTCCACCAGATTCCTTACATAGCCTTCCTGCCCAAGCCCCGGTCCCAGAACAATGGCGGTAGCCCACTCACACTGTTTTACCAGCAGCTTTTTAAATTCATCTGTCCCTGCTTCTGCTTCCCCTACATCATAGGTGGTAATGATTGCTTCCGGAAGTCCTGCTTGAAGGATGGTCCGGTTTTCCTCCACAGTAAAAATTTTCACCAGGCCGGCCCCTGTCCTGTAAGCGGCCAGAGCGCTTAAATAAGCCGCCCCGCTCATGTTTTTAGCCCCTGCCACCACAAGAACTTTTCCAAAGCTGCCTTTATTGGAATAGGCCGGGCGCTTTGGAAGCTGTTCCTCATCTCCCGGATCCAGAGTGAAATATTCTGTATTAAGGCGTTCTAAGCTCTCCCCCGGAAAACCGATGTCAGCAACAAGCACCCTTCCGCCGTATTCCTTTCCCGGATACAGCATGGTCCCCAGCTTTTCATAGCCAAATGTAACGGTTACGTCCGCCTTTAAAGCAATCCCCATGATCTGTCCCGTATCGGAATGAATACCCGAAGGAATATCCACTGCCACCGTAAACTTCGGCCTGCATTGGAGTACTGTCTCCATGATTTCCCGATACCTGCCAAGAATCTCCCGGTCCAGCCCCACGCCGAAAAATGCGTCAATGAGAATATCGCAGGTACCTGGTATGAGATCAGATATTTCTGCCAGATTGACGCCTGTATGGTTTGCTATAGAAACCTGGGTCAAATATTCGCTGCTTCCCTTTTCCCCTCCGGCCGCCAATAGAGCAGATACCGTATATCCTTTTAAATGCAGCATTCTGGCCGCCGCGACTCCATCCGCTCCGTTATTCCCGTTTCCGCATAAGACCAATATCCGGTCCGTCTTCTGTCCAAGCTTTATCACTTCTTCTGTAACCGCCAGGGCAGCCCGTTCCATAAGCACCAGAGAGGGAATCCCTATATTCTCTATGGTGTAGCGGTCCACCTGCTTCATCTGTCCTCCTGTTACCAGATATCTCATATATTCCCTCCTTGAACTCTGTCTATAGAAAAACTACCGGCAGCGAAGAGATTTCCCTTCGCCTGCCGGCAGGTATGTTACTCCAGTTCTTCAGATTGTCTGTTTCTTTCTTCCTCGGTTTTATCCTGCATATTGCAGACCCGGTAGGATAACCGCATCAGGCTTTCCGATAGGTGGACATTTTCTACAACCACATCCTCCGGTACGCTTAAATCCGTATGGGCAAAATTCCAGATCGCTTTGATCCCTGCCTTCACAAGGCGGTCTGCTATCTCCGGCGCCTTTGTCTTTGGAATGGTCAGCGCCGCAATCTGGACATCATTATCTTTCACGAACTGCTCCAGATCATCTACGCTGCGGATTTCTATCCCACGGACCACAAGGCCGATCAGGCGTGGATTGATATCAAACATACCTTTGATGAGAAAACCCCGTTTTTCAAAATTCGCATAATTAGCAATTGCCTGTCCTAAATTTCCAGCGCCTATGATAACGATATTATGCTGCCTGTCTATTCCCAGTATCTTCCCGATCTCTGCATATAAGTATTTTACATTATAGCCATAGCCCTGCTGGCCGAATCCGCCGAAATTATTCAAATCCTGACGGATTTGAGAAGCGGTCACTTTCATTCGTACACTTAGGTCATTAGAGGAAATACGTTCCACTCCATCCTCCATTAATTCACCCAGATACCGATAATATCTCGGAAGCCTGGTAATCACTGCTTTGGAAATTTCTTTCTCTGACACTTCTTCACCTTCTTTAACTTAGAATCAAACTAACATTATTATAACTGCATGACAAAATAATGTCAAACGGGTTTTATCATTGTATCCTTGAAAAAAGAAAGGACCTATATTATACTATTTCTATTGCCCTACATTCATATAGTAGGATAATACCCTACGGGTATATTTATACACGCTGAAAAACAAGCAGGAAAGAGGAAACACCCTATGGGTATCCCTTTATGCCATAAAACAAGCAGGAAAGAGGAAATGAAACATGATTCTGTCATGCAATAACATAAGCAAAGCATTTGGAAGCAACCAGGTGATCAAACATGCTTCCTTTCACATAGAAGACCATGAAAAAGCCGCCATTGTGGGGATCAACGGAGCCGGGAAATCCACTCTTTTAAAGATCATCATCGGAGAGCTTCCTACCGACGAAGGAGATGTGATCGTTTCCAAGGGTAAATCCATCGGCTACCTGGCACAGCACCAGGATTTATCCGGAGACCGTACCGTTTATGAGGAAGTCCTGGAAACCAAGCGTCCTGTCATGGAAATGGAAGCAAGGATCCGACAGCTGGAAGTGGATATGAAGCACGCCACAGGAGAAGAACTGGAAGCCATGCTCACCGCCTACAGCCGCCTCAACCACGAATTTGAGCTGTTAAATGGCTACGCCTATCAAAGTGAAGTAACAGGAGTACTAAAAGGACTTGGTTTTACGGAAGAGGAGTTTCATAAGCCTGTCATGGCATTATCCGGCGGCCAGAAAACCAGGGTATCCTTAGGCCGGCTCCTTCTCACCAGGCCGGACATCATTCTCCTTGACGAGCCTACCAACCACCTGGATATGGAATCCATTGCATGGCTGGAAGGATATCTGATCAATTACGACGGCAGCGTTATCATCGTTGCCCATGACCGCTATTTTCTTGACCGTGTGGTCACAAAGATCATGGAACTGGATAACGGCCTTATGACCGTATATCAGGGAAATTACACCGATTACAGCGGAAAGCGGGCCATGATCCGGGATGCCCAGATGAAAGCGTATTTAAACCAGCAGCAGGAAATCAGACATCAGGAAGAAGTCATTGCCAAATTAAAGTCTTTTAACCGGGAAAAATCCATTAAACGGGCGGAAAGCCGGGAAAAGATGCTGGATAAAATCGAAGTTCTGGAAAGACCATCAGAAATAAACGACGAGATGAAGATCCGTCTGGAACCCAATATCATCAGCGGAAACGACGTTCTCACCGTTCGCGGCCTAGGAAAAGCCTTCCCTCAGAACCAGCTTTTTGATAACGTCAGCTTTGAAATCAAACGAGGGGAACGGGTAGCAATCATCGGCGGCAACGGAACCGGAAAAACTACCATTCTTAAAATATTAAACGGTATTTTAGAACCGGATGAAGGGGAGATTTCCTTAGGCTCCAAGGTACATATCGGCTATTATGACCAGGAACATCAGGTGCTGAATATGGAAAAGACCTTATTCGATGAACTGCAGGATACTTACCCTTCCATGAACAATACCCAGATCCGGAACATCCTGGCTGCTTTTCTGTTTACCGGAGACGATGTGTTCAAGCGGGTAAAAGACTTAAGCGGCGGCGAACGGGGCCGGGTATCCCTGGCAAAGCTGATGCTTTCCGAAGCCAACTTTCTCATTCTGGACGAGCCTACCAACCATTTGGATATTACCTCAAAAGAAATTTTAGAGGATGCCCTGGTAGGTTATACGGGAACCATTCTGTACGTGTCTCACGACCGTTATTTCATCAATAAAACCGCTACCAGGATCCTGGATTTAACCAATCAGACCCTGGTCAATTACATCGGCAATTATGACTACTATCTGGAAAAGAAAGAAATCATGACCAGCCTCTATGCTGCCCCTCTTTCTGCAAAGGCTGTTCCCCAGGAAGAGGTCTCCGAGACCAAGCTGGACTGGAAGGCGCAAAAGGAAGAACAGGCCCGCCTTCGCAAACGCCAGAATGATTTAAAGAAAACCGAGGATGAGATCCATCAATTAGAAACCAGAGACGGAGAAATTGACGAGCTGCTTGGTAAGGAAGAAATTTTTACCGATGTATCAAAGCTGATGGAGCTTAATAACGAGAAGGAAACCATCCGGCAGCGGCTGGAAGAGCTGTATGAGCTGTGGGAAGAACTGGCAGAATAAATAACATTTAATAAAACCGATCTACAAGGCCTCCAATAAAGGTATTTACAAAAATCATAGTTGTTTCGCACGAAGCCAAACGATGATTGATAAATGTATGTAATCTTTATTGGAGGCCATATTATATGCTCATCTTAAAATACAAGCTGTACCATCAGCATATAGACAATGGTTCCTCCGGCAATGGAAAGCAGCATTTTCCTTTTCCAAAAGTGAAGTCCTGTTACGATTGCTATGGCGATCAGTTCAGGGATCCCGTTATCTCCGGAAAGGATATTTATATCCTTTAAGCAATAGATGACCAGCATCCCGAGAACTGCCGGTGGAAGTACCTTTCCAAGATACTGAATAAATTCTGGTGCCGGCTTATCCGATGGAAAAAGAAGAAATGGTAAAAATCTCGTGATAACTGTTCCCAATACCACAATAGCGATGGTAATAATCTGTTGACCCAGTGTCATAGTCATTGAAATCCACCTGCTTTCTCCAAAGGCCTTCTCAGTAAAGTAAGAGCGCCAAATATAGTACACATTGACGGAATGATAAAATTTGTGCCTCTAATTAAGAGCAGGCAAAGAAGTGATAAACCTAATCCTAAAAGTGAACTGTAATGAGTTTTTTCCTTCATCCATTGTTCAAGAAAAATCACCACAAACAGTGCGGTCATCACAAAATTAAGTCCTGTGGTATCGAAATGAATCAATGAGCCGAACAAGCCGCCGATTGTTGCACCTACGACCCAATATATATGATTTAACAGCGTAACAAAGATCATAAACCAGCCTCTGTCTACATCCGCAGGAATGTCCGCCGTGCAGTTAATGGAAAAGGATTCGTCACACAATCCAAAAATCAGATATATCTTTTTCAGCCCCGGCAAGTTGTAATTATCCAGCATGGACAATCCGTAAAACAGATGTCTGGCATTTATCATCAGTGTAAGCGCAAGTGCCTTAAAAGGTGAAAAACCACCCAGGAGCCATCCCACTGTCAAAAATTCTACGGAGCCGGCGTAAATGGTCAGGCTCATGATCATCGGGTATATAAAATTAAACCCCGAAACATTCATATAAATTCCATAAGCAAGTCCTAAAAACAAAAAACCTGCCATAATCGGTATTGTCATGGGAAAAGCTGTTTTAAAAGCCTTTCCTATGACTTTTTCTTTTGCATTCATGTTGATCCTCCACTATTGATGTCTAATTGTTTTATATTTATAACATTTTAGCCTATACAATCCATACATTCAATTGTATAATTGTATGCATTACAATATTATGAAAACCAAACGATGTTTACAAGTTCGGATAACTATATGATTGGAGGTGACAGGGCTATGCCTGTCAATTCTTTTTTGGATTACCACATGAGTTGGAAGCCGGAAAAACACCAGCTAAAACGTCCAATTTATCTTTCTCTTGCGGAGAAGCTGGAACAGGATATTAAAAGCGGCTTGCTTGCCCCAGGCACAAAACTGCCCCCACAGAGAGAATTAGCAGACTTTCTGGACATTAATTTTACCACGATCACAAGGGCCTACAGTCTATGTGAGCGGAAAGGCCTGATCTATGCAATAACCGGCAGCGGTACCTTTGTATCACCTAATGCCAAGCTGCCTATCACGATCTCAATGGACAACACGCCAAAAAATTTAATTGAGCTTGGATTCATCGCATCCTTTGAGCAATGTAACAGCATGGTCGTGGAAACCGTTCAGGAGGTATCCAGAAAAAAGTATGTTGAACAGCTATTTGGCTACGATGATCCTACTGGAATGCAGCATCAGAAAATGGCGGGAATTAACTGGATGAAGCCATTTGGCATTGAAGCCGGACCGGAGAACATGGCCATTGTTTCCGGGGCACTAAACGCTTTGGCAATCACCTTATATGCCTTATTTGAACCAGGAGATAAAATCGCAGTGGACACGTTCACTTATTCAAACTTTATAGAACTGGCAAGAACGTTCCAAATACAGCTTATTCCAATATCCGGTGATGAGGAAGGAATGCTGCCGGCAGAGCTTTATAACCAGTGTATTTTAAGTGGAATTGACGGAGTGTTCTTAATGCCTTCCTGCAGTAACCCTACTACCGTTATGATTTCGCAGCAGCGTAAAAAAGAGCTTGCCAAAGTTATACAGAAACAAAACCTGATCCTGATTGAAGATGATGTATATGCATTCCTCTCTGCCGGGCTTATAAAGGATTATGAAGGGTCTATGTACCAGTTTATTCCCGATCAGACCATTTACATCTGCGGCACTTCCAAATCCATTTGTTCCGGCCTGCGAATCGCTTATATGGTATTTGGTGAACAATTCCGTGAAAAGATTTTAAAGGGTATTTTTAATATTAATGTGAAAACCTCTTCCTTTGACGCTGAAATCATAACAGAATTGATTTTAAACGGTACAGCTCACCAGATCGTAAATGAAAAAAAGCGGTTAGCTGAATGCGCAGACAAATTGTACCAGGATCGCTTTTCCAGCCATGGATTAAATGAGCATCCATATAGCTTTCATCGCTGGCTGCCTATCAGCTCAAAGCTGAGCAGCGAGCATCTGGAAGACCGCTTTAAAGAACATGGAATACAGGTCTTTCACTCCGACCGCTTTTTATGCAACACAAGCGAACATAAAACCTTTCTGCGGGTAGCATTATCATCATGCAGCACTCTGGAAGAATTGGAAAATGGTCTGCATATACTAAAAAATGCATTAGAATTTCTATAAATAACCCAAGAAAAAAGAGGGTATCCCAAAAGTCATGAAATGACTTGAGGGATGCCCTCTTTTTCTCTAAGCACATTGTAAGAGAACCCTATTAAGCTGATTTCCTTTTTCTTACACCGGCTTTTATGTATACAATATCCTTTTTAATATTTCCGTCACCCGGGGCGCCTCCTCTTCCATCTCTCCTTTTGTATAGGAGCTACTCACATAAGCCGCAACCAGCTTTCCAAAATAAAACCTCATATCATCAGAAAAATAGTCCGGGATGTACACGAATTCCTCCACCGAATCCCTGCTCATGAGCAGATCCATCCCATCCTGGCTGGCACTGCCATAGCAGCCGGAAGCATAACCGATGTACTCCCCAAAAGCTGCCGTTAAGTCTTCCGGCTGGCATATTTTGATTTTTTTATAATTAGTATCAAGTTTATGGCAAACATAATAAAGGCCGCTTTCTGTCATAGGCGCAGAAAAATACCTTTTTCCGGGATAGTAGATAATCTCCCAGCCCTGAGCATTAAACTTCCTGATCCAATCTCTGGGAATGTTCTTTGTGGCCTCTGTAAAAGCATCCTTCACCTCAGAAGAAACCGATGAGGAGGTTTTCTTTCCATCTATGCTGATATCAAATTCCTTGTTTCTCTGGCCGTTTTCGTCCATGTAGAAAAGGCCTACATACTGGTTGGCGGCCAACTGTCCATTATCAAAGAAATAATACCGCTTTCCCCCCACGTTTTTATAGCCGGAGGAAGCCATCTCCCCCCTTGCGGAAAACCAGTACCAGCTTCCGTCTGCCTCCTGATACCAGCCCTTCTGAGCTATGCCGTCTTCATTAAAATAATGCCATTTCTCTTCCTCGTCGTTGTAACACCAGCCAAGCTGCAGCTCCCCTGTCTCGGAAAAATAGTAGTTCATTCCGCCGATCCTTGTCCAGTCAGAAACCATATATCCTTCATTGTCAAAGTAATACCAATATCCGTTTATCTCTTCCCAACGGGTTTTTCTGAATTCTCCCGCTGCATTGACATATTTCCAGCCGCCCGAATCCTCCTGCCATTGCCAGTCCGATACTGCCGCCTGCTGGCTTTCGGCCTCTCCCTGTACCATCTCTCCCTGTACCATCTCTTCCGCTGCCGCGGAAGTCATCATGCTTCCCAGGGCGAGGATGATACTTGCCGCCGCTATCCATCGTTTCCTCAAGAGTTTTACACTCCTTCCAGGGTCTTCCATATTATAAATAAAATATTACTATATTTCCAGAAAAAAGTACAGGTTTCAAAATTAAAGTTTTTATTAACAATGAAAAGCCCTTCTTTCTATTTTCTCTTTTATAGGCTATAATAATAAAAAACAATGGTTCAGAAAGGGAGGTGATACTTGTGAAATGGAAACGTCCTTTGGCTATGGCCGGAGTGGTGCTCATTCTCTCCATATATGTCATAGCTATAATATCCGCCTTTTCCCATAATCCGGAAGCAAAAAACTGGCTGACGGCCGCTATTTTTTCTTCTGTCGTCCTCCCCATCTTTCTCTATGCCGCCCAACTGGCCGCCCGGGTGATCAGACAGAATAAAAAGGAACCGGACTCGTCCGAAAAAAGCAGAGAACATTAAAATAATAAGAATAGAAAACGCATGCACTCTTTCAGTAATTCTCCAATATGGATGTTTACAAAAATCAGGATTGTTCATCATGGCAGCCAAATGATTCCAGGTAATTTGTAAATAATCTTTATTGGAGATTTTTTTCATAATAATTTCATTCTTCCGTGATATCAAACGTGGAGAATTGCTTCAAAGAATAAAATCGGTAGCCTTTATCATTTACATATTCTGGTTTTAAAATGCCAATGTTATCATAATGAAACAGCGTATATTTGGAGACTCCGCAGGCTTTTGCAAATTCACTGGTTGTAAGATACGGATTATCTGACACTTTTTATTCCTCCTCTTGACTATCGGGTTACCCTATACCTTATAATGTCATGATGCAGGGAAATTGTCAATTATATTCATATCACTGAAATCACTTATATGAACGCACTGTATGCCGTGGGTTTGTGACCGGAAATATTATAATTAACAGAAATGGAACAACAGCCGGTTCACCGGCCGGAATGTTCGGGCCCAGGTAAACTGACAGAGTGCCATGCTACGTTTTATGCAAAATAGAAATTATCATGAAAGGAAACGGTTTTATATGGAAACGAACAAAATAAAAGTAAAAAATGAATTTGCTCCTTTAAAAAAAGTTGTTTTAACGCAATCAGAGTTCATCTATCCCTCCCGGACGGAAGGCTTTCACGATGATGCATTTCTTTCAAAGGAAAGCTTAAGTTTGCTTGAGGGCGTTGATTATGCAGGAAAAAACTACAAAGAGGTCTTCCCGGAGCGTCAGAGAAAATGGGAAAAAGAACGGGAAACTTTAAAAGAAGTCCTAGAAAAGTATGGTGTTGAGGTTGTGCGTCCACGGCTGCTCACTGACTATGAGAAGACAGCCGGCAGAGAGTTTGGTTCCAGTAACTTCTTTGCACGCGATCCTTTCTTTACTGTTGGTCCTTCCATTATTGAAGGATCATTACGTTTCTTCCATCGGAGAAATGAAATTCTGCCAATCAGGAATATCCTTGTTAAAGAAGCCTACAACACAGGGGCTTTCTATGTCTCTGTACCCAGACCAGATATTTCAGAAGGCATTGATGCCCAACAGGGTCCCTTTTTAGAAGGCGGAGATGTTCTGGTTTTAGACAAAACGGTTTTTGTGGGTAATTCCGGATTAGCTTCCAATCATAACGGTTACTTGTGGCTTCAATCATTTTTATCCCATTTTGGCTATGAAGTAGTTGAGGTTCCGCTAAAACAGGATGTACTGCATTTGGATTGCGCATTAAGTCTTGTAAGAGACGGGCTGATGATTGTTTGTGAAGAAGCCTTCCTAAATGGGATTCCAGAATCATTAAAGAATTGGGATAAAATTTCTGTTCCTTATAAAGATATAGCCTATTTGGCGGTAAATGGACTTCCAATCAATGAGTCTACGTATATTTTAGATCCCCAATTTGAATATATTGCAGAAGATCTGAAGAAAAGAGGTATAACAGTGGAGTACATTGATTTCCAGATCTCAAGGAGTTTAGGAGGTTCCTTCCGGTGCAGCACCCAGCCGCTGATAAGAGCATAGCTGCGATTTGCCCATTGCACTAAATTGCAGGGAAGGCGCAAATAAAAGGCCGCAGGATTTTAAAATTTCAAAATCCTGCGGCTTTTCTCAAAAATCCCAAATTCCAATATAGGAAAATCCCATTCATTGTTCTCTGTATTTTCTATTTATTCCTGCCTGCTCATTTACGGAAGATAATTTCGTCTCTACCCGGTCCATTGGAAACCATGGTAATGGGCGTTTCAAGTTCTTTCTCAATGAATTCAATATATTTCCTGCAGTTTTCCGGCAGGTCTTCGTAATTCTTAATTCCCCGTATCTCACATTTCCATCCCGGAAGTGTGGTGTATATTGGTTTTGCCTTGTTCAGCTCTACCGTTGTTGGAAAATCCTTTGTAACCTTTCCGTCGATTTCATAACCAACACAGATGTGAAGTTCATCAAGATATCCAAGCACATCAAGAACCGTAAGGGCAACCTCTGTAGTACCCTGGATCCGGCATCCATATCTGGATGCAACGGCATCAAACCAGCCCATACGTCTTGGCCTTCCTGTGGTTGCGCCGAATTCTCCGCCGTCGCCACCGCGCCGTCTCAGCTCATCAGCCTCATCTCCGAATATCTCGCTGACAAACGCACCCGCTCCTACTGCACTGGAATAAGCTTTTACCACAGTGGTAATATTCTTAATCTCATAAGGCGGAATGCCTGCGCCAATGGCGCCATAAGCTGCAAGAGTTGAGGAAGATGTAACCATAGGATAAATTCCATGGTCAGGATCCTTTAAAGATCCCAGCTGACCTTCCAAAAGGATGTTCTTGCCTGCTTTGATGGCCTCATGAAGGTATTTGGATACATCACATACATAAGGCTTCACCATCTCCCGGTATTCCAGAAGAGTATTAAAAAGCTCCTGAGGGTCCATGGCCGGCTTGTGATATAGATGCTCCATTAAAACATTCTTTGTCTCACAAACCCGGTCAACCTTTTCCTTTAAGGATTCTTCGTCAAAAAGCTCGCTGACCTGGAATCCGATCTTTGCATATTTATCTGAATAAAATGGAGCAATCCCTGATTTTGTGGAACCAAAGGACTTTTTGCCAAGACGTTCCTCCTCATACTGGTCAAACAGAATGTGGTATGGCATCAGGATCTGGGCACGGTCTGAAACCAGGATATCAGGCTTTGGAACGCCCTTGCTTACCAGCTCCTCAATTTCCTTTACCAGGAACGGGATATTTAACGCCACACCATTGCCGATGACGCTGGTAGTATGATTATAAAATACGCCTGAGGGCAGAAGGTGCAGGGCGAATTTACCATAGTTGTTGATGATCGTGTGTCCGGCATTGCTGCCGCCCTGATACCGGATGATGATATCTGATTCCTTTGCCAGCATATCCGTGATCTTGCCTTTTCCTTCGTCGCCCCAGTTGGCGCCTACGATTGCTCTTACCATTCGATTGTTCCTCCTTCGAGTGAAAAATACCTTTTACTTACTTATGATAACGCAAGGTTGCGCATAAGTAAAATTAATATTATTTATGTTCAACATAATTCTAAATTATGTCTCCTGTCATCAGTTGTAAAAGGCGCTTTCCTGCCGGAGATACGGGGGTTTTGCTGTCAGTGACAATGGTAAAATGACGTTTTGGCATTTCATCACGGAACTTCAGCTCCACAAGATTTCCCTTTTCCAGCTCCATCTGTGCAAATCCTGACATCACGCAGCCTATCCCAAGATTCCGCATGGCAAACTGTACGATCATATCACTGGTGGAAAGCTCAAACTCCGGTTCTACCACTATCCCATGGCCTGCCAGATATTCATCCATAAACGTTCTTGTGCTTGTATTTTTTTCGAGAAAAATACAGGGCAGCTCCTTCAGAATATTATAATCCAGTTCCTGGTCCTTTAAATAACGGAACTTATCCCCTGCCACAAACACATTCCTGATTTCCTTTACATCGGTCCGCATAACCTCGTTCTTTGCTTCAAAGGGAGTGCTGACCACCCCGAAATCAATCTTGCCATCGTATAAATGCCGGAGCGTCTCAGGCGTAGGCCCATTGGAAACACTTACCTTGATACCAGGATACAGCTCATGAAATTTCTCAAGATAGGGCAATAAATAAAACTGAAGCGTCATATCACTGGCTCCGATCCGCACTTCGCCCGTATCCAGATCTTTTAGCCTGTTTAACATACTTTCTCCATGCCAGATGGTTTCTAAACCGGTTTTTACATATCCGTAAAAAAATTCTCCCTCCCGGGTCAGACGAACACCTTTGGAAGTCCGCAGAAAAAGCTGGCTGTCCAGGGCTTTTTCCAGCTGCCGTACCGCCTGGCTCACGGCAGGCTGGGATATACACAGCTTTTCCGCCGCCAGGGTAATGCTATTTAGCTGGGCCACATAATAAAACACCTTGTAATATTCCAAATTGCTGCTCATGACTTCCTCCTGATATGAAAATCCAGAAAAACAGGCAGACTTCCCATAATACCTGTCGTCTGCCTGCAAGCTTCTATACGTTAATCTCTGCTTTCATCCCCAGAAATCCCCTGTTTTCTTCAAGAAGGGGCTTAACCACCTCTTCCAGATAAGCAGTCACCTGAGCCGGAGCGCAGCCTACATATCTTTTGGGATCCATGCTTTTCTTTAAATCCTCCAAAGAAAGATTGAAGGAAGGATCTGCTGCAATCAGCTCCAGCAAATTGTTATCAAGTCCATTGACCTTCACATTCCGGCCTGCTTCCATAGACAGTTCCCTGATCCGCTCGTGAAGCTCCTGTCTGTCCCCGCCGGCCTTTACCGCCTCCATCATGATGTTTTCCGTAGCCATAAAGGGAAGCTCTGCCATCATGTGCTTTTCGATTACTTTGGGATATACCACCAGCCCATCCACAACATTTAAGTAAAGATCCAGAATTCCGTCAACCGCCAAAAATCCTTCCGGAATGCTTAATCTTTTATTTGCGGAATCATCAAGAGTTCTCTCAAACCACTGGGTAGAAGAAACCAGCATCGGGTTCATCACATCTGCCATTACATAATTGGACAGAGAGGCCATCCGCTCGCTTCTCATGGGATTGCGCTTATAGGCCATGGCGGAAGAACCGATCTGACTCTTTTCAAAAGGCTCTTCCACTTCCTTTAAATGCTGCAAAAGGCGGATATCATTGGAAAATTTATGGGCGCTCTGGGCAATGCCCCCTAAAACATTGACCACGCGGCTGTCCACCTTTCTGGAATAGGTTTGGCCGGAAACAGGATAGCAGCCTGCAAATCCCAGCTTCTCTGCGATCATGGAATCCGCCCTTCTCACCTTGTCCATATTGCCGTCAAACAGCTCTAAAAAGCTGGCCTGCGTCCCTGTGGTGCCCTTAGAGCCAAGAAGCCGTATAGAACCGATGATATAGTCCAGATCTTCTAAGTCCATGGTCAGGTCGTGAAGCCAGAGTGTGGCTCTTTTGCCTACGGTCGTAGGCTGAGCCGGCTGGAAATGAGTGAAAGCCAGGGTAGGCAGGTCCTTATATGAGTCGGCAAAACGGGCCAGTTCATCAATAACATTGATCAGTTTCCTGCGGACCAGCTTTAACGCTTCTGTCATAATTATTAAATCAGTATTGTCCCCCACATAACAGGAGGTGGCTCCCAGATGAATGATTCCTTTTGCCTTTGGGCACTGGACGCCATATGCATACACATGAGACATTACATCATGACGGACCTCTTTTTCCCTCTGTATTGCCACATCGTAATTGATATCACCCTGATGGGCCTTTAATTCTTCTATCTGCTCTGAACTGATGGGAAGTCCCAGTTCCTTTTCTACCTCTGCCAGGGCAACCCACAGCTTTCTCCATGTCTTAAATTTCCTGTCCGGCGAAAAGATATACTGCATCTCCTTACTTGCATAGCGCTCAGACAACGGGCTTTGGTATCTGTCTGTCATGGTTCTTATATTCCTCCTTGGGCTTCATTTACATTCATAGTAACATATTTTTTATTTGATGTGAAGAGGAACCGGGGACCCTCCGGCTAGATAAACACGATCAGCCCGGCGGTCCCCGTCTCTAATAATATCCATTTTTACTCCGTGTATTCTCCCCGAATGTCCTCTTTGGGCGGTTCCATGGGATAATCTCCGCTAAAGCATGCGGTACAGATCGGAAGTCCCTCTGCCATTTCATTTAACCGGTCAGTATTTAAGTAAGACAGGGAATCCGCTCCCAGAAGATCCCGGATTTCATCAATGGTCCTGTTATGTGCGATCAGCTGCTCTTCATTGGGTATATCGGTTCCAAAATAACAGGGATGGAGAAATGGCGGGGAACTGATCCGGACATGGACCTCCTTTGCCCCTGACTCCCGAAGCATGTTGACAATGAGGGCACTGGTGGTTCCACGGACAATGGAATCGTCGATCATGATGACCCGTTTCCCCATCACCGCTTCCTTTAACACGTTCAGCTTGATCCTGACCGCGGATTCCCGGTTGCTCTGCTTTGGCTTTATAAATGTCCTTCCAACATAAGAATTCTTTACAAAAGCGGTTCCATAAGGGATTCCGGACTGAAGGGAATATCCCAGGGCAGCGGCGTTGCCTGATTCCGGAACTCCGACCACAATATCCGCTTCCACCGGAGAATCCATGGCTAAAGCACGGCCGGCGCACATCCTGGAATGATAGACGCTGACACCGTCAAACACGCTGTCAGGCCTTGCAAAATAAATATATTCAAAAATACATCTGGCTTCCTTTGACTTATCCACAAGGCAGAGGCTTGTATCAGAAGTGATGCCTTCCTTTGTAATGGTCACCACTTCCCCGGGGCAGACGTCCCGGACAAACTCTGCACCAAGGGTATCAAGGGCGCAGCTTTCCGATACCAGAATATAGGAGTTATCGCGTTTTCCAATACACAAAGGCTTAAATCCATAAGGATCTCTGGCTCCGATCATTTTACGGGGACTCATGATGACAAGGGAATAAGCGCCTTTAAGCTTTTTCATGGCATTTGCTACCGCAGCCTCGACAGTAGCGGCTTTTACCCTCTCCCTGGCAATGTGGTAAGCGATTACCTCTGAATCAATCGTCGTCTGGAAAATGGCCCCGTTATACTCAAGCTCACGTCTCAGCTCCGGTGCATTGACCAAGTTGCCGTTATGAGCCATTGCCAGAGTTCCTTTCAGATAATTGAGCACAAGCGGCTGGGCATTCTCCCGTGTGCTGCTGCCTGCAGTCGAATAACGAACATGACCCACGCCGATATCGCCGCGAAGACCTTCTAAAATTTCCGGTGTGAAGACCTCATTGCATAATCCCATCCCCTTATGGGCGCTTACCTTTACCTTAAAGCCACAGGTATCGCTGACCGCAATTCCGCAGCTCTCCTGGCCTCTGTGCTGCAATGCAAGCAATCCATAATAAATGGTGGAAGCAACGTCGCCGCCGTCAAAATCGTAAATTCCGAATACGCCGCATTCCTCATGCAGCTCATCCTCAAAATTGAAATTCAATTCGTTATTCATTTGATGCCTTTCCTCTCTGTGCTGTTTAACGGATGCCAAGACGGCGGAACACTTCCTCGTATGCGTCCTCCACGCCTCCTAAATCCCTGCGGAAACGATCCTTATCCAGTTTTTCATGGGTATCCTTATCCCACAGCCTGCATGTGTCAGGAGAAATCTCGTCAGCCAGAATGACCTGTCCATGATAACGGCCGAACTCAATCTTAAAGTCGATCAAATCAATATTTAAACTGTCAAAATATTCTTTCAGCACTTCATTTACCTTAAAGGCATATTCCGTAATCTTATCGATCTCTTCCTGAGTGGCCAGATTAAGGGCCAATGCATAGTAGCTGTTGATGAACGGGTCGCCCAGATCATCATTTTTATAACTGAATTCAAAAGTCGGACAGGAAAACTTCACGCCTTCTTCCATCCCCATCTTCTTGGCGAAGCTTCCTGCGGAATAGTTCCTGATGATCACTTCAAGGGGAATGATCTCCACTTTTTTCACTGCAGTCTCACGGTCACTCAGTTCTTCCACCAGATGAGTGGGAACACCTTTGGCCTCCAGCTTTTTAAAAATAAAGTTGGTCATTCGGTTGTTGACCGCACCTTTTCCAACAATGGTGCCTTTTTTAAGACCATTAAATGCTGTGGCATCGTCTTTGTATGAAACAACCAATACATCCGGATCTCCCGTTGTATAAACCTTTTTCGCTTTTCCCTCATACAGCAATTCTCTCTTTTCCACGGTATCCACCTGTCCTTTTCTGAATTAATTTATAAGTTTTTCAAATAAAACCACGGTGTTTCAGTAGAAATTATAATACAGTAAAAATAGGATTGCAACTGGTTTTGTTATTATAAATACTAATGACCTTTCTACGATTTTGTTTCTCAATCAGGCCCCTGAAGAATTACACGCTCTATCTTTTGCCAGAATTTGACCCTGCCTTCCTTCCAGTCAACAGAAAGCCCCTGTTCTTTGGTTTCCCCGGTTTTCCGGCCCCAAAAGGCATCAGCCAGCCATTCCTTTTCTGCTTCCGCTTCTCTGCTGACAGGCAGGAATTCACCAGTACTTCCTGCAATTGTTTCTCCATAGGTCAGGAAAAATACTGCCGCCTCCAAAAGAATAAGAAGCTGCAAGCCTTTTCTCAGACGGAATCCGGAGCATTTCTTAAGAGGAATCACTTTCTTAAGACTTCTCCATGGCTTTTTCCTTTTATCATTATACCGCTGATATTTAAAATAATCAATTTTCCTTTTCATGAACACTTTGCCTCTCTGCCGGGAAGACTCTTGTTATTATGACATTGCCTCTGGATATTTGGCCTGAACCTGGTCTTTTGATAAATAAAATAGAACCGTTTACATAATACGGTAAGATATATGTCGATACCATTATATCTTATAATAAAAAAAGCTTCAAGCATAGATTCCATGCCTGAAGCTTTTTTATTACAAATCGCTTTCTATTATGGTGCTTTTGTCGCTCCTGAAGTTGGCTCGCCATTGCTTTCCCCTGTAATTTTGTCAACCCCTTTTTCTACATCATTAACAACACCATCAACCACACCGGTGCTCTCATTGGCGCCTGTTGTGTCAGTCACAGCAGTGGTTTCATTAGTTTTGGTCGTTGACGCCGCAGTCGTCTGGGTTGTTGCACCTGTGGTACCTGCTGTGGTTCCATTGTTTCCTTTTGTGGTCCCGCAAGCAGTCAGACACATTACTGTCATAATGACAATAAGGGTAATTGCATAAGGTTTTATCCTTTTCATAATACATTCTCCTTTCATTTTCTACGATTAGTATGTGTAAAGGAAGAACGAATTATGGTGGAAGATATTGGAAAATTTATGATTTTATTACATCTTTCATGGTATATAATCCCGGAGCTTTTCCCGCCAGGAATTTTGCCGCAGAAACCGCGCCTTTTGCAAAAATCGCCTTTGAATATGCGGTGTGATGAAAGGTGACGATCTCATCCTTTCCGGCAAAAATCACATCATGTTCTCCGACAATCGTTCCCCCACGGACAGACTGGATCCCGATCTCTTTTTTATCTCTGGCTTTTCTGACCTGGCTTCTGTCATAAACATAATGATATTCCTGCTCCATGGCCTCATTGATAGAATCCGCCAGGGCAAGAGCCGTTCCGCTTGGGGAATCCAGCTTCTTATTGTGATGCTTTTCCAGTATTTCAATATCAAATCCTGCTCCTGCCAGTACCTGCGCCGCCTCCTTTACCAGCTTCATGAGCAGGTTGACACCAAGAGACATATTGGCGGACTTAAGGACCGCAACGTGATTGGAGGCCTCCTCAAGCTTTTTCATCTGCTCGTCTGAAAGTCCGGTAGTACATACTACCACAGGTATTTTTTTCTTTACGCTGTAATCAAGAAGTCCATCCACTGCTTTAGAGGAGGTAAAATCCACGATCACATCCGCCTCTTCACTACAGGCTTCCAGTGACGGAAATACGGGATACGGATTCTGTCCGGTATCATGGGGATCGATTCCCGCAACAATGGTTATATTTGTTTCCTCTGCAGCAATTTGGGATACCACCTGGCCCATGGCCCCGTTACAGCCGTGCATTATCATCCTAATCATGTTTTCCTCTTTCCCGCCCATGCTTTTTGGGCATAAAGGTATACCCGCAGGGTGTTTCCTCATAGGCATATCGTTTACTGATTATAAAATTCCATACTCTTTCATGGCTTGTTTTAAACGTTCCTGATTCTTAGGTTCCATCTCAGTAAGAGGCAGACGCATAGGGCCTGCAGCCTTTCCCATAAGATTTAATGCAGCCTTAACCGGAATCGGATTGACCTCACAGAACAAGGCATTGATAAGAGGAATGGCAGCCAGCTGAAGTGCGGCGCTCCGTTTTACATCTCCCTTAAAATAAGCCTCACAGATTTCGTGAGTCTGGGCGGGCGCAATGTTGGAAAGAACGGAAATAACACCTTTTCCTCCCAGGGACAGCATGGGGACGATCTGATCGTCATTGCCGGAATATAGATCAACACGGCCATCCGTAAGGTTCATTAAGTCCGCAATGGCTGAAAAATTGCCGCTGGCTTCCTTTACCCCTACAATGTTGGAGGTATGTAAACATAAATCCGCTATGGTCTCAGCTGCAATGTTTACTCCGGTTCTTGACGGAATATTATACAGAAGAATAGGAATCCTCACCGCATCAGCAACTGTCTTAAAGTGAGCCTTCAGCCCATTCTGAGTTGCCTTGTTATAGTAGGGAGATACAAGAAGAAGCCCGTCCGCGCCGTGCTTTTGCGCCTCTTTAGACAGGTAAACCGCCGTATCCGTACAATTAGAACCGGTTCCTGCAATAACCGGGATCCGCTTTTTCGTTATCTGGCATACGTATTTGATCACGTCCAAATGCTCCTCATGGGTCATGGTGGACGCCTCGCCCGTTGTACCGCATACAATGATAGAGTCCGTTCCAAAAGCGATCTGTTCTTCTACCAGTTCCTCCAGCTTTTCATAGTTTACATCTCTGCTTTCCTTAAATGGTGTGACAAGCGCCACACCTGCTCCCTCAAAAATTGCCATGATATCATCCTCCTGATTCTTTTTCGTCATACACAGTAAACTTTCATCCGGCCCGCAGTTTTCATGCATTCGTGGGTCATGTACATCCATATTGGAGTATTTTTTAATTCATAAGCCATAATCTCCTATAAATTAAAAAGAGAGCTGACAACAGGGTCAGCTCTTAAAGTTCAGAATCTGGTAATCTCATCTTTCTTTAAGTAGCTCCCCATCCAAAAGGATGACAGTCATATGGCTCTTAACCATATGCCCAGAACAAGTATGCTCAGGCCATACCCTTCTTCGGCGTCTCTTCCTTCCCCCTGCCCTCATCTGTACCTGATACATCGGACAGAGTACTTATAAGCAACGCAACCTCTACTCTAATATGTATGTTACCATACTATCATTATTATTTTATATTGTCAACTTTAACATGATTGATTTCCAGAATACTATCTACATAAGGTTCTATTTCCTTTTGAAATACCTTACCGGTTAATATGACCTCCATATCATCAACTTTGGACTGAAGCAGCTTTGCAAGTTCCTCTGCCTCTATGATGTTCTGGTCCAGAAGTCCAAGGATTTCATCCAGGATCAGCATATCGCATTCCCCTGTTGATACGACCTTTCTGGCAAAATTCAGGCCGTTTCTGATGTTCATCCGCTCCTCTTCCTGCTGTTCTTTGGAAAGACTTTCAAAAAAAACATCAGATTTTTCAAACCGGAATATTTTCATCTCAGGCTCCATGCGTTTCATAATATCAAAAGAATCCCGGCCGGAGCAGCCCTTTAAGAACTGTATCATGATCACAGTTCTGTTCTTGGCCAAAGCTCCGATTCCCATACCCATGGCGGCCGCAGTTTTTCCTTTTCCTTCCCCGCATATAACCTGTATCGCACCTCTATTCATCCTTCAGCACCTCATAACAGCTAAAAAGCAATTATTTACATATTATGTTAGAACCTGATTATAGTATCATAATTTTAATTTTTTTGCAAGTTTTCTTACCTTTTCCTTAATTATTGCCCATAGTTTCCGGGCGTTCTTTACATTTATAAATAACAGCTTTTATTCCGCACACTCCAGTTTGCTGACTGATACCTCATAAGCCACTCTTTTTTCACACTCTGTTTCACTTAATTTTTTGGTGTATTCCCTGCTCTGAACCCTTCCCCATACTTTTACTCTTGTTCCTACTGTGAATCCTGAAGCATATCTGGCATTTCTCCCCCATGCGATGCAGGGTATGTAATCCGATTTTCCATATGGGCGGTTAACCGCAAGGAGCAGGTCCGCAATTTCCCTTCCTAAAGGCGTTTTTCTGTAAATGGGAGCTTTGCATATGTATCCATCCAGAAAAATTTGATTGGTCTTCGTATAATCCGTAAACTCTTCTATAAAATGAACTTCTCTCACAAATACAGAAAGTACCAGCCGGTTTTTTGTTCCTTCATGACGGTTATAGGAACGGAACTGGCCAATGGCTTCTACCGTTAAGCCTGAGTAATCTCCTTCCACATCAATAAGACGTTCTGAAATCATGAGCGGTATGATATCTGCCTGTTCGCTAAGACGATTTACCGCAACATCCACCATATAGAATCCTTCTCCAAATACTTCATGGCTGAAGGTGAAGCCGGAGACGATCTCTCCGATGACGCTCACTTTGTTGTTTTCAATCATTTTTTCTGACATTGTATTTCCCCTCTTCTTTCACTTATTTGCTAATATGCTTCACAGCTAATATTAAATTTATGTGATAGAATCCTGTAAAATGATAGAAAACAATCCAAAAATATCGACAGTTCCAGGCAGAATACGCCGGAAAACAAAAGAGAATGCCGCCTCTTTGCCGAATTTTCGGTTTATGAAGGCAGCATCCTCCTTTATATTACAAATTATGCCAATGATTTTTTATTAAGAGAAGACCTTTTTCTCATGGTAGGGTCTAAAATTTTCTTTCTGATCCGAAGATTTGAAGGGGTGATTTCCAGCAATTCATCGGTATCAATAAAGTCAAGGCACTGCTCTAAGCTCATCTCTCTTGGAGGAGTCAGCTTAAGAGACTCATCCGCACTGGAGGAACGGGTGTTGGTCAGCTTTTTCGTCTTGCACACATTGATTTCGATATCCTCTGCCTTTGGATTCTGTCCTATAACCATGCCGGAATAAACCTTTACTCCAGGTCCAATGAACAGGCTTCCTCTTTCCTGGGCGCCAAACAAGCCGTAGGTAATGGATTCTCCTGACTCATAAGCAATCAGGGATCCTGTCTTACGGTATGATAACTCTCCCTTAAAGGTCGCATAGCCGTCAAATGACGTATTCATGATTCCGTTTCCTTTTGTATCCGTCATAAACTCTCCGCGATAACCGATCAGGCCTCTGGAAGGAATGGCAAATTCCAGCCTTGTATAGCCTCCATTGGCAGGACTCATGCCCTGAAGTTCTCCCTTACGGCTTGTAAGCTTCTGGATAACTGCACCGGTAAATTCTTCCGGTACGTCAACATAGGCGATCTCCATAGGCTCAAGCTTGTGGTTTCTCTCATCAAATTGGTACAAAACCTCTGCCTTGCTGACTGCGAATTCAAAGCCTTCTCTTCTCATGTTCTCGATCAAAACAGACAGATGAAGCTCCCCGCGGCCGGAAACCTTAAAACAGTCCGGAGAATCGGTCTCCTCTACCCGAAGGCTCACATCCGTATTCAATTCCTTGAATAAACGTTCCCTGATATGGCGGGAGGTAATGTATTTTCCTTCCTGTCCGGCAAGAGGGCTGTCATTTACCATGAAATTCATGGCAATCGTAGGCTCTGAAATCTTCTGGAACGGAATTGCCTCCGGACTGTCCGGAGAGCAAAGGGTGTCACCAATGTGGATATCCGCAATTCCGGAAATAGCAACAATGGCGCCGATGGTGGCTTCCTGCACCTCTACCTTGTTAAGACCTTCGTATTCATACAGTTTCCCCACCTTTACCTTACGGAATTTATCCGGTTCATGGTGGTTTACGATCACACATTCCTGGTTCACTCTGATACGTCCGTTATCCACCTTGCCTACGCCGATACGTCCAACGTACTCATTGTAGTCAATGGTACTGATAAGGAGCTGGGTAGATGCATCCGGGTCTCCTTCCGGAGCCGGTATATGATCGATGATGGTCGTAAACAAGGGGGCCATGTCAGTTTCCGGATCATCAAGCCCTTTTTTGGCAAATCCGGTTTTTGCAGACGCATAGACAAAGGGACAGTCAAGCTGCTCTTCACTGGCATCAAGGTCCATGAGAAGCTCCAATACTTCTTCCTCTACCTCTTCTGGTCTTGCCTCAGGACGGTCAATCTTATTGATACAGGTTACCACAGACAGCCCCAGTTCAAGTGCCTTACGAAGCACGAACTTTGTCTGAGGCATAACTCCTTCATAAGCATCCACAACCAGGATTACGCCGTTTACCATCTTTAAAACACGCTCCACCTCGCCGCCAAAATCCGCATGGCCAGGGGTGTCAATGATGTTGATCTTGGTTTCGTTGTAATGGACGGCTGTATTCTTGGATAAAATGGTAATTCCACGCTCTCTCTCAATATCATTGGAATCCATTACCCGTTCCATGACTTCCTGATTTTCACGGAAAATACCGCTTTGCTTAAGCAAAGCGTCCACCAGCGTTGTTTTACCGTGATCGACGTGGGCAATAATCGCCACATTTCTTACGTCTTCTCTTTTCATTTTCATAAACTGTACTCTTCTTTCTCTTCTTTAAACAAAGCATAAAAAACTAAGGACCAGATCGCCCTTAGTCTCATTTACATTATCACAATTATTCAGTATATCATCCTATATTTCATATTGCAAGATTTTTTCCTATATTTCGACAGTTTCCAGATCTGCACAGGATCGCCATCCAGTTATCAGCCCGGAAACAGGACTACTTCTTTATTAAAAATGCCGTAATAGACCTCTCCCGACGGAAGGAGGCCTGCTCTCCCGCCTGTCACCTCTGTGATGTCAGCCCGAAGCTTATCCATGGCCTCATCAGGAACCAGGGCAGTAAGCTCCACCCGGTCCGTATATTCGACGCCAAGAGTCGTGATTTCCCGCTGTCCCAGAAGATACTGGATCTTCCCAATGCCGTTATAATCCGTAGTAACGGAAAGCTTTACTGCCGGTTCCACGGTTAATGCCGTACAGGACTTCAGCCCTTCCTGCACTGCCTTTGAATAAGCTCGTACAAGGCCTCCTGTCCCAAGAAGAGTCCCTCCAAAGTACCGGGTCACCACTGCACAGAGGTTCACAAGCTTTTCTCCTTCCAGAACATCCATCATGGGTTTTCCTGCAGTCTGGCTGGGCTCCCCGTCATCACTTAAGCGCTTCTCTTCTCCGCCTCTCCCCAGAATCCAGGCATAGCAGTTATGTCTTGCATCCCAATATTTTTTTCTTGTTTCCTCTATAAATGCCAGAGCCTCAGCCTCTGTTTCCACCGGCTTTAAATTAGCAATGAACCGGGACTTTTTCTCTGTAATTTCCCCTGTGCCGCCCTGATACAAAATTCTATAAGCCTTTCTCATAAACTTCCTCATTTCTTATTTTTAACCGACCACCCCCATTATAACCAAAAGTACAGACCCAGGCAAGCTTTCATGTATATTTTGCCTGATTATCTCCAAAAATGGTAGGTGTTGAATTGTACGACAATTTTTGGTATAATGTACCGGTAATGCCTTACAGGCATTCCTTTACGCCCAAAAAGCGGGGCAGGCTCTGCCCAAAAAGCATGGGCAATAAAGTGGAAAGGAGGCTTCCTATGAATTACGGCAAACAAGCGACAGAGAAAAAGATCAGATCTGCCAATTCAAAGACAAGAAAATATACCACAAAGGTATTTCTTGCCTTTTTAAAGAGTCTATTTGTGCTATGCTTGTTTGGCAGCATTGTTGCTGCCAGCATCTGTTTTGGCATGGTAAAAGGAATCATAGACAATGCTCCTGACGTAGATATCGCAACCATTGTTCCAAACGAATATGCAACAACGGTCTATGACAGCGCCGGAAACGTCACTGAAACCCTGGTAACCGCAGGTTCCAACCGGGAGGAAGCCAGTTATGAGGAACTTCCGAAGAATCTGGTCAATGCTTTTGTTTCCTATGAGGATTCCCGGTTCTGGGAGCACAATGGAATCGATTTGCGATCCATTCTCCGTGCCGTTAAGGGCGTTCTGACAGGGGATTCCACCGCAGGCGGAGGAAGTACCATTACCCAGCAGTTAATTAAAAACAGCGTCTTTGGAGGCGGCATGGAAAAGAGCTTCGGAGAACGGCTGGAACGAAAGCTGCAGGAATGGTTTTTAGCCGTCAAGCTGGATAAGGCTATGGCCAAGGAGCAGATCATAACCAACTATTTAAATACCATTAACCTGGGCAACAATTCCCTGGGAGTCAAGGTGGCTGCCAGAAGATATTTCAATAAGGACGTTTCGGACTTGACATTATCAGAATGTGCAGTCCTTGCGGGAATCACCCAGAACCCCTCAAAGTTTAACCCGATCACAGGAGAAAAAGCCAATTCGGACAAGCAAAAGGTAATTCTTCAATATATGAATGACCAGGGATATATCACAAAGCAGGAAGAAGATCAGGCCCTGTCCGATGACGTCTATTCCAGGATCCAGAACGTAGATACCGCTACCAAGGAGACCTCCACCCCATACAGCTATTTTACGGATGAGCTGGTGGAGCAGGTAAAAAAAGCCATGAAGGACCAGTTAGGATACACGGACACTCAGGCCCACAACATGCTTTACAGCGGCGGACTGTCGATTTATACCACCCAGGATCCTAAGATCCAGTCCATTGTAGACGAGGAAATCAACAATCCTGAAAACTATTCCGCCGCCAGATATTCCATCGAATACAGGCTGTCCGTCACCCATGAGGATGGAACCACAACCCATTACTCTGAGGAAAATATAAAACGTTATCACAAGGAAAATGGAGATACGGGATTTGACGGCTTATATAATACCGAAGAGGCGATCCAGAACGATATAAACGGATACAAGGCTTATCTTTTAAAAGAAGGGGATACCATTCTTGGAGAAAGCCTTCATAAAATGCTGCAGCCCCAGGCTTCCTTTGTCCTTATGGACCAGAAGACCGGGGAAGTAAAAGCCATAAGCGGCGGACGGGGGCAAAAAACAGCCAGTTTAACCTTGAACCGGGCCAGCAACACATACCGTCAGCCAGGATCCACCGCTAAGATCTTAACAGCCTTTGCGCCTGCCCTTGATACCTGTGGGGCCACCCTGGGATCTGTTTATTATGATTCTGTTTACACGGTGGGCACTAAGACCTTTTCCAACTGGTACAGCTCCGGCTATCAAGGCTATTCCAGCATACGTGACGGAATTATCTACTCCATGAACATCGTGGCTGTCCGCTGCCTGATGGAAACCGTAACGCCTCAGCTTGGTGTGGAATACGCCAAGAATTTCGGAATTTCCTCCTTAACCGATACCGATTATAATGCGGCCCTGGCCCTTGGAGGAATCACCACCGGCGTTTCCAACTTAGAGCTGACCGGCGCCTTTGCTACCATCGCAAACGGAGGCGTTTACAAAAAGCCTATATTCTTTACCAGAATTCTGGATCATGACGGCAAGGTGCTGATTGACAATACACCGGAAACCCACCGGGTATTAAAGGATTCCACCGCATTTCTTTTAACCGATGCCATGGCCGATTCCATGGAAAGCAGCAGAAAGTTCTCAAGCTCGGGGCCAAGCTCCACCAGCGCCTCTGCTCACATTCCCGGTATGTCAGGGGCAGGAAAAAGCGGTACCACCTCCGCAAACAATGATATCTGGTTCGTAGGTTATACCCCCTATTATACTGCCGGTATCTGGGCCGGCTGCGACGACAACCAGAAACTTACGAAGCAAAATGGGGGAGCCTCCTTCCACAAGCCCATCTGGCGGAAGATCATGACCAGAGTCCATGAAGGAATGCCCGATCCTGGTTTTCCAGTGCCTGACAGCATAGAAACCGCTCAGATCTGCCGCAAATCCGGCAAACTGGCAGTCTCCGGTGTCTGCAACAACGACCCCAGAGGCAATGCGGTATACACTGAGTATTTTGCAAAGGGCACAGTTCCAACCGACGTATGCAACAATCATGTACGCGCAACGGTCTGCTCTGTATCCCACCGTCTGCCTACGCCTTACTGTCCGGAACGGACCACCGCCATATTTATGGCAATTCCTTCGGGAGAAGAAGGGGCAACAGATGACTCCAAATACGCAATGCCAGGGTATTGCACCATCCATTCTGCCAATTCCATCATCCTTCCTCCGGGAGATAATTCAGATTCACCCGGCGGAATTCCACAGCAGTACGGACCTGGGCATGGACCCCAGAATCCTGGCGGGGCAACACAGATTCCTCCCTGGGGAGGTTATTAAAAAACACCTGCGGTTGTGATGCTGCTCCGGTAAGCGGGGCGGGGCTATGATATAGGTAAATGGAAACAATAATAAAGAGAAACATAAGTGTGCCTCAAAAACCAGACTGGTTTTTGAGGCACACTTTTTGCATTATATTTTCTTATATTTTCGTTTCTTGCGAATCGTATCAGTTCTTCATCTTAGGCTTAAATAGAATGGATCCCAGATATCCGAAGATCAATGCTCCGGAGATTCCTACTGCACTTGCAGTAAATCCTCCTTTAAAAATCCCTAAAAATCCATCCTCTCCCATGCTCTTTGATACGCCTTTCCATAAGGTGTTTCCAAAGCCCAGAAGCGGAACCGTTGCCCCGGCTCCGGCCCAGTCGGCAAAGGGCTGGTAAATACCAATAGCGCCCAGAATGCTTCCGGTTACTACCAGAAGAACCATGATGCGGCCGGGCATCAGTTTTGTATTGTCCATTAATATCTGCACCAGGGCACAGATCACTCCTCCGACTAAAAATGCTTTCACGTAATCCATGGCTGTCTCCTTTCTTTTTACTGGCTATGTGTCCGCCATGCCATTCATAATTTGGCGAAATACGTCGCCAAATTATGAATGCGGGCTGCGCCCTATAGAAATATTTGTACCGTTTGTGCTTAGTGAGCAAGCTCCCACGCACAAACAATACAAATATTTCTGCATGGCTATAGGTTTCCCATATTTTCAATGACAACTCCATGGGCAATTCCTGGAATCGTCTCACCTTCGTTAAAGCTCACAGTGGAAAGGAGGGCGCCGGTGGGCACGAACAAGACCCTTTTCCATGTGCCGTCTTGTACTTTAGGAAGTATATAGGAGCAAAGGGTGGAAGCCGCACATCCGCAGCCGCTGCCTCCTGCATGAGTATCCTGATTATCACTGTTAAATATCTCCAGCCCGCAATCCGTATGCACCTTTTCCAGGTCATGTCCTTTATTCTTCATAAAATCAAGCAGGATCGTCCGGCCGACCTGGCCAAGATCTCCTGTAATGATTTTGTCATAATAGGATTCATCCACCTGAAAATCGTCAAAATTCTGCTGAATGGTGTGGAAAGCAGCTGGCGCCATGGCTGCCCCCATGTTCATGGAATCCTTGATGCCCATGTCCACCATGCGTCCTGTGGTGATTCCGGTGATGGCCGCGATTCCTTCTTTCCTGTTTTTGGTGAGTATCACTGCACCGCAGCCGGTAACAGTCCATGAGGAAGAAAACGGCCTCTGGCTTCCATATGCCAGGGGATAACGGAATTGCTTTTCAGCCGTTGCAAAATGGCTGGAAGCCATGGCCATTACCTTATCCGCATAGCCCCCTGCCACAGTCATGGCTCCTAAATTAAGAGCTTCTCCCATGGTGGAGCATGCTCCGAACAGGCCGAATAAGGGAATTTCTAAATCTACCGTTCCAAAGGATGTGGCGATCAGCTGTCCCAGTAAATCTCCTGCAAACAAATAACGGATGTCCTTTTTCCGGATATCCCCCTTTTCAATGGCCAGATCAGCCGTCTGCTTCTGAAGGGCGCTTTCCGCCTTTTCCCATGTGTCCGCTCCAAACATATCGTCCTGCTCTACCACATCGAACAAATTTCCCAGGGGACCCTGGCCTTCTTTTTTACCGACTATGGAAGCCATGCTTTCAATAATCGGAGGTTCATCAAATCTAACACTTGCTTTTCCTATCTGCATTTTTTCTCTCCATTTCTCTGACCGGTTCATTCCTACAGTATTTGAAAGGCCTTTAATACATAGGCGATGATTCCCAGGAGCCAGGAGCTTAATATCCCATATAATATGACAGGACCGGCAATGGTAAAGATTTTACAGCCGATTCCGAACACCTGGCCTTCCGCCTTAAATTCCACAGCCGGAGCGACAACGGAATTGGCAAATCCCGTGATCGGCACCAGGGCTCCTGCTCCGCCAAATTTTGTGATCTTGGGGTAAATGTTGAATCCGGTCAGGATGACAGTGGCTGCAATCAGAACCAGAGTAGTCCAGGCAGAGGCTGCTTCCTTTTCCATGCCTGCATTCATAAATAAAGTTGTAGTAAGCTGTCCAAGGGTACATATGATTCCCCCTACTAAAAAAGCCTTTACAAGCCCCGGCCACCTTTTGTGCACCGGTGTCACCTGTTTTACATAAGCCTCATATGCTTTTTTGTTTATTTCCATTATTTTCCTCCTTTGCTCCCATTCTTTTCAGGCATATAACATGCCCTTTGGGCGTTCCTACATTCTATAAATCCTTTTCCTGATGCTACTGCCCAAAATTCCCTGTAAAATAGATCAGGGACCCGATCAATTTGCCAAGACCCAGGGAAAGGATCAAATATTGCAGGCCAACGGCCAGATGAATTCTACGGCTGATTACGGGCAGGGCTTTTAAAGTCTCTGCAAGGGACATGACAAGGATGCCTACAAATATTCCTACGGAAAGCCCGTATATTCCAAGAACCAGATTTCCGCCGAACCCTATGGGAATTTTATAAATATCACATATATTCCCAAGAACACCGCCAAGAATGATAACCGACTCAAAAAGCAGAATATGCTTCTTTGTATGGGTTGCTCCGATCAGTCTTGGAAACACACCAATAATTGCCAAAAAAGCAAAAACGCCGGCTGCTATAATGCCGCCAGCGCTGAGCCCAATAAAAACAAGAAATACTTCTTTAAGAAACATCAATATCCGACTCCTTTCTTCCATCGTTCTGGATCAGAGTCTTACTGATACTGTCTTCGTAAAGCCGCATTTCCACCTCCAGCGGAGTTGGATCGGTATTGATCTTGTATTTTGCGAAATGATTAAAGAATCCCACAATTCCAAGAGCCAGTCCAACAGAATAACTGACCTCCAAAATCGTGAATCCGCTGGACTCCTGCTTCATGATGATCCGGTAAATTTCCTTGAAAACATCCGTAACGTTGGCATCATTATTAAAGGTCATAATGGCAAAGGATGCACCGCAGAAACATACGATACAGACAAAAATGGTTTTGGCCCACTGCCAGGCCCATACGGGAGGTTTGGGCTTATGGTAGTCTATGATAAAATCTACCTCTCCCACATTATTGATCTGAAGATTCGGATCCATTTCTATCAGTTTCTTGATTACATCCAGAGTTTTTTCTATATACCGCTTGTTGCGGTCCAAATGGATGGTTTTGATCCGAAGGGCTTTACACTTATTCATGATGGCCGTATCGTCGCAATAAACATCCGCCACATCCTTTAACTGGATTTCCTTGTGCCGCACCTCAGTAATCTGACTGATATTCAAATAAACAGTCTTGCTCACGAGACCATCATCTCCCATCCCGGAATGGCTTCAACAAGCGTCCCTTCTTTCTGTGTCCCGTCCGGCATAGCAGCAATCATATACCAGATAGCAGCGGCAACTGCAATTAGGCATAATACAAGAAGCGCCATGACAAACTTATGTTTTACGGATTCCATACGTGCTCACATCCTTTTTTCTGGTTTTCAAAGCTAGTATGAGCCGTATAAAATTATTTTATTCTACAATTTTTCCCGCATCTGTTTTAAAATCTTTTTTTCCAGTCGGGAAACCTGGACCTGGGATATTCCAAGCTTTGCCGCAATTTGACTTTGAGTCTCATTATAATAATAACGTCTGATAATGATTTCCCTATCCTTGTCGGAAAGCGCCGTTAAAAGTTCCCGAAGCACCATGCGGTTTAAAAGATCTTCCTGGGCGGAACTTTCCTCTTCAATTTTATCAATGAGTAAAATGCTGTTTTCGTCATTTTTGTTGACAGACCTGTATAAGGATTCCACTTCCGCTCCCGCTTCAATGGAAGCTGCCACTTCTTCTTTGCTGGCCCCTATTTCTCCGGCGATTTCTTCCACCGTAGGCTCTCTCCCAAGACGATATACCAATTCTTCCCTGACGTTTTTCACCTTAAGCCCCATTTCCTTTATGGAGCGGCTGACCTTGATCATTCCATCGTCTCTTAAAAAACGTTTGATCTCTCCTGTTATCATGGGCACCGCATAAGTGGAAAATTTCACCTCATAGGATAAGTCGAATTTATCAATGGCTTTCATTAAGCCAATGCTGCCGATTTGAAACAAATCCTCAGGTTCATAACCACGCCCTGTAAATCTGCGTACAATGCTCCAAACCAGCCCGAAATTGTCGGTCACAAGCTGGTCTCTTGCCGCTTTATCTCCTTCGTGAGCCATTTCTATCAATCTCATGGTCTCATCCATAAGGCTCACCTGTTAATCTTCTTTTTCATGGTTACGGCAGTTCCCGCTCCGGCCGCCGACTCTACTTCCACCTGATCCATAAACGCTTCCATAAAGGAAAATCCCATGCCTGACCGTTCTCCATCCGGATCTGTGGTATACATAGGCTCCATGGCCAGCTTGATATCGGGGATTCCGATACCCGTATCCCGTACGGTTACTGAAATTTCCTGGCCATCTATCCCCACTTCCAGGTAAATGATTCCTCCTTTCCCCTGATATCCATGGATGACCGCATTTGTGACAGCCTCCGACACGGCTGTTTTCACATCATCCACCTCTTCCAGGGTGGGATTCAATCTTGCCATAAAAACTGCCACTGCCACTCTGGCAAATTCCTCATTCTTTGACAGGGCTTCCAATTCCATTTTCAGAATTTCTGGTTTATTCTGTTCTGACATACGTTCCTCCTCAACCTGTGACTGCTGCTTCCTTAGAGTCATATAATTTCATTAATTTTAAAATCCCCCCTATTTTAAGAATGCGGAGAGCCTGGGGTCCTGCACCGTAGATGGCTATGGTACCCCCGCTTAAAGCCATCTGCTTATACCTGTTCAGCAAGATACCGATTCCCGAGGAATCCATGAACCTGGTCTTTGAAAAATCGAAAACAATGCGCCTGATATAGTTCTCGGAAAGGATTAAATCGGTTTCGCATTTAAGCCCTGAACAGTTATGATGATCCAACTCCTCCGGCAGATGGACAATCAGCGTCTGCCCCTCTGCTTCATATGTAAAGTGTGGTTGATTCATATGCAATACTCCTCCATTCCTTATTGTCTGTCCGTAATGCCAAAAAGAGCGTCACCCGGCCGCCGGAAACGGCCCGGGAAAATGAAAAAAGACACCACAAAAAAATTAGTCTTCTGTAGTGTCTTTTATTAGCTAAAATTAAGGAAATCATGTCAAAAACCACGTTCTGATTTTGCCTTAGCAGATAGCTCTTCATCTTTGCTGTTATTTATGATGTCAGAGAACAGCCCGTTGGCCTGCTCTTTCTGGTCCATTCCCTTATAAATGACTGCTGTCTTGTATTTTGCCTGCCAGCTGTCCGGCTTTAAATCAAGGCATTTTAAGTAGTAAGCAAGTGCAGTCTGGGCATCCCCTGCCTCCATGGCCTTGTCCCCAAGCCCTTCCAGAATCGGACAGCCATTCTCCACCATATCTTTTCTTATCTCACCTACGATTGCCTGGACATCGGAGGAAGTGATAAGATCCGGATTCAGCCCGGCATAAATTTTCACCGAGGACGGAAAGTCATCTTTTTTGTAGGCCTGAAGGATTCCAATCACGGCCTGATACTGGGCCAGAACACTGTCTGAATCACTGGTAATGGAGGCTAGAGAGGCCTCTGCAGTCTTTTTTTCTGTTTCCAGGGATTCCAGCTGTGCCGTCAGGCTGTCAGATTTTTGATTGGCCTGGCTTAACTGTTCGCTGTATTTTATTATTTCCCGATTATGTAGTTCATTAATTGATTTTGTCTTGGCAGGCATTACCAGAAAAAAGATTACCGCCGCTCCCAGCAAAAGCCCGGCAAGAATGTTCCCCACCGCCTGATCCTTGGTATTTTCCCGATAGCTTGGGGGTATGATCACATCATCATCTTCCATCTGCCTATGGGAAAGCACATTTTTCAGTTTCCGTTTTTCCGGCTCCCGCTCACTTTTTCCATTTCCGGCCGTATCTTTGACCAGGGACTTGTAATAGAGTGCTTTTGGATGGTTGCGGTCGATCTGTAACACCTTATAAACGGCTTTACCAGCCTTCTGATAATCTTCTCTGGCTATGCAAAGGAGCGCCAGCAAAAGCTGAGCCTTCACATAGTTGGGCTTGCTTTCCACCACTTTAATAAGCTGCAGGATCGCCAGATCCTCACTGCCGCTCTGAGCGTAGATCAGGGCCTGGTTGAATCTTCTCACTGCCCGCCGCTCCGTCTCCATGGTGCCTGATTTTCTCTGTATCTCACCGAGGTATTCATCTGCGCGGTTTCCTTCTGGTTGTAAGTTCATGCTGATTACCCATTGCACAAGAGCTTCGCCCACTTCTCCGACCTCATAATAAATCAGCCCCAAAAGGTTCCTTGCATCTGTCATATACTTGTTAAAATGGAGGCTTTTTTTCAGACATTCGGAAGCTCCTGATAAGTCCCTGAGCTTTGCCCGTTCCAGCCCCATGTTGTAATAGCTGTTTGCGATTACCCGGGTTTTTCTTTCATAATCCATATTTTAACCGCCTATTCCTTGTTGATTTCTTTTATAAGATCCATCATCAGGTCATTCATATCCGTCAAATCACTTCTTACAATGGCATCTTCAATGGCATCAACCTCCAGGCTTGGCCTGTAACTGTCAATCTCAGCTTCAAAATCAATCATATCCGTTCCTCCTTAATACCGCCTTTATCTCCCCCATCAGGTAAAGAGAACCCACACAAAACAGCAGATGCCCTTCTTCCTTTTTATGAAGCATGTATAAAACAGCCTCTTCCACTGTCTGAAATCCTTCCACACCGCAGCCGCAGGCATTTTGAAACTCTTTTAGCAGAACCTCAGTTTCAAGCCCTCTTTCCGAATGAATATGAGCCACCGCCACTTGATCAAGTGGCAGTACACCTGCAATTTCCTTTATCATTTTATGGTGATCCTTATCAGATACTGACGAAAACAAAAGCTTGGCCCGTTTCTTCCTTGCTTTGCACAAACCGGCTGCTGCCCGGACAAAAGCCTGGATGCCGTCCGGATTATGGGCTCCGTCCAGATATACGCCAGGAAGCACCTCTTCCATTCTTCCCGGCCAGTACATGCTGGCAATTCCTTCTTTTACCTGCTCTTCAGATATCTCTAAGTCCATGACTTCCTTAAGCCCTGCTGCCTCAAGAGCCTTAAACGAAAGAAAGGCATTCATCACCTGATACTCCGCAACGGTGGGAACGGTAACTTCAACGAAACCTCCTCCTGCTTTAAAAAATCTGGCCTTACAGCCCTTTTCTTCACATCCGGTTATCTCATATCCCAGCCTGTCCACTTGACAGAAAGGGGAGTCAAGCTCCTTTGCCCTGCAGCGGATAACCCGGGAAGCCTGTCCGTCGTTTCCGTCAAAGACTACGGGCACCCCTTTTTTTATAATTCCAGCCTTTTCCCATGCGATTTTTTCAATGGTATCTCCCAGATATTCCGTATGATCCAGGCTGATGGAGGTAATCACCGACACCAGAGGGGACTTAATGACATTAGTCGTGTCCAACCTTCCTCCAAGACCTGTCTCCAGAATTACAATATCCACTTCTGCCTTACGGAACATGTCCATTGCCATATAAAACAGAAACTCAAAATAAGACGGATGGCAATATCCTTTCTCCATCATATTCTCAGAAAGCATTCGGACGGTCTGATAGCTTTCTTCAAAAATCTTTGACCGTATCATCTCTCCATTTATACAGAAACGTTCTCTGGTTTCACTCAGATGAGGGGAGGTAAAAGTTCCCACCCTGCAGCCTGCTTTCCTTAAAACAGACTGTAAAAATGCGCATACCGACCCTTTTCCGTTGGTACCTGCCACATGAAAAATTTTCATCCCTTCATCCGGTTCCCCCATCTTACAAAGGAATTCCCGGATATCTTCCAGAGAGTTTTTCTTTCTGGTCCACATAGGAATCCGGCCCAGATATTCTTCTGCCGTTTCGTTAATCTTCATCGTTAGAGTACCAGCTTTCCTATGTAATTTCAAGCCTGATTTCCCATGAGCCAAAAAAAATCGGACTTTCTAATTTATTATAATATAAGTCCGTCAATATGCAACCCATTTCTTTCGCAAAAAGCCCTTTATTTCTACAACTGCCCTTGAAATACGCCTTGTTTTTACAGAAACACAAAAAGAGAGCAAAGCCCTCTGAAACACTGTCAAGCATCTCAAAGTGCTGTACTCCCTGCTTTCGTTTCCTTAAATCAAACTCTCTGAAACTGATCTGACGATTATTCACGCGGAGACAACGAGCCAGGCGGATATGCTTGCATATCCATTTGGCGACTGCCCACGGGGTAAAATACCTGCAGCTTGTTGTAGGTGTTTTACTTACCGCAATATGCGATGGCCTCGATTTCAACCAGAGCGTTCTTTGGAAGAGCTGCCACTTCAAATGCGGCTCTTGCCGGGCATTCTCCTACAAAGAAGGATGCATAAACTTCGTTCATTGCTCCAAACTCACTGATATTCTTTAATAAAACGGTTGTCTTAACCACGTTAGCCATGGATAAGCCTTCGCTTTCCAGAATGGCTTTGATGTTTGTCAACGACTGCTTTGTCTGGGATACGATATCCTCACCTGCAAATTCACCAGTAGCAGGGTCAATGGGAAGCTGTCCTGATATAAATACGTAATCGCCTCCACGAACGCCCTGAGAATATGGGCCGATTGCTGCAGGCGCTTTTTCTGTTGCTAATACTTTTTTCATAATGATGTGTCTCCTTTCGCTCATTTCTCTGATAATTCTAGATTAGCACACATTCCGCAAAAGTCAAGAATCTTTTTTAGGTGTTCTTAAAAAAATTCAGTCCATTATACCTTTTTACCCCTTGTCATCTGGTATTGAATACTATATAATATGATATAATAAAGGGGATCAACCCTTATGTACAGCAGCCGCCATGCAGAAGGCCGGCGCCCCGCGGGCATACTTTTACGTCCAAAAGGCATGGGCAGGAAAGAGGAAAACATATGAAGACCAACGACGAAAGAATGCAGGACATCCTGAAGCATCTGGAATCCTTAGACCATATCACGCCGGAAACCATTCCAAATATTGATCTGTACATGGATCAGGTCACTACCTTCATGGATGAACACTTAAAGGACACCAAACGCTATCCTGAGGACAAGGTCCTGACAAAGACCATGATCAATAATTATGCCAAGAACAATCTTCTTCCGGCTCCTAATAAAAAGAAATACTCCAGAGAACACATTCTGCTGCTGATATTTATATATTATTTTAAAAATCTGCTCTCTTTTCATGATATTGAGCAGCTTTTCCGCCCCATTACGGAAAAGCATTTTAATTCTTCGGATGGGATTCCTTTGGAGGACATCTACCGGGAAGTTTTCTCCCAGGTAGAAGGCGGAATCGACCGTATCAAGGAGGATATCCTGCAAAAATACGAGCACGCCAGCAAGACCTTTGAGGATAAGGGGCTGCCAAAAGATGATCTGGAATATCTCCGTCTCTTTTCCTGGATCTGTGAGCTTTCCTTTGATGTATATTTAAAGAAGCAGATCATTGAGCAGATTATTGATGATTTAAGAGAAACCGAACCAATAAACATAAAAAAGAAAAAATGATACATGAAAAACAGGGACAAGTACCGGCTCCCGGCTTGTCCCCTGTTTTAATCAGTCTTCTCTTTTTTCTTCCTCTAAACGCTTGAACACCATATCATATCCATCGTTTCCATAATTTAAGGAGCGGTTCACACGGCTGATGGTCGCAGTGGACGCCCCCGTTTTTTCTGCAATCTCCAGATAAGTACGGCCCTCTCGCAGCATCTTTGCCACCTCATACCTTTGGGATAAGCTTAACAGTTCATTGACTGTGCATACATCCTCAAAAAAAGTATAGCACTCCTCTGAAGATTTTAAGGTCAAAATGGCTTCAAACAGATGGTCTACCGCATCTGTTTTAATCTTTTTATTCATAGTATCGATCAATCCCCTTTTTCTTGTTTTTACCCTTAGGTGCATTTTAACATACTAAAGTTGTAAAGTCCACCCTTCGGAGACATCATGAAAGCATAAATTTTTCTATAACATGAGCCACTCCGTCATCGTTATTGGAAAGGGTCACATAATCAGCGGCCAGCCTCACTGGGAGAACTGCATTTTCCATAGCAACGCCAAGGCCTGCATACTGGATCATGGACAAATCGTTGTAGCCGTCTCCGCAGGCAATCATCTCCTCCCTGCTCATGCCAAGCTTCATAAGCAGACGCTCCAGACTTGCCGCCTTGTCAACTCCTTTAGGAAGTATCTCCAGAAAATAGGGTTCTGAACGGTAAACGCTGTAATCACGCCCCAAGGCCGCCTTTACCTTTGGTTCCACCATGGCAAGGTAGTCACCTTCATCAAGCATCAGGAATTTTACAACCGGAAACTGTACATAAGCCTCCATATCCTGGATTTCTTTTACTTCCAGTTTGTTGATGGTTGATTCCTTTTCCACATATTCATCCCCGGCATTGGGAGTGATGATCAGATCATCCTCGTAGGTAAGGATGTTCACTCCATGTTCCTTTGCCATGCGGATGATTCTGGAATTTGAGGACACAGGCAATTCTCTTGCAAAAACCGTTTCACTGGTTCTGCAGTCAATGATGCGCCCTCCGTTAAAGGACAGGATGTATCCTCCTGACTCATGAAGCTCCAATTCTCTGGCAAGGGGCATCACCCCGTAAGTCGGCCGTCCGGAAGCCAGTACAATGATTCCGCCCTGTCGTTTTAATTCAAAAAGTGCCTCTTTGGTCCTGGGTGTGATCTTCTTATTCCTGTCGGTCAGCGTCCCATCCAAATCCAGCACAATCATCCGATAGTCCATTGAATTTCTCCTGTTTTGTAAATTTTACTATAGCAGTATAACACAGTTTCTCTTCTTATTCCATCCTAAAATACAGAAATATATAAATGGACGGAACTGCAGCCTGACCCCTCTCATACAATGCCACTAGGAGAGAATAGGAAAGGGAGAATCATATGAAAAAGACAATCGCCTTATTCCTGGTTGCATTCATGCTGGCTGTCTCCCTGACAAGCTGCAGAACCACGGCCAGGAAGCATATAAGACCTCTTTTTTATCATGTATCTGTCAGAGCTACAGTATTATGACTCAAGCGTCTATTATCGTGTCGGATTCGCCAAATGCTGCTTTGCGCCCGGCTCATTGCTTTCATGGTATTATAAAATTTTGTAAGACAAAGTACCTTCCCATATTCTCATAATAAAATGTAGTATTAAGATTTCTCAAAGGAGGATTTTATGAGAAAAGCCTATCACTTACTTCTGGCGGCCATACTCACCGGAGCATCTATACTTAGCCTGACTGCCTGCGGCCCAAAAGCAAAGGCATCTGAATTAACTCCGGTCACACTAAATGAAGTTGCCCATTCCATCTTCTACGCTCCCCAGTATTCAGCCATTGAACTGGGATATTTTGAAGATGAAGGCATTAACTTAACCTTGGTCAACGGAGCCGGCGCCGACAAGGTCATGACTGCTCTGATATCAGGCGATGCTGATATCGGATTTATGGGTTCTGAGGCCAGCATCTATACTTACGCAAACGGTTCTAAAGACTACGCCGTCAATTTCGCCCAGCTGACCCAGAGAGCCGGAAACTTTCTTGTAGGAAGAGACTCTCAGCCTGGCTTTAAATGGACAGATCTAAAAGGCAAAAAGGTACTGGGCGGAAGAGCCGGAGGAATGCCCCAGATGGTATTTGAGTATATCCTGAAAAAAAATGGCATTGACCCTGTCACAGACTTATCCATTGACCAGAGCATAAACTTTGGCCTGACTGCTGCGGCATTTACCAGCAATGACGCAGACTATACCGTGGAGTTCGAACCATTTGCCACAGGGCTTGAAAAAGAAGGCAACGGCCACGTAGTGGCTTCTCTTGGCGTTGATTCCGGTTATGTTCCTTACACTGCTTACAGCGCAAAGAAGAGCTATCTGGAGAAAAATCCGGAAACCATTCAGAAATTCACCAATGCCATTCAAAAAGGTCTGGAATACGTGAATTCCCATTCATCGGAAGAAATCGCAAAAGTGATCCAGCCTCAATTTAAGGAAACCGACGTAGCCACCATTGCAGCCATTGTTGAACGCTACAAGGCACAGGATACCTGGAAAAAGGATACCGTGTTTGAAAAAGAGAGTTTTGAGCTTCTGGAAAATATTCTGGAGGAATCCGGACAACTAAAGGAACGGGTTCCCTATGAAACCCTTGTGACCACAGTTTATTCCGAAAAGGCCGCAAAATAAATCCCATCTTTTTTATTCAACAATCAATATATAATATAAATAAATTGTACCCTGATAGTAAGACACAGAAAAAGAGGCTGTGTCTAACCGTCAGGGTACAATTTACTTCTTTTCCTCCACAACCAGGTTCTTTCCTATCATGAAGAGAACCTGATTCTGCTCATCAATGGCACAATACATCAAATAAGGAAGACAATATGCTCGCGCAACATAGGAAGATATGATATATTTTTACGTAGAAGCAAAATCAAAATAGGAAGATGGAAAGGACTTGATAGAATGGACTTAATGGAAACAATCCTCACAAGAAAAAGTTATCGTAAAACATTCAAACCGGATCATGTACCTGATGCCGATTTAAAAGAGATTCTGGAAGCTGGCGTAGCTGCTCCTTCCGGCTGTAATCAGCAGACAACCTGCTTTATTGCAGTAAACGATCAGAAAACGGCGCATAATCTGGCTGCTATTTATGGTGCTTCATGGGCACTTACCGCTCCTGCAGCAATCATTTTGTTGTCAAAAGAGACGATTTCCTATAAGGGTAATTCCTACCACATACATGATTACTCCGCCGCAACCGAGAATATTCTTTTGGCTATAAATGCAAAGGGATATGCAACTACCTGGGTCGAGGGACAAATCGAGGGAGAAAAGGCAAAAAAAATGGGGGATCTTCTTGGCGTACCGGAAGATTTAACGGTAGTTATCTATATGCCTTTGGGAATTCCAGATGAAGTAAATCCTGGTGTAACAAAAAAACCATTTGAAGATAGAGCATGGTTAAACGGATACGGAAAAGAATTTTAGTTTACATAGGATATAAAAAGAACCAAACCTGACAAAGTAAATCTTGTTAGATTTGGTCCTTTTTCTTATAGTAATCATTGTCAGGAAACGCTCCTGGCATGGTTCTGGTTATCTACCTGATAATAGGCAGTATTCCAGATGGGAAGGTCCCTCCATTATTATAACCCATTCCAGGAACCATCCGCTCCCACTCTGTATCCATCAGGAGTCACGGTATCCGTAAGCAGGGCACCTCTGACTCCATCTGAAACCGCATTAAAATAGTACCATTTTCCGTCCAGCAGTTTCCAGCCTTCGGCCATCTGTCCCTGAACAGCCGCTCCCGGCCGGTCAAGATAATATTTTCTTCCATTATCTTCTATCCAGCCGATCAGCATATAACCTTCTTTGTTAAAATAATACCAACCAGAAACACCATTCCAGGTAACATATTCCCAACCCAAGGCACTGGTCCGGTCGGCTGTATAGTTAAACTTCCAACCCTTCCCATCCATTGCCCAGGAACCTGCCGCCGGAGATTTTCCATCAGAACGTGTGGTGCTAGGTCCGCCGGTCACGTTAACAGGGAGGCTTGCATTTGCTCCTGTTCTTGAAATTATGTCTTCAGAAGATGACTTTTCAGAGGATGTATTTTTAGAAGGCATATTTCCAGAAGGCGTATCACCAGGATTCGTCCCGTTTTCATTATCTTTAGGATTGGAAGGATTTTGGTTATCATCTTTACCGCCCGAATCCTGACCCTGGGTAACAACATAGTTGAATTTAGGGCTTATGGTCGCTGTATACTTGAAAATACCGCCTCCTCCTGCACACCCACAGTTCGCCGTAGCAGCAGATGCACTTCTGGTCTTTGTGCCGTCGGATTCATTTGTGTAACTCATGACCTCATTGTAGAGATCCTCCGTTTTATCTGCCTCTGGAGTTGTAATGGTTGTAATATCTGTATTAACTGTAAATCCGTTTTTCGTAGAAATGGTAGTGTCTGCCGGAATGTATAAGCCATAGTTTGTGCCTTCATCCCACTCTCCATATCCAAAATAACTGTTTAAATTAATTGCAAAGCAATCAAAAACGGACCTTTGTAAATTTTTATTTTTATACTCCACTTTTTTCAGACTTTCACAGTATGACAGGGAGCAAGGCTCCGTCCTGGCAATGCTGGCCGGTAAGGTAAGGCCGGCAAGATTTGTACAGTAGAAAAATGTGTCAGAAGGAAGATTTTTTAACTTCATATTATCCGGGAAGATTACTTTTTCCAGATCCCGGCACCATTCAAAAGTGCAGGTACCCATGGTCTCCAGCGATGCCGGCAGTTTTATATACTCTAAGAAACTGTTGCGGAAAACACCGGTTCCCATATACCGGATGCTATCTGTCAATTCCATGGTTCGGATGCCGCTTCCTGAAAAAGCAAAATCTCCCAGTGTGGTTACCGTAGATGGAATTCCCACATATTCCAGAGAATCGCAGCTGCTGAAACAGCCGTTATCTATGACTTCTACCCCGTAAGGCAGCGTTATGGTTTCCAGCTCTGAACAGGAGTTGAACGTAAATGCCCCTGTATTCTTTAAAGCAGAACCCTCTTCAAATACCACATCTTTAAGGTTTTTATTCAGATAAAATGCACGGTCTCCAATGGTCTTTACGGTTTTTGGAATCTTTATGCCGGTCAGTTTGCTGCATTCAAATGCCTCCACTCCAATTTCTTCCAGGCCAGCCGGCAGTTCAATGCTCTCCAACGGGAACCTGTCAAAGGCTCTGTTTCCAATCCGCTTTAAAGATGCGGGAAGGGTAAGCTCCTGAAATCCGGTTGCACCATAGAAAAAGTTATCTGGGATTTCTGTTACGCCTTCAGCAATTTCAATGGTCTTTACCTTACAGTTGTCAAGCACATAGGTTCCCCATTCTATATTTGGCGTAATAGTCATGCTGTCTAATGTCCTCTGGGCAAATGCTCCGTTTCCAACCTTCTTAAGGGTGGCAGGAAATACGATCGTATTCAGATTGTCGCCTTTGGTGGAATCCCAGTTGTCAGGTCTCTGTCCTGCTGGAACCTTAAATGCGTATCCGCTGATTTCCTCTGCGCCCTCCAGGATTTTATATATAGTATCTTCCCTTCCATTGGGATAATAAAGCAATGTTTTCTTATCCTTGGTGTAAAGCACGCCATCTACATCCGCATAGGACGGATTATCTTCACTTACATTTATTTCTTTAAGTCCATCACACCAGAATGCCTCGGCAGCAAATTCTTTATCCCCAATCAACCCTACACCTGCCGGGATCTCCACCTTTGTCAAATGGGCATACTGGAATGCTCCCTGGCCAATTCTCTTAAGGCTCTGGGGCAGAGTGATCTCTGTAATAGCATTACATTTGAAGAAAGCGTACTGTTCAATTGTCTCCAGACCTTCCGGCAGTACCACCTCCGATAAAACTTGGCAGCTTTCAAATGTATTTTGAGCTATGACCATTATTTCCGTCTGACTTAAGTCGGCACGTTCAAGAGCAAGACACTGATAGAAAGCATTACTTCCGATCGCTTTCAGACTTCCAGGGAAAGTTACACCGGTTAGATTCTGACAGTTATAAAAAGCCTTACTGCCGATACCGGATAGCGTGTCGGGGAATGTTACATCTTTTAGTTTCTTACAGTTATAAAATGCTTCATTACCGATACTTGTCAGCGTGTCAGGGAATGTGATTGTCTCCAGACTGCTGCAGCCGTTAAACGTCCCATCTCCAATGGAGGTTATTCCTGCTTCTATGGTTACCGTTTTAATTTTTGTATTATTCTTAAATGCTCCGGCTTTAATCTGCGTAACATTTTTTCCATTGAGGGTTTCTGGAATCGTGATAGAAGTTTCCTTGCTTCCGGATTTTAACCCTTTGATAATCACTCCGCCGGATGATGAATCTTCCACTGCATCCAGATAATCCTCTGGTTGTGGAACGGAAGGTGTATCGCCTTCATATAGGTCAAGGTCACCTTCAAGTGCATTATTACCGTTCTCGTCATATAGCCACTCTGCTAATGCCTCAAAATATTCACTCTCTAAGTTGCTTGGACAATGGAACGTTAGGCCGTCGGTTCCCTCACCACATTGATAAAACGCGTTATTACCAATGGAAGGTACATTGCCATAAAAAGAAACCGATTCCAGAGAAAAACTGCATGAAAAAGCATCATCTCCTATTGTTTTAATCGTATCAGGTATGGATACTCTTTCAATGTCAGAATATTCAAAAACACCATCTCCAATCCCTATCACGATTACGTCATTAATTTCTGACGGTATATCCACAACCATATCATTTCCATTGTACTCGGTGATCACACCTTTTCCGTTGATCACAAAATCATCGCTTGATACAGCAACCCGTACCATTTTAGTCGATACAGCCTGGTCCAACGGCTTATTCTGCTCTCCATCCACATTTCCTGTCAGAGCGTCATCTGTCACTGGGCTTTCATTTTCCGGCTTTGTTTCATTCTCATTTTGCTGATTTTCGTCCGCTTTCTCTTTTTCTGTCTGGTTTTCTTCCGTCTGACTTTCTTCCGGCTGACCTTTATCCGTCTGGCCCTCTTCCGGCTGATTTTCTTCCGCCCGACTTTCTTCCGGCTTGTCATCCTCCGGCTCGCTATGGTCTTTCTCGTCCGTTTCCTTACTCTCTTCCGTGCTGTCGTTCTCTGAATCAGCAACCGTTTCTTCGGATTCTTGAGTTTCCTTTTCCTCTACCAGCTCCCCTTCATTACTTTCGTCACCTGTATCAGTAACCCCTTCGTCAGGCTCCTGACTTTCCTGTTCCTTTACCAGTTCCTCCCCATAAACAGGCAGATTTAAAGGGATCGCTGTTGTAAGGACTACTGCCGCCATTATGGAGGCTGCTGCTCTCCATACTCCCTTGCCTCTCACATGTTTTCTTTTCATTTTTCTCTACCTCTCCTTTACTTATAATATTTGGATCCAAACATAACATCCGGTTATGTTTTTCCATTTGTACCTGGGCTGCAATAAGAGGATTATCAGCCTTCCTTCTTATTTCAGCGTTCGTTTTAGCAGGTTAGACCACTAATTGCCAGAGCGTTCACATTACCAGACAAATTAAATCAGCAATGAGCAAACGATAACTCCCCACTACCTGTCATCACTGATTAGAGGATTACTTATAAACACCTCTGGTATTGATGTCTCCAAAAGCAAACCCATAATCGCCATCATGGGACTTCTGGGTAAAGTCGTGGAAAAACCTTTTTTAATCCGCCGCACCGCAAGAGAACTAAAAGAGCTGGCCTGCTCTTTCAAAAGCTTATACGATAAGACTTGAATCATTGTGGAGTACACCGGCAAATACTATCCCCCTTAGCACGGTATCTCCCGCTGATTCCGGTTCTTATGTCAGCGCAGTCCATGGGATTATCCATGGCTGCGATAACAACTCTGTCCGTAAGGTTAAGACCGGCAAAGTGGATGCGGTCAGAATTGCTGACTACGGACTTTCTAATTGGGTACATTTAAAGCCTTATGCCCCGCAGGAGGATACCCGGCTCCTTTTAAAAGCTAAATAGACGCCAGTACACCCAGTACTCGAACCTCATATCAGCTTTCAAAAAACAATTCCTATTCTTAATCAGGCCTTAGCAGGCGCCGATACCTATTTCCTTGAACTACGCCCCCATATAATAAAGTAAGGGTAACGCCATCAGCGAAGGCGGAGGCTTCCATGATTTTCTCTCTCCCATAGAACCAGGAAAAAAACACTTCTCGCCTTCACAGCAGGCTCTTCACCCTTTGTAAATTTTAAGTTTAGAAATATCTAAATTTATGTAGATAAAAATGTTTTAAAAATGGCAATTCGCTATTCTCAAACGAGAATAACGATGGTATAATAAAAGTTAGGTACAATTTTTTTTAGGTCACCTAACTTTTTTTGTTTATTTTCACTATAACAGCATTATATTTAAAAATCAACCCTATTTTTTTAATAAGGAGCACTTTGCATGAATTTTCAATTTTTATCTTTCCTGCCCATTTTAGCTTCCCTGATTATAATGGCCCCAATCGCCGAATCCCCAGCCGTAACCCAGGAAATTCCCAGCCTGATTTCCCAATGGGAAGATACTTTCCCTTCTCCGGTTGCTGTGATACAGCTGCCCAAAGGATTGTCTGATGATTCCATTTTTGATCTCATTGACAACTACGAGATAAACTGCGCTTCCTTTCCCTGTGAAGCCTCTGACCTAAGTTTTACCTCCCTGTCGGAGAAGGGGGATTTCGGCACCTATGAAATCCGGTTATCCATGCAGGCCTCTGAAGATTCGCTTAATACAGCGGCAGACAGCCTTTCTTTTGCAATGATCCAAATGGCGGAAGACGTACGCCGTACTGCCCCATCGAGCCTGCCTCAGGATCTTCTTAACACAGCTTTCCAGAAGGTATCCGGCAATGCTTCCTACGATTACGCCCTTGCCTCCCTTTCCGGTACCGGCCGCATGGCGGAATTTATGCACTTTGACCGTACTGCTTATGGCGCCCTGGTTACCAAAAATACTGTCTGCACCGGCTACTCCAGAGCGCTGAAAGGAATATGTGACCAGCTGGGAATCCCCTGTTGGGTCATAATCGGTACAAAAAAAGGAATCGCACACAGTTGGAATGCCGTTAAACTGGGCGACCAGACTTCCTATATAGACTGTACCGCTGCCGCCGTGGGAGAACTGGAATTCGATCCTTTCCTGTTTGACAAGGCACTGGCTGACCGATATCAATACTCTCCCGCCTTATATTCCATCCCGCCGTGGGAGTCGGGGAGCCGATGAAACGTACTCTTATCATAATGCTGCCCTGTTTCAAGGTAACCGACGCTGCCACCATTGCAGCCATTATTGAACGCTGCAAGGCACAGGATACCCAGAAAAAAGGATACCGTGTTTGAAAAAGAGGGCTTTGAGCTTCTGGAAAATATTCTGAAAGAATTCGGACAATTGAGGGAACTGGTTCTCTATGAAAACTTTGTGGCCACAGTTTACTCTTGAATGAAAGACATGCCTTATAGGATTTACATATATTTCCCGGTGTAACGAAGCGTCTGGTAGTAATCTCCACTAATTCTATCTATTATCTCCTCAGAAAAGTTACGCCACAGAAAGAAGACGGATATTTCGTAGAGGAGGATGGCGAACCCGGAGTACAGCGGGCATCTGTGCCATCGGATTTATGATCTGTCCGCCCTGCGGGAGGCGGGAGTACGTCTGCCGGATACTCCCCTTGAGACGGGATTGAAAGTACACTTAAAATCACTGGGATATCTTTAAGATCATTTTGAACCCATAATTAAATCTCATCTTTTTTAATCTTTCAATCAGTGCTATAATAAGAATTGCAGGGTCGTGCTTGCTGCGGTCCTGTAATTTTATGCAATGATTGGAGTGAAACTTATGAACATCGTACTATTAGAATCCCTGGGCATCCCGGACTGCCTTTTAAATGAATACGCAAAGCCTCTGACGGATGCCGGTCACTGCTTCACCTCCTATCCGAAGGATACGGATCCAGAAGTCCAGATTCAACGGGCCAAACAGGCAGATGTCATCATGATTGCCAACATGCCTCTGCCCGGGCAGGTAATATCCGCCTGTGAGCATTTAAAATTCATAGATGTTGCATTTACAGGTGTTGACCACGTAGACCTGGAAGCAGCAAGAAAAAGAGGAATCAAGGTCAGCAATGCAGCCGGATACTCCACCGAAGCCGTGGCAGAGCTTACGATCTGCATGATGCTCTCTCTTCTTCGCAATGTGCCCCAGGTGGAAGCCCGGTGCAGGGAAGGGAAAACAAAGGACGGCCTGATAGGCTGCGAGATTATGGGAAAAACAGTGGGCATCATAGGCGCCGGCGCGATTGGTACAAGGACTGCCGAACTCTGTTCCGCCTTTGGCTGTAAGGTTCTTGGATACAAACGGCGTCTGACCGGGAGCGAGCCTTCATTTATTGAATTCGTATCCCTTGACGAGCTGTTATCCCGTTCTGACATTGTAAGCCTTCATTGTCCTTTAAACGATGATTCCCGCCATTTAATAAACCGGGACACCATTGCCAAAATGAAAAAGGGCGCATACTTAATCAACGCTGCAAGAGGGCCTGTTGTGGATTCCAATGCCTTGGCTGAAGCGTTAAATAACGGCTATCTTTCCGGTGCCGGAATCGATGTCTTTGAGACAGAACCTCCCCTTGATCCGGAACATCCCCTTCTTAAAAGCAAGAATACCATCGTTACCCCTCACGTGGCCTTTGCCTCGGTGCAATCCATGGAGGCCCGGGCAAAAATCGTTTTTGACAACATTAAAAATTGGATGGAAGGCTGTCAGTCAAACATCATTCTTTAAAATATTTGCCGGGTAAAAAGCAAGAGATTTTTTGTCTCATTTGCATAAAAAATACTTGTAATTCAGAATCTTCGTGCTATAATTTAGACATGGGGATATAGCTCAGATGGGAGAGCGATGCGTTCGCAACGCATAGGTCACGAGTTCGAGTCTCGCTATCTCCATGTAATGGAAGTATAGCTCAGCTGGGATGAGCGTTCGCCTCACACGCGAAAGGTCATGGGTTCGAGCCCCATTACTTCCAGTATCCCATAAACTAAGAAAACACCGGAATTCCTGCAATATAAGGAATCCCGGTGTTTTTGTTTTTCATAGAATATGGTTATTTTTCAGATTTTGATACCCAAGCGACACTTATCCACAATAATGTGGAAATAATTGTGGATTGATTGTTAATGTCTGAACATTCGACACAAAGCCGCAAATTATTACAGGTTTACTGTCATTAATTATACACAATCACAAAGTAAGGCAAGCTTGAAGGCATGTTACCAGCATCATGCTGATAGTTAGAAATTGTTTCATTTACAAAATAAAAAATCTCCTAATATGCATCGATCATTTTTACCTTTTCGTCCCGCCCCATCAGCTCATAATAATTACGCCATTCTTCAAGGGAATGTAAAGGAATTCCAATACCATTTACTTCTGTATAATCATTGATTTCTTTCTTTTTCAAAGGAAAATAATATTCCTTATCATTATTAACAATAGTAAAACCTGCCATTACATCAATATCAACTCCGTCAACGATGAACTCCATAAAACTTTTGGATTTGTATTTAGCATTTGGATTCGGCTTCTGAAGATTTCCAAGAGATAACAAAACATCTTTAATTATTTCCGCATCTTCTTCAACCGCTATAATATCTATATCATGAAATTCAGATGTGATTCCTTTGAAGTATAACAACAAAGAGGCTCCAATGGCCCATGTAACATTTTTCTGATTTAATTCTTTCGCAATTTGTGATAATACTGTCAGCTTATTTTCTATACTTTCCATATCAACACCCCCTGAATTACTATTTATATATGACTTTATCCCAAAAACAACCAGCTATCAATATTTAGTTTCCAATGTACTATTCTTACTTTCACAAACTCTTCACAGTTTTATCAAATTCCCGTCACAAATTTCCGGTATATTAAAGACTGTAAAGAGGCCAATAACCTTAAAAGTAGTACTTTTTTTCATAACAGCCGGCAGGATCGCCCCGATCTCGCCGGCTCCCTCCCTTTTTATCACACAAATCTTTAATCACTTTACTTATTACTTATTGCACTAAAAAACTGTCAACTAAATATTGATCGTTGGCTGCTTTCTCCGTAATATCTGTCTGCTGTCTGAATAGTACCTCAAAAAACTTCCGTTATCCCTCCATTATCATCGCTGTTTCAATTTTCCCTATGCACTCCACCAGCTTTAGCCAAACAACCTGATGCACTCTTTTACCCATGTACAGCAAAAACACCGGGAATCCCTGCTTCCGCCAGGATTCCGGTGTTTCTATTTTTTGAAAGATATGGAACTATTTTTTACCCTGGTACTCTTTTCTGCAATTAATATTTTCCCAGTTTCATATGTCCTGCAAGTTCTGTTTTTGATCTTTGTTTAATTACCCATGCTTCATCCTTTGCCTGGGTAAAAGCGGATACACATTTAGGATCTAAATTATCCTCAATACCTTCCTTACTTAATGCAATGATTTTTTCTGCCAATGTGATGATTTCCATATGAATGGCATTGGTCCGGTCAGAGCGATAGATTCTCTCAGCATCTTCGTCACTGAGCTCCTCAAATTTCTCTGCACCCATTTTACATTTTGGACATTTTTCCGGTGGGGTCTCTCCTTCATAAACATAGCCACATACTGTACATCGAAACAGCTTCATAACAATACGCCTCCTTGGTTAAAGAATATTTTTTAACTCCTGATAATTATTATATTACCTGCTATGCCGTATTTGTCAATCCATTAAAGGCATATTAACCTATTCCCTTAAGATTTTAGGGAATTAAGGGGCTTTGGCAAACAAGCTCCTCTTCCAGCTCCGTCCCATGTACCTGCAGGGATTCCGGTGTTTTTGTCACAGCGGAATGCCGTGCAAATTCCTGCCATCAGCAATCAGCAGTATCAGACAGCCGCAGTGTCAAAATCTTTTACAGATCTAAATTAAAACAAACCTCTATGCTGCTCATAATAGTACTCCTGCTGCATAATATAAAACAAATGCTCCTTTTGAATCAGACCTGGAGGCTGAAATTTGGAAAAAATTCTGGACAATAACTACTATGACCTTATTATTAATAACGTTTCAATCCCAATGTATGCTTCCGAGGATAACATTACTACGCTGAATTTCAGGCACTCTCTGCTTCATGTCCTTAAGGAAAGCTCGGATCCCTGCAACCTGGGCCTGTATCCTTATCACAGTTTTCCGACTCTCTATGTGATAACCTCTACTGTCAGCATTGAAAAATCAGGGATCGGCACCGTACAGAGAAATCCTTTTTTAGGCCTGTTTGGGCGGGGAATCATCGTTGGAGTTATAGATACCGGAATTGATTACCAGCACCAGGCCTTTCTTTATAATGACAACACCACCAGAATTCTCTCTATCTGGGACCAAACTATCCAGACCGGCCCCATTCCCGAGGGATTCACATTTGGTACAGAATATAAAAGAGAGGTTATCAATCTGGCCTTGAGATCAGATAACCCCTTATCCATTGTACCTTCCGTTGACACCAACGGCCATGGCACATCGATCGCAAGCGTAATCGCCGGTAAGCCAAATGCGGATGGCACCTTTTCCGGCATTGTTCCGGAATCCGAACTGGTGGTTGTAAAGCTGAAAGAGGCAAAGCAGAATCTAAAGGAGATCTTTTTTGTACCGGAAGACGCTCTTTGTTTTCAGGAATCTGATATTATCCTTGGAATACGCTATTTAAATTCTTATGCGCAAAGCATCAGCCGCCCCGTGGTCATATGCATTGCTTTGGGAAGCAGCCAGGAAGGGCATGACGGCAGCGGCGCCCTCAGCAATTACCTGAACTATCTGGGAAGGCTTCCCGGAATCGGCCTTTCCGTTTCAGCAGGAAATGAAGGAAATAATCGGAGGCATTACTTTAATAACACCACGGAGCCTCCATTTTACAATGACTTTGAATTAAGAGTCGGGGAACAGGATAAATTATTTTCTATGGAAATATGGCCTTATGCCCTTGGACGGTTCGCCGTTGATATTTCAACTCCAAACAGGGAATCCACCCAGTTAATCTATCCCACCATTGGCTCCTGCAGAATGTTCAACTTTATTTTTACCCCAAGCGTGCTCTGGGTGAATAACTTTATCTTTGAGGAAGAAACCGGGGACCAGCTCATATTGCTTCGTTTTAGGGATGCCCTGCCGGGAGTCTGGAGCATCCGGGTCCAAAGTGTTGAAAATGAGCCGATATCCTTTCACTCCTGGCTTCCTTCCGGTAATCTTATTTCAAATGATACCTTTTTTCTTAACCCAAATCCAGATACCACCATAACCTCTCCCGGCAACGGCCTTCACCAGCTGACAGTGACTGCCTATAACCAGTTTAATGACAGCATACTCATAGAATCAAGCAGAGGTTATACAAGGACCGGACTGGTCAAACCAGATATTGCAGCTCCAGGCTACCAGCTGCCCTGTGCCGTCCTGAGGAATCAGTACGGCACAATTACCGGAACAGGGGCAGCCGCCGCTCATACGACCGGCGCTATTGCCATGATCTTAGAATGGGGAATTGCAAGAGGGAATTATACATCCATGACAGGATACGATGTGAACCGCCTTCTTATAAGGGGCGCCAGGAGGGAAGGGGCCAATGTTTTCCCAAACAACATATGGGGATATGGCCAATTGGATGTAAACAATCTGTTCCGAAGGCTTACCAATGTATAATCTGTCTGCCGGGACCGGCGTAGATCCCTGGATCCAGGGTCACAGAATGAATGGGCAGACAAGGCTTGGCAGCCGGGTACGCGTAAGGGTGTCCCCCTCTATGAATATCATAGTTCGGGGACGCCCTTTAAAATTTGGATTTTTACGTCGTTTAATTCATTAAGGAAATGTGATATTTAAACTTCCGATAAATCTTCCATATAATAACTGCCGGCATACTGAAAAACAGATACAGAGTGGACACTCCACCTATGATTGCATAAACAACAATCAATAAAATAATAATGGCATTCATATATCACGCCTCCTTTTCTGCCTTTATTTTAGTAAAAATTACCATAAAAAGGAATAGAAAAAAGGCGATCTTAACACCATCTTAACAAAGCGCTGCCGTGACAATCCACATGGATCTCCTTTATAATGGAATTCGCTTGTATTTCCAATATAAGCGAACTGTTGATGAGTTACTATACAAAGGGAATGATAAATATGGCAGAAGTGACAATGTGCCAAAGCTGTGGTTTACCTTTTAACAAAGAACACTCTCATTTCATTACAATAGAGCCTGACGGAAGCTTGTGCCCATTATTTTTTCCTGAGTCTTGAATAGTAGGTATCTTCCATGGGAAGCTTTGGCCTTAATACATGGTCACGGGCATAGTAAGCTCCCTGGACAGCAGGTGCTGTGGGTATGGTAGTGATCTCCCCAATTCCCTTTGCACCATATGCCACTCCAAGCAAATCTTTCTTTTCCACGTAAATGGCATGAATATCGGGAATCTGGTCAGCTCTCATCAAGCCAAGGGTTCCGTATTTTACCTGGGGAACACAATCCTTTAAGGGCCAGTCTTCTGTCAGTGCATAGCCAAGGCCCATCAGAACTCCCCCTTCGATCTGCCCCTGTATTGCAATGGGATTGACCACCTTTCCAGAATCATGGGCAGCGTAAACTTCCTTTACACGTCCTTCATCATCTATAATGACCACATGGGTCGCGAACCCGTAGGCAACATGGCTTTTCGGATTAGGCTTATCCGCCCCCAGCTTATCTGTAGGCTCAAAATATTCTGAGAAAAATACCTTTCCTTCAAGGGCGGCTAAATCTCCGTCTGCCTCCTGCAATGCCTGACTTAAGTCTAAAGCAGCCATGCGGACCGCTTCTCCTGTAATCAGGGTTTGGCGGGAACCTGATGTTGTTCCTGAATCAGGAGCCACTTCCGAATTAGAGCCCATGTTTTTAATACACTTTCTTGGCAGCCCCGTTGTCTCTGCAACCATCTGTACAAATACCGTGGCGCAGCCCTGGCCGATATCGGAAGCCGCCGCATAAATTTCCACGATTCCGTTTTGAACCGCCAGCTTTGCCCGCCCTTTATCAGGCAGGCCAACGCCTACACCTGCATTTTTCATAGCACAGGCAATGCCCGCCCGTCCTGGATTTTGTTCATAGGCTTCCCGTACCGCCTCCAGGGTCTCTTTCAAAGCTGTAGAGCAGTCCGCAATCTGACCGTTTGGTAAAACCTTGCCCGGCTCAATGGCATTGCGGTAACGGATCTCCCAGGGGGATATCCCCACCATCTCTGCCAGTATATTGATATTGGATTCCAGGGCAAATTCACTTTGACATACACCGAAGCCTCTGAATGCTCCTGCCGGCGGATTATTGGTATAATATCCAAAGCCCCGTATATCCGTATTCTGATAGCAGTACGGTCCCACCGAATGGGTGCAGGCGCGCTCTAATACCGGCCCGCATAAAGACGCATAGGCACCTGTATCAAAGTAAATCTCACAGTCCAATCCGGTGAAAATACCATTTTCATCACAGCCAAGTGTAAAGGTTCCCTCCATGGGGTGGCGTTTTGGATGGAAATTCAACGATTCCTGGCGGGAAAATTTCACCTTTACCGGACGTTTTACCTTCAGGGCAGCCAATGCAGCAATATGCTGGACCGACACATCTTCCTTTCCGCCGAATCCGCCGCCTACCAGCTTATTTTCAACCACAATGCGGTCCTGCTGGTCTTCCCAGTTTAACATCATGGATATTTCATGTCTGGTATCATACACCCCTTGATCTGTAGAATACACTTTTACTCCATCTTTATAAGGAAATGCAACGGCGCATTCCGGTTCCAGAAACGCATGCTCTGTAAAAGGCGTTTTATAGCTTCTTGTTACTACGTATTTGGAATTTTCCAGAGCTGTTTTTGCATCCCCACGGGTCACATGGCGTGACTGGCATAGATTTCCATTTGGATGAATGGCCGGGGCTCCTTCCGCCTTGGCTTCATGAACATTTCTGACCGGCTCCAGTTCTTCATAGTCAATCTGGACCAGCTTTTTGGCTTTTTCCAGTATCTCTTCTGTTTCAGCAACAACCAGACAGATTGCATCGCCCACACAGCGGGTGATATCTCCTTTTGTGATCATTACATCCCAATCATGCTGGATATGTCCGACCTTGTTGTTTGGAACATCCGCAGCAGTTAAAACTGCCAGCACTCCCTGCAGAGCCAGAGCCTTTTCCATATGAATATCAAGTACCCTTGCCCTGGGATATTTGGAGCGCACCGCCGAGGCATATACCATTCCATCAAGAACCACATCATCCGGATATTCGCCATACCCCAGGACCTTTTCCCTGACATCGATACGAAACGCCCGCTTTCCTACGCCAAAATCGTCACCTGTTTCCAAATCCTTTTCTATGGTCTGTTCCCCACGGAAAATTGCAGCCGCAAGCTGGATTCCTTCAATGATTTTTTTGTATCCTGTACACCGGCAGATATTCCCCTTGATTGCCACCTTGATTTCCTCTTCCGACGGATCAGGATTTTTATCGATCAGGGCTTTTCCCGCCATAACCATACCGGGAATACAAAATCCGCATTGAACCGCACCTTTGGATCCAAATGCATAAACAAATGTCTCTTTTTCTTCACTGCTCATCCCTTCTATTGTTATAATATTGCGTCCCACTGCCCTTTTAGTGGTCAGAACACAGGCCTTTACCGCCTTGCCGTCTACAATGATGGTGCAAGTCCCGCAGGCTCCCTCGCTGCAACCATCTTTCACTGAAAAAAGCCGGAGATCATCACGCAGATACCGGAGCAGTGATTTATCCTGTGATGTTTCACATGTTCTTCCATTTACAGTAAAACTATATATTTTATCTTCCATTTCCTCACAAATCCTTCTCTACCGCATATTTATTGTTTTTCTCACTGTCCATGCTGTTTAAAGCACCGTAAAAATCCCATCCCTGTCAACGATGGTGCCCCGTGGACATTTTACCGCGCACATTCCACAGCTGATGCATAGATCTTCGTCAATGACCGCGCAATGACCCGTCACATGGATTGCCCCCACCGGACAGTTTTTCTCACAGAGCCGGCAGGAAATACAGCTCACCTCACATACTCCTTTTGCATCTGCTCCCCTGTCATGGTTGGAACAGCGGGGCATGATTGCCAAATCCGGCGGGATCAGGCGAATCAGATTTTTCGGACAGGCCTTCACACATAGACCGCAGCCCACACATGCTTTCGGATCTACCTCTGCCGTTCCATGGGAATTAATATGAATGGCCTTCAGCCGGCAGGCAGAAACGCAGCTGCCAAATCCAAGGCATCCGGAGGAACATTTAAGGATTCCCTCCGGATATTTCTCCATAACACTGACACAATTACCTTCTATCGCAGTTCTATCTGTTATTTCCGCTGCCCGCCTGCCCCCGCTGCAATAGACCAAAGCAACCTTTTTCTTCTTTTTCTGTTTCACAAGAAACTCATCCTTTCCATCCTTTTTCATAAAGACACGTAAATCGTCTTTTTACAGAATTCTAAATACAGAATCCTATTTTCAATATCATATAATTTTTTTACTTCCCTCCTATCCTCTCTCACAAGCTTTCCATGCTTTTTTCATCCTTGTCTTTTTGTAATTAACAAAATTTTTTAGATAAAAATAGAACAAATCTTGAAAAACTTGTTCAAACTGTCTAAAAAGCAGGAGGAATTTTCTCTTTTTTACCGATATAATTATATTAATATATCGGATTTAAAAAATCAAGCTAACAAAAATTTTGATTTTTTTATTTACGTTCCCCTTGCCACACACCTAAAAACTTTGTATAGTAAATTTGAGGTGATGAACGATGCGCGTAATTGCAAGAGTAAGGATCGGAAAAGATAAAATTTTCATGGGTAAAGGCGTAAAAGAAATGTTAGATGCCATTGAAATGTATAAATCCATTAAAAAAGCAACGGAACACACGGGGATTTCCTATCCAAAGGCCATCCGGATGATCCGGACCCTGGAAGAAGAACTGGGTTTTCCTGTTGTTATTTCTGAAAAGGGCGGAAATGAACGGGGAGGAACCCGTTTAACAGATAAAGGAAAAGAAGTCCTTGAAACCTATCGCAGGATTGAGAAATCCGTGGACGAATATGCAAAAAAGCTTGTTGAGGAAGAATTTCATTTTTAATATCCCAATGAGCAGGAAAGGATTTTCCATATTTTACAGAGCACTTTTCAAAAACGCATATTTTTTCCAGCCACTGTGCATACTCAACTCGTGAGGTGATGATATGAAGCTTTTGAGTCTCTGCGAGATCATATTTCAGTGTGCTTTATTTGCGTTAATAATTTTTCATGTTTTCAAACGGGAATTTAAGTTAATGAAGTCCGTTATCTTAGTATTTGTATTGTCATTCTTACCGGAATTATTAAATGCCTTATTTCGAATAAGAGTTGATGCTTTCAGCATCTTCGTGTATTTTATCATCATATTTATGGCATTGTACCTTGGAAGCTCTTTCCTTTTTTATGATAAATATAAATGGTGGGACCGGGCAATACATTTTCTGTCCGGCATCGGGTTTGCGGGCTTTGGAATTGCAATTGCAGGCACAAACTCCGGCATTATGAAACTGGTAGTTCTGTTATTGGGCTTTACCTTTCCCATAACTCTTCATGTAATTTGGGAAGTACTTGAATATTTAAGCGATTGCATCACTCATGGAAATGCACAGCGGTGGCAGAAAATCAATGCTTCTAATAACCATGTATCTGAAAAAGCAATTCAGCCCGCAGGTCTTGTGGATACAATGAATGATGCGATCTGCTGCATTGCCGGCTCCGGGCTTGCAGTTCTTATCTGGTGGTTTGTTATATAGCCACGAACCGATAACTCATGAATATATTCCTATATGCTTCTGAATATTTTTTCTTAAAAACTTTATAATATCTTATAAAACGAATTGAGGTGATTCTATATGCCAAAAGGAAATATTATTCCGGAAGCAAAGGCGGCCCTTGACCGGTTTAAGTATGAAATTGCAGAAGAGACTGGCTTCCCTATAAATAGCAATGATTATGGTAAGATGACATCTTATCAATATGGTTATATGGTTAAAAGAATGATTGAAGAGCAGGAAAAGCAGATAATGGATCAATCTTTATGACCATTTTAAGCGTTGACAGTCAAATAGCATTACCATATAAAAATCATATGATCAGAGAGGTCTAACCATGGGAAAATATAACAGCGGTGCGGAATTACCGGTGGGTTTTGGTTTGGCACTTGAAGAATATAAAGCAATGGATTACTTTTTCTCCTTACCCACTCAGACACAGCAGCAAATTATCGATCAAACTCTTATGATACAGTCGAGAGAAGAAATGCTTGCTTATGTTCAGTCTTTAGTGGCACCGAAATAAATAACAATCTCCAATTAAAAAACAGCCACACTTGCAAAAAGGCAGATACCTTTCACAAGTGTGACTGTTTTTTAATGAATCTCAATGATAAAAATAATCAGCTCTGGCAAAAGCCGTGTGCTACCGGAGTTCGTCCCTCCAGAACGCCACCCTCTTCTCATTTATCTCCTTTATCTTCTCCGGATCCACCTTGAAATTTCTCCTGATATCCATTAATCCATTGATTTCCTGCTGCACATCCGTGACCTGGGTATAGCAATAGCCGAGACATAGGGAATCCAAACATTATCTCCTGTTATGCTGTCAATCCCGGCTGCCGGTCTTTTACGTCTTAAAACATTCCATGGATTACCGAATTGCTGCTGTTAGGAAATTGTTATAATTTCCAGGATTATTTCCAAAACAGAAAAATCTTGCTGAATTATGTCTAATCTTATGATAAAATGAAAAAAGTTTTTTCATTAATAAATATGGCCATAATAATATAAAATCCTGCTATATGGCACTTATTTTCATTCGTGATGAAAGAATAATAAAAAAGGAATCTTATGGAAGAATAGGACTGGTTAAATTATGGAACCGAAATTAGAAAAGAAATATGGTCTTTTTACAGCCATTGCAATGGTTGTAGGTATCGTCATCGGAAGCGGTGTGTTTTTTAAGGCGGAAAAGATTCTTACGGCAACCGGAGGCAATTTAAAAGACGGCATCCTGGCATGGGTGATCGGAGGCATCATTATGATTTCCTGTGCTTACACCTTTTCTGTCATGGCTACCAAATATCAGTATATCAATGGTGTGGTGGATTACGCGGAAGCAACAATGGGAAAAAAATATGCCTATTATGTCGGCTGGTTTATGGCTGCAATTTATTATCCCACAATCACCTCGGTGCTTGCATGGGTCTCCGCCCGTTACACCTGTGTAATCTTTGGCTTTTCCATTACAGGCGGAGAATGTATGACCATCGCCTGCCTTTACCTTGTTTCAAGCTTTACAATGAATGCTTTGTCTCCTGTTCTGGCAGGGAAATTTCAGGTAAGCACCACGGTCATTAAGCTGATCCCACTCTTTTTAATGGCAGTTGTCGGAACGTTCACAGGGCTTCGAAATGGTATGACCATGTATAATTTCACCCATTACGTATCCCAAAGCACTTCCAACGGTTTGTTTACGGCTGTTGTGGCCGCCAGTTTTGCCTACGAAGGCTGGATCATTGCAACCTGCATCAATGCAGAATTAAACAATGCAAAGAGAAATCTTCCCCTGGCTTTGATAGCAGGTACATTTATTACCATGTCTGTTTATATCCTGTATTATATTGGTTTGGCCGGAACGATTAAAAATGAAGTGATGATGGCTGGCGGCGAAACCGGCGCCAAGCTGGCATTCCAGACGGTTTTCACCTCTGCAGGCGGTTCCCTTTTGTTTGTGTTCGTCATCATATCATGCCTTGGAACCTTAAACGGGCTGATGCTTGGCTGCACACGTGGGATCTATTCCATTGCTGCAAGAGGTCTTGGCCCAAAACCCCGGGTTTTCAGCCAGGTTGACCCGGCAACTAATATGCCTGTTAATTCCGCAATTATGGGGTTGTTTCTTTGCGGCATCTGGTTATTTTATTTTTACGGGGCAAACCTGACCGCCAGTTGGTTCGGGTTTTTCAGCTTTGATTCTTCGGAATTGCCCATTATCACAATTTATGCCCTGTACATCCCTATTTTTATTATGTTCATGGCAAAAGGGAAAGGGCTTAATTTTTTCAACCGGATACTTATGCCCTCCATTTCCCTTGCTGGCTGTGTATTTATGATTGCTGCCGCCTGGTTTGCCCACGGAATTGCTGCGGTTGCTTATCTGATTGTATTTTTTGCTATCATGGCATTTGGCGCTGTGCTTTTGCAGAAAGCAAAACTGCCGTTAAATGAGGTACCACATAAATAAAGAATGAATGTGAAATTTAAAAGTACTGCAAATCCGGATCTTTATACGGCAGGCATGGACAGGAATGGAACAAAGTATAAAAATATTGTGCCGCTTCATAGCTAAGCCTTAGCTATGAAGCGGCACCTCTTTATTAAACACCGTCATGTTTATTTCCCATTTTGTAATCATCTCTAGCCCAGTTTGGAGCATTGACTGTGCCAGCTTTCTCATGCCCATTTTTCGCAGCGCCCTGGATTTCCGGCACCTTGGCCTGCTCATTCTTCGGACGATGCATTTTCTCATGATTTTCCGTTCCATGATTGTTTGAATCATAAGGACTCGGTCTTCTCATACCTGCTTTTGCCATAATGATACCTCCTATCTGTCAATAGTTTTTGTATTTCTACAGAAACTATACAGAGAAAATCAGGAGATGGACGGCAAATATTTTTTATTATAATTATTGCAGCCTGTCAATATCTTCTAACAGCCTGTATCCCACTCCCATCTCTGTTATAATGTATTGAGGATTTGACGTATCTTTTTCAATTTTCCTCCGCAGGTTTGCAACATTAACCCGAAGGGCTTTGCTTTTGTTTACATAAGGCCCCCAAAGTTCACGGCATAAAAATTCATGGGTCAATACAGTACCTGCATTAATAGAGAGCAGGACGATAATCCGGTATTCAATAGGGGTTAAATGTACGGTTTCTCCGGCCACCGTTACTATTCTCCTATCATAATCAATATATAAATCCCCAAAACGAAAAGGATGATTCACTTTGCTGTTCTTTATTTTCGATATATGTCCTCTCCGCAAGGCAGTTCTGATTCTTGCTACCAGAATCGCATTGTTAAAAGGTTTTGTAATATAGTCATCTGCACCACTGTCAAGAGCCGTTACAATGAACTTGTCTTCATGCCTGGCCGAAATAATAATAACAGGAACCATACTCCAGCTCCTAATAGACTTCAGTACTTCCATGCCATCCATATCCGGCAGCCCCAAATCCAGTAAAATTAAATCCGGGCAATGAGAAGAGGCAAAGGAAATGGCTTCTTTTCCATTGACGGCTTTCAGTATCCTATAGCCTTGCAATTCTAATTTTACAGAAATGAATTCGATGATTGCGTCCTCATCCTCTACTATCATAATAACGTGTTTATTTTCCATAGCAACACCTTTCTGGTAAACTGTATCCCCTGAACCGCAGGCGCAAATAATCTTTAAAAATTATTTCTCACTGCCAAGCGGTATTGTAAACATGAATTGTGCCCCGCCTTCTGGACGATTAGCTGCATATATTTCTCCTCCATGAGCTCTGATTATGGTTTTACAAATGGAAAGCCCTATCCCCAGATTTCTCGTTGAATCTTTATATGGGTTCTCCTGCGTAACCGTAAAATCAAATAGCTTGGGAAGAATCTTTGGATCTATTCCCGGACCGGTATCTGTTATTAAAAAACTTACAAAATCATCCTCTTCTTTTACTTCTATTACCACATCCGACCTCTGGCCTCCAGCATGTCTTTGAGTATTTTCCAAAATATTAATAATGACCTGAGAAATCAACATAATATCTATGGGAATTAAAATCACATATTCAGGCTGATTTATGGTGATTCTGGTATTAGGAAAGCGCTTGCGAAAAGTTGAGACAGCCTCTTCTATAACCTCTTCAACGATTTCTTCTGATTTATCAATCACCATGCCATTGTTCTGAACCTTTGTAATGGACAAAATGTTTTCAATCATATTCAAAAGCCATTGGGCATCATTTTGTATCCCCTCTGTCAGTCTGGCCTGTACCTCATAAGGAATCTTATTCCCTTCTTCCAGTAAAGTAGAACTTGCACCTATAATACCAGTAAGCGGAGTTCTCAAATCGTGAGATATACTTCTTAAAAAGCTGTTCTTTACTTTTTCCGTTTCCATCATCACCTTAATTTCCTGCTGTTCCGCCATAAGACGGTACATCCTAAGTGCCTGAGCCGTTTGCTCCGCTATTAATTCTAAAAACATCTTTTGCTTTTTGTCCAAATCCTTTTCATTAAAAGAAAAAGCAAATACTCCATATGTTATGTTCTGAGTCATTATGGGCAAAAAGTAGCCATAGTCTTTATCATCCAAAGCTTCCTGCTTATCCGCAGCAAGCCTTACTAAATGAAATATTTCCTCTTTCGTAAAATATTCAATACCCACATCATCTTTTACATATGTAAAATAAGGATTCAACTTTCCCTCTGGTTTGATATCTTCAAAAAAAGCTACAGAATGAATTAGTTCATCCTTTAAGTAATCCATTGAATATCTTACAATCGTATGCAGATCCCTGGTAGAAAGAAGCTTCCGGTTAATACTGTATAGCAATTCAGCCTGCTGGCATTTCTGCCTGGCATGTTCCGCCTGTGCCTTAATGCTGGTAGTAATAATGCTGCTGGTGAAAACTACAAGCAGAAGGATAATAAGAGTTAATGGAAAATTCACAGTAAAACTAAAACCAAATCTTGGTGAAGTTATTAAAAAATCATAAGTAAATACTCCTATAACTGCTGATAACAATCCATATATATACTCTTCTGTAACAGCTGTAATAATAAATATTGCCATAGCCATTACAATGTTTATATTCTGGTATCCAAAATTATTACGGTAAAGAACTTCGCAGATAAGTAATGTACCGCAAAGAATACAGAAAGAGAAAATAATATTTTTAGCCTTTTTCTTATTCAAATCAACTCACCCTACACTTTTTCATATATTATTGACTAGATGTCCGGAATCATCTTTCATCTCCATACATTTACTATTATACATTATATCATTGTTTAACTGTACCAGCTATAAATAATTTATTATCCGAACATGGAAATAAAAATTCCTGCTATTATTGCTGAACCTATGGTGCTTGCAACAATCGGCCCCATTGCATGCATTAAAAGATGGTTTGAAGGATTGTATTTATGGCCTAGCTTTTGTGATATTCTTGCAGCCATTGGCATCGCAGATACTCCTGCATTTCCAATGAGGGGATTTACTTTTCCTCCTGTTAATTTGCATAAAACTTTTGCTACCAGTACTCCTCCGGCTGTTCCCATTATAAATGCAAAAAGGCCTAAGATAATAATAAAAAGTGTTTTAATATTTAATACCCTCTCAGCCGTTGCACTTCCTCCAATGGATAAACCAATTAACAGGGTAAGCAGATTCAGCAAATCCCCCTGCAGCATTCTGACTAACCTTTCTGCCACGCCGCTCTCTCTGATAAGATTACCAAGCATCAGCATTGCTATTAACGTTGCAGCAGAAGGAACGAAGATTAAAACCAGCAAAGTAGTTACAATAGGAAAAAGAATTTTCTTTCTCCTGGACACCTTTTTAGGAATAGGCATAATTATCATTCTTTCCTCTTGGGTGGTAAGTGCTCTCATGATAGGCGGCTGAATAAGAGGAACTAAAGCCATATAGGAATACGCTGCAATAGTAATCGTCGGAAGCAGATGACCTGCCAGCTGCTTTGTGATATAAATGGAAGTCGGACCGTCTGAACTTCCTATTATTCCGATAGCTGCCGCTTCCTGTATGGTAAAGTTTTCAAAGCCGGGGATAAAATGAGAAATTACAGACCCTATGCCTAATGCTCCAAACATCGCCGCAAATATACCAACCTGACCTCCAAGACCAATTAACGCTGTTTTTGGCGATGATATTAATGGACTAAAATCTGTCATTGCACCAATACAGATAAAAATCATGGGAGGATAAATTCCAAGCTCAATGCCCTTATACAAATAATAAATCAATCCGCCTTCATCATAAGAGGACAGACCCGCAATTGATATATTGGCAATAATCATTCCAAATGCCAATGGAAGAAGCAGCAGGGGCTCATACCTTTTTTCTATAGCCATATATGCAAGGGCAAGGGCCAAAATTATCATTATTATTTCCGGCAGTGTTAAATTATTAATTATATTTGTTATATAATTAATCACAATCATCTCCTGGTTATTTGTGTAGTTACGTTATTGTGGTTAACAATTATATCTAGCATTGGGTTTTCTTTCCATATTTTATATTCAATAGTTTTGATATGTCAAAAATGGTCATTTTTCTTTGAGAATTGATTGCAAAGGTGTAGTTTCCCAACCTATTTTCCTCCTTTTTTATTAATAATTTATTCATTTGTATTAATTATAAAAGAAATATGCATAAAGAAGCTGTTAAGAAAATCGGAAGACTTTAAAAAATTCCCCCTGTTTCCCACAGCACCTATGTGAATTTTGACAAACAATTACAAAAAAAGTCAGTACAGTGCCATAGGCAAAATACTGACTTTTAGGATCATTGAATATGAAGTTGTATTGGTGTAAAGGATATGTACGGCAGAATCGTAAGCTTTGTATTAGAAGCTTAAAAGGAATTTAAACGAACCGGACAATTTCCTCCAGTGGTTTGCGGGATTTCTTTCGTACCGTCTGATCTGCCGGATATCCGGCTGCAATTAATCCGCATATATGCTTTTCCTTTGGAGTGTTCAGCAGTGAAGCAATTTTCTCTCTATCATACATTCCAAAAATGCAAGTACCGATTCCCTGTGATTCAGCTTCCAGGCAAAGATAGGCAATTGCCGCTCCAATATCGCCGGGAGCGAAATACTGGCTGTCTACAAGGCTCCTAACATGGGGCATTAAATTTGCATGTTCTTCAACCACAACAAAAAATGCCCGTGCTTTGGAAGCAAACCCATTTGATCCCAACTGCTGTGCAGCTTCCGCTACCTTTTCTATAAGTTCTGGATTTTCGACTACCACAAAACTCCAGGGCTGACCATTACAGCCGGAAGGTGCCAGGCGGGCCGCCTCAACACATTTGACCAGCTTTTCATGTTCTACCGGTTGATCTTTAAAATTTCTGCTGCTTTGCCTGCGAAGGCATAAATCCATAAAATCATTCATTTTAATTGCTCCTTTATGTGTGAAACTTGCAAATAAACGTGTTCCAATTGATCTTCCCACCGCTTTCGGATGATGCTTTACTGTTGGTACTGCCTCAGTTAGAAAGATTGACTCTAAGTTTTTCTATTTCATCATCAGTTAAACCGATTGACTTGATATAACCCTCTGCTGCTTTGGTCAAATCTACCCCTTTAAGACTGCTTCCTTTGGAAATACCAGCCATCTGTCTCATACTCTCCAGGATGTTGTTGTTCCCAATCCGGTCATATTGACCAGGTGCGACAGGCACATGGTAGAAATTAACGAAACTGTCCATATAGTCAGTCTTAATCTCCCAATATTTCGCGCCCATCAGGGATTCAAGCAATGCGACAACAAAACCAGTCCTGTCTTTTCCCTCTACGCAATGGATAAGGTATGGACCTTTCTTTTCGCCCATTTCCCGTAAAACAACAGCAAGCTTCTGCTTGAAATCTTCCGATTGTAAGTCAAGTCCCATGCCCAGTGCATACACATTACCGATATCATTCAGTCCCTTATAATATGCAAGTTCGCCGTTAGCATCGGTTCTTAAATGACCCGCAACCTCCTCGGCTGTTTCGGAAAGATTAAATATAACATTAACTCCCGCATCCTTTGTAAGCCTCATAGCGTATTTGTTTCTTCCGATTTCCGGATTGATCGGGTTGGAAGACCTGTATAGCCTGCCCGGAGCTATACTGCCAAAAGCCGCTTCACGGAAATTGGCAAACACCTCATCACTGCTATAATCATCTCTGTTGTTAGTACGTTTCAGTTGGCGTACTTCGTATTCATCCAGGTATCCTCCCTTTTTTGAAAGGGTGATGGTTACCTGATCATTAACAGCCGTCCCGTATGTATCGGCAAAGCTGCCGAGATTTATTGCCAATATAATGTCCTCATTGGATTTTTCCTCGGCTGACGATGCAACTATAACGACCTTCTTACTGTCCACATCACTATATGAGGAACATACCGGAACCTCTAATAACTGCCCGCCAATTGCCACATTCACGATGTCGCCATATTGGAATAACTTTAGAAAATCAGGGTTTTTAATATTAATATATACATTGCCATATTTTTCATGCACTTTTGAAACACTAACGGATAACTGGTTCTGCGACTCTTGAATTACACTTGCATTTTCATAAGCCATGGTGTAAACAGGCTTAGCACCACTTAAGAACACAGCAATAAATAAGCCAATCGAAATACATTTTCTCCTTTTCATTAAAACGCCTCCAAATATAATATTTTGTAAACCTCACATATCAAGAATACCACAAAATAAGCAGGATGTTAAGATTAATTACGCATCAGTTTTCCCCTTTTTACAGGCATTTTTTTAAGTCTTTTATTTCTTACATCAAATGAGCTCTATTTCTTTTTCCCCTTCTATTAAAGCCTTTTATAAGGCTGATTGGCTGACCAAACATTTTCATTAACTTACTTTATAGACTAACTATGTCAAGTAGTTATTTTATATTAGTTTTCCTGTTATATAATTGTACTTTGAAAATCGCATGACAAATAAAGCACCCTTAAAGCTGCCTTGTAAAATTGATATGAGAGATAAGAACTACTTTATGTAAGCTTCATGTTTCATTTCCATACAGTAAAGAACTCTGACCAGTTTTTTCGCAACGTGGGAAACTGCAACATTATAAGGTTTTCCTTCTGCCTGTTTTTTCTGCAAGAATAAACTGAAATTAGTGTCCCAGTTACCAACATTTTTAGCAGCTGTATAAAGTGCGAAACGCAGGTATTTTGAGCCTCGCTTAACCATTTTGGCATGGGTAAACGTATACTTCCCAGATTGATAGATAGATGGCTCCATTCCAGCAAATGCAAGTATTTTTTCGGCATTAGAAAAATCAGAAAAGTCACCTATCTCAGCATGGATGATAGCTGCAGTTATATAAGAAATACCGGGAATTGTTATAAAAGGAGAATCTATATTTTTAACAATCTCTTTTATTCTTTTTTCAATCACTTCGGTTTGTTCCTGTAGCAGAAAAATGCGAGCTAAGGTTTGCTGTAGTTCAATGGTCTGTATGCCATCGCAGGTTCCGATCGATTGTTTGGCGGCTTTTTTGATGTCAATTGCTTTTTGGCGACCATAGTGACCTTTTGAATGTTTTGATAAAAGGTTAGTCAAACGAGTCAGATGAGCCTTTGAAATGGCGTTAGTATCTGTGTATTCACTCATAAGGTGATAAACCGAATTAACCTGTAGCTCATGAACTATTTTCTCTAATTCGGGGAAAATGATATTCATCAACCTGGCAAACGATACTTTGAGCCTGGAGCAATCTTTTACAAGGTTAAAACGATATCTTGTTAGTGACTTTAGTTCTTTTTCATGGTATGATGCAGGTGCATAGGGCGTTAGCTTCTGTGTCATCAGCATTGATACGATTGATTGGGCGTCAGCCTTGTCCGTTTTAGTCTTTCTAAAGCTTAGACTTTTTTTGTATAGACTAGTGTGAAGCGGATTGATAATAAAAATGTGGTAGTTTTTATTAACGAGGAAATCAGCGATATTGTTGCTATAATGACCAGTTGCTTCCAGCCCTAATTTTATTGTTTCCGGGTTATTGGTACAGGATTGCATACGCTGAAGTAAAAGAGAAAATCCAATAAGATCATTAGAAATGGTGAAGACAGGGAAAAGAATTTCACCGTCCGAATTGGTGATAAGACAATCGTGCTTATCTTTTGCGACATCAATACCTACGTAGATCATAATAAAAGCTCCTTATGGTAAATTGACACTGTTATCAGTTCCACAGAACTGCCTGCTATGTAGCCTCGTGCTAATTAAAACGTCATGCGTTATCTAACTGATCAACATTTAAGCAGGCAGCTGTGGTTATAGCCTATAAACAAACGTCTAAGCGTTAGGAAAGTTCGACTAATTCACAGTGCCTATAAACAGTATACACTTACTCAAGAAAGAGTAAGGAACTAATATTAATTTAACATACGAGGAAAATAAATATCAATTTCAGAATCAGGATTATCAGGACCTGAAAAATTTTCTGTATAACATTCAAAATCATCATGTCCGGCGATTTCATATCCGCTATTCGGAAACCATACCCCCATATATACCGGTATGTTTTAAGTAAAGATCCAGCAGTTCCAGTATGAGTAAATTTTGCATATTTATTAGAGACTAACCTTTTTATCAGCATTTCCTCCGGTATATTATTATTTTGGTGTACTTCAATGCCTATAAAGACAGTTGCTTCACTGTCTGCATTAAATTTATCTACCGAACATGACTCTGTTGATTCAAATATGCTATATCGTTTGCATGCACATACATCATAGTCCAGCCTGGACACCAACTCATTGAAAATACTCCACATTTCAACAATATTGCTTGTATCAATATCCGTTTTAAATCTTATACCCATAATATATTTTGGAATAGTATTTACTATCCGAGCTTCCAAACTACATTGATTTTCCAGTTTAAACATCTTATTATCAGTATGTACTAAACTCCATGCTGCCTGTGTCAGCCGTCTGCCTCTGATATAACTTCTAATAGTTTCTCCCATAATAACATAAAAATAACGATGAAAATGATAATAGGAGTAGCCTGCCGCCTTGGCAACATCACAAGCTGAAATAGAATTATACAAATTGTTTTCAATAAATATAATTGCCTTCCCAATAACTTCTTCCTTACCCAGGATAGCCCCTCCTTTCATATATTTCAGTATGTTATTTTATAAAAGTCCTTCCCTGCTTTTTCTTGAGGAAGCATTACTTTAATCTCTTTTTCATTTAACGCTCCAACCAGAAATGTATTCCACTTATTTATTTTAGGAGAACCAAACGTTATTTCTATGTTTTTTTCAGTTACATCAAATATCATAGAACGCAGTGTTCCAAAAAACTCATCATAATAATGACAACAGAGACCGTCTGGATAAGGTGTGGATAAACCGATTGGAGCTTCCATTGTCCAATCTATTGCTTCTTTAACTGTACGGCAATTTTCCAAGATACTGCGAACAACAATCCAAAACCCGTTACACCTGCTTTTTGCCCTCCTTCAAAATTACCGACCGGTAAGCCATTACTGGCTTTACAAACAGCTAAACCATATTCATTCATACCATCACATCTGCCAAATAGATTTAGAGTTGAACCAATATACTTATATTTGCCTGTAATATTTGTATAAGCAAAACACATTTCTTCCATTTCATCATTAATACCACTGCAATATTTGTCCAGTAAATCTGTGATTTGGATTAATTTATTCTCCGGATATACTTTTGGCGGCAACAATACTTTCTGCAGTAAATCCGGTTGTAATAAAACCCATTCACCAATTTTCTTTCCAACCTCGTAATTCGTTCCTTCAAAATTTTTAAGATGTGCTTTAATCTCTTTCATATCTACTCTCCTTTTCTGTAAAGTATAAAATGAAATGGAACAGGAAACTTGATATTTTTTGCTGCTTATTGTTATGTCTATAGACCTCACTATTGCTACAATGATACACCAGATATTTTTGCCCCGCTGCCAGCCGGTTCAATCCGGAGGGCGGCGGGGCTTTTTTCGTTCACCGCTCGTTCATAACGCTCACCTTGACTTTTACCACCTACGGGGGTAATATACGAATATTACAAATGTAAGATTAGTTTGGGGCAAGACGGATCAGGATATAGGAGGTGGTTCGATGAAAAGAGGAATAAAGTTTTCGCTATGTACATTGGGAAGCGGAATCGGTCTTGCTGTTGTGGGATGGGGTTTGGTCTGTATTCTACAGCATTACGGTTTGATGCTTCGAGCATGGGTCGGAATCACGTTCTTTGTTATCATAGCGCTTCTCGGGTTTGCTTTATCAGGCGGCATTATATACACGCTGACTAAGGTATATTCAAGACCGAAAGAAGGCATTTTGCGAAAAATTGTGTCCGCAACCGGAATTGTCATTATCCTGTTAGGAACCGGTGCGTTTGTAATCCTCGCATTATTCGGGGCGGCTTTTGGATATAACCCTGAGCATGTGGTGGAAAAATACGGTCAAAAGATGGTCTCTTATGATAGGAGCTATTTGGATACGAATATCGAGTATTACGAATACATAAATTTCCTTGTTTGCGGAAATAAAGTTATTGGAAATGAAGGGCCTAAGCAAAACTACTGGTTTCAGGATTTTCAAGGTAATCTGATTGCGAGTTATGAAGAAGACTTTGCTCTGTTGGAGATCACAGATAAAATAGCAATCTCTTTCCCGCCCGAAGAAATGAAATGCACATTTGATGGCTCGGATACGAGATCACGGAGCGTGATGTCATATTCAGTAGACGGAGAAAATTGGGAGGAAAGAGACACCGGCTACCATTATCAATTTTTCTTTGGAGATATAGGTTATTTGGTTGTTTCATACGACTGGGCAATGCAGCACGAAGCGGCCGCTGTTTATAGATCCGTAGACAGAGGCGAACACTGGTCATTCATATCAGCTACCCCATCGGACACGTTGCTGCAAAACGTGATGTTCTTCGATGAAGACACAGGTGTTTTTGAATATGGCGAAGTCGGAACTGACAGCTATGCCTTGTATACCACAATGGATGGGGGAAGCACATTTATGAAAGTGAATTTACCAGCAGAAACGCAGGTCTTTGTATGGTGGAGAAAACGGGAATCGAACCCGTAACCTCTTAAATATCATTTAAGCGCACACCCGGCAAATCAGGTGTGCGCCCTCATAAATCTCTTTGTAATATCAGTTTCTTCAGCAATAAGAACCGATATATCATGTTTTCCATATCTGGATTTTTATAATCAATTACCTGCGTGGCAGTACATGAATCGCCCCGCCAATACAGTCCTCAAGCGCCTCCGCCACAGATTCATTATAGGTAGGATGAGCCCGCATAGCCTTTAAAAGCTGCTCTGCAGTAAGTTTATTGGAAATGGCGGTTCCCATTTCACCAATCATGTCCGTAGCTCTGGCGCACATCATCTGTACTCCCAGCAGTACGCCTGTTTCCTTATCTGTTACAACTTTAACAAAGCCTCTCTCTTCCTTAGTTATAAATGATTTACTGTTGGCATGAGTTAAGAATTTCCCGGTAACGGTCTCGATTCCTTTTTCTTTTGCTTCCTCTTCCGTTATTCCCACACATGCAATCTCAGGATCCGTATAAACACATGACGGAACTACCGATAAATCAATGGACGGCTCTTTCCCATTCATTCCTTCCACCGCACAGATGCCCTGGGAGCTTGCGGCATGGGCAAGCTGAATACCTCCGATGACATCTCCGATAGCAAACACGCCCGGCATACTTGTCTCAAAGTTTTCCTTCACCACAATCCTGCCACGGTCCATTTTAAGTATTGTCCCTTCCTCCAGCAGTCCATCCGTATTAGGGATACGTCCGGTGGCTGAAAGCAGGTATGGCGTCTTTAAGACCTCAATCTTTTCTTTATCTTTTACTTTCTCTCCATAGGTACAGATAAAATCCAGGCCCTCCTTTTCTATCTTCCGGACAAATGCCTTGGTATGAATGTCAACGCCTCTCTTTTTCAAAAGCAGCTTTACACTCTGGGAAATCTCTTTATCCAGACCTGGCAGAAGCCTTTCTTCCGCCTCCAGCAATGTGACCTTGGAACCAAAGGAAGAGAATACGGTGGCAAACTCCACCCCTATGACCCCGCCCCCTATAATAATCAGGTTTTCCGGTACATGATCAAGCTGAAACATCTCATCGCTGGTCATAATTCCGGGAAGGCGGATTCCTTCAATAGGCAAAAGAGCCGGCTTGGATCCTGTTGCCAGCAGGATATGTTTTGCCTGAAGGATTTCTTCTCCTTCCGTTGTCTTGACCCTGACCCTTCCATCCATGGTCAGCGACCCTGTCCCACTGATCCGTTCCACTTTATTTCCTTTAAGGAGCTGTTCCACACCAAGTCTGAGACTTTCGGAAGTTTCATTTTTATAGGACATTACTTTTCCGTAATCATAGCTCACCTCTTTTGAGATGATTCCAAATCGCTCTCCGGAAAGAACCTCCTGATATAATTTGGCAGCATGAAGCATGGCCTTTGCCGGAACGCAGCCCCTGTTTAAGCAGGTGCCGCCGACTTCCCGGTTTTCTATCACCGCTGTCTTCATTCCCAGCTTTGCAGCCTTGATCGCTGCTACATATCCTCCGGGTCCTGCACCAATAACAATCAGATCATATTGTTCCTCCATCCTATCCCTCCCTGGTCTTTATAATTCTGCAGCAGCAAAAAATTCTTTTAAGTCTTTTATCATGGCCGACTGGGCCTGGGTTTCTGCAGGCACCTGATCCAGCTTATTATAAATATCCTCATTTTCATATTTGCTTCCCTTTATATATCCGGGGATTCGGTCCATAAGATCCGGCTCCATGGAATCGGAAAACAATTGGAGATCCTTTATGATCCCGCTGTTCACCTGAAACTGCCAGATTACATTTCCCCATACAAACCGTTTTGACAATTCGTACTGAAAATCCATGTTACGTCCATACAGCCAATCCCAGGAAGAAAATTTCTTTCTTCCCTCAGCCAATGCTTCCTGGTCTAAATCCTCCTGCCTGCAGAAAACCGCCTTACATCCATAAGTTTCCTCAAATGCCTCCAGAAGCTTTTCTTTTAACATATCGATAGTCAGGTCATCCCGATATTCAGAAAGATTGGTCACCCTGGATTTAACGGAGTCCACTCCTTTTAATGCCAGCTTATCCTTTGAGACCTGGAGATATTTGGACAGCTTCTCCATATCTGCACGAACCAGCAGGGTCCCATGATGATAGCATTTCTCCCCTCTTGTATAAAAGGCATTACCGGAAAACTTCCTGTCTGACACGGTAATATCGTTCCGTCCGGATTTCTCTGCATAAATTCCCAGCTTTTTGACCCCGCTTAAAATGACCTCAAGCTGTTTATCCAGATCATAATGTTTCTTGTTTACAAGGAACGTAAAATTCAAATTGCCCAGGTCATGGAATACGGCGCCTCCTCCTGAAAGCCGTCTCACCAGGTGCCCGCCATCCTGCTCTAACTCCCGGATTCTGCATTCCTTCCATGGATTCTGGTTTTTACCGATTACAACGGTATTTTCATTCTGCCAAAGATATAGGATACAGGTATCCCGCCCTGCTGTTTCTAATAAATACTCCTCAATGGCAAGATTCAGATATGGGTCATGACTGCTTCCATTTATATATTTAATTTGCTGTATCATCTTTATCTGTTTCCTTATCTAAGAAGTCATACTTTAACTTTGGATTTCTGGCTGCCCTTACTTCATCAAGTCTGGTGACCGGCGTATGGATGGGGGCCTGATGCAGGGTTTCCGGCTGAGACCTTGCAGTTTCATAGAGGCTGCGCAATACAGAAATCACTTCATCCAGGGTTTCTTTTGACTCCGTTTCCGTAGGCTCCGCCATTAAAGCTTCCGGTACGATCAGTGGAAAATACATGGTCGGCGGATGGATTCCGTGGTCCAAAAGCCCTTTTGCTATGTCCATAGCTGATACACCGGTTTCTTTTTTAAGTCTTGCCAGGCTCATGACAAATTCGTGCATACAGGGTCCCTGGTATGCCATATCATATACATCCTTTAATTGGGCCATCATATAATTGGCGTTTAAAACGGCATGCTTTGAGGCCTCCGGGATTCCTTCCTTTCCAAGCATGAATAAATACGTCATGGCCCTGACCACGATCAAAAAGTTGCCATAAAAGCTTTTCACCTGTCCCATGGTCTGGGCAGGACGATGAAACATATATCCCTTATCTTCCTCCACCATGTTACCCGGTAAAAATTCAGCCAGGAGATTCTTGCAGCCTACTGGTCCGCTGCCCGGGCCTCCTCCTCCGTGGGGAGTAGAAAAGGTTTTGTGAAGATTTAAATGAACCACATCAAACCCCATATCCCCAGGTCTTATCATACCCATAACAGCATTTAAATTTGCTCCGTCATAGTAATTCAGGCCACCCCCATCATGAACGATTTTTGTAATTTCCAGTATGTTTTTATCAAAAAGCCCTAATGTATTGGGATTGGTCAGCATCAGTCCGGCCGTATCTTCCCCGACTGCTTTTTTTAATTCCTCCAAATCCACTCCGCCGTCATCAGCAGATGGGATACTGATTACTGAAAAGCCTACCATTGCCGCACTTGCAGGATTGGTTCCATGTGCGGAATCCGGTACAATGATCTTAGTTCTTTTTTTGTCACCGCGGCTTTCATGGTATGCTTTTATCAGCAAAAGCCCGGTAAATTCACCATGAGCTCCTGCTGCCGGCTGGAAGGTCATGCGATCCATTCCGGTGATCTCACATAAGTATTGCTCTGCTGTTTTCAGTACCTCCATGCAGCCCTGCACCGTATGCTCCGGCTGCAGCGGATGAATCTGCTTAAATCCAGGAAGGGCCGCCACGTCTTCATTGATCTTGGGATTATATTTCATGGTACAGGAACCCAGAGGATAAAAGCCGTCATTGACACCATATGCCTTTTTCGCTGCTTCTGTATAATGCCTGCTTATATCATTTTCAGACACATGCGGAAGGTGCAGGCTCTTTTTTCTTAAGCTGCCTTCTTCCGGCAGACTTACCGGCACATCACATTCCGGCAGGATGCTCATCTTTCTTCCTTGCTGTCCCTTTTCAAATATCAGCATAACATTACACCTCCTTCAGAATGCCAATGACACGGTCAATGTCATCCTTTGCATTCATTTCCGTACAGCACCATAAGATCTGTCCGGCTCTTTCACCGGTCAAAGGATAACCGCCAAGAATTCCATGTTCTTCCAGTACACTCATCACCTGTTCTGCCGGAAGCTTTGAAATGGTCACAAATTCGTGGAAGAATTCCCCGCGGTTTACAACCGGATATCCGATTGCTTCCAACTGGTCTGCCATATAATGGGCCTTTGACATACATTGTATGGCTGCCTGCCTCAGTCCTTCTGCTCCCATCGCCGCTAAATAGACTGACACTGCCAATGCGCAAAGCGCCTGATTTGAGCAGATGTTGCTTAACGCTTTTTCTCTGCGGATATGCTGTTCCCTTGCCTGAAGGGTCAGGACATATCCTGTTTTTCCGTTGGAATCAACAGTTTCTCCCACGATCCTTCCCGGAAGCTTTCTGGTCAGTTCTTTCGTACATGCCATGAAGCCGATATATGGTCCGCCAAATGACAGAGGCAGTCCAAGGGGCTGTCCCTCCCCCACTGCAATATCAGCACCGTATTCTGCCGGCGTCTTTATTACCCCTAAGGAAATGGGATTCACACCCATGATATACCGCGCACCGGCTTCCTTTGCTATGGTTCCAATTTCAGCCGCCGGTTCCAGGCTGCCGTAATAATTGGGATTCTGAATATAGACACATGCGGCCTGACTATCCAGATGCTCTTTCAGAAAATCCAGATCCGTAACACCGTCTTTCTCAGGAATAACAGTCAGTTCTATCCCGTTTCCAAAACAATAAGTCTTTATAGTCTCCATTACCTGAGGATGAACTGCCGCGGAAACAAAGGCCCTGTTTTTCTTTCTGTCCCTGCACATTGCAACTGCTTCTGCAGCTGCAGCCGCACCGTCATACACGGAAGCATTGGCTGTATCCATTCCTGTAAGCTCACAGATCATTGTCTGGTATTCATATATGGATTGTAAGATTCCCTGGCTGATTTCCGCCTGATACGGGGTATAAGCAGTGTACAGGGTTTCCTTTGATAATACGCTTTTCACAATGGACGGAATGTAGTGGCTGTAAGCGCCTGCCCCTCTGAATATGACCGGAAATACCTTATTTTTTGCCGCAATACCTTCCATCCTCTTACATACTTCCATTTCAGACATTCCACTGGGAAGATTCAATCCATCCTTTAACAGAACTTCCTGGGGGAGCTGCCCGAAAAGGTCTTCTATGCTCTCAATTCCGATCGCTGACATCATTTCTTTTCTGTCATGATCGGTTACCGGTACAAATGAACCCATATGCAGATCTCCTTTATTCCATTTCTTTTTTTACAAATTCTCCATATTCCTCGGGACTTAAGAATTCTTCTTTATCCGTAATATCAGTTATCTTTACAAACCAGGCTTCATAAGGAGCCTCATTGATCTTTTCCGGTGCTTCCAGAAGTTCTTCATTGACTTCTGATACGACTCCGGTCACCGGACAATACACATCCGAAACGGCTTTTACGGATTCCACATCGGCAAATGATTCACCGGCTGTGGTCTCATCACCTTCTTCCGGAAGATTGACGAAAACAAGCTCTCCCAATGACTGCTGGGCGTGATCCGTAAGTCCGACCAAAGCTGTTGTTTCATCTTCAAACCTCACCCATTCATGTGTTTTTGTGTAAACCAGATTTTCTAATACCTTCATGTTTCCTTCTCCTTTTCCTTGTTATTGCCCACATTTTCCAGGCATGTAAGTACACCCGCAGGGTGTTTCCTTGATGGATTATTTTGATTTTTTATAAAATGGCAGGGCTACTACTTCTGCTTCTACTTCTCTTCCCCGCACGATTACCGTTACTTTTGTTCCTGTTTTCGCATATTCCTTATCCAAAATAGCCATGGCTGCCGGGTAACCCAGATAGGGACAATGGGTTCCCGATGTTGTAAAGCCCACTTTTTCCCCGTTTACAAGTACATCTTCCTGTTCCCTTATGATTCCCCGTCCTGTGACTCTTAAGCCTGCACGTTTTCTAATGAGGGAATCCTTATCCGGCAAATGGCTTTTTCCGATAAAATCCTCCTTCTGCATCTTGACAGCAAACCCAAGACCGGTTTCTACAGGATTGATATTATCGTTCATTTCATGTCCGTACAGCGGCATGCCGGCCTCCAGCCTCAGAGTGTCTCTGGCTCCCAGCCCGCATGGGATCAGTCCGTATTCCCTGCCTGCCTCCATGAGGGTTTCCCACATTGTCTCCGCATATGCATTGTCTAAATAAAGCTCAAAACCATCTTCCCCTGTATAACCGGTTCTGGATACCATGCATGTGATTCCTGCCACTTTTCCATCAAAAACTGCATGATAGTATTTTTCAGGAATATTTGCGGTCAGTTTCATAAGTATTTCCTGTGATCTGGGACCCTGCAGGGCGATTTGTGTGATTTTATCAGAAATGTCTTCAAACACCACTTCTCCTAATTTATGTTCCAGCATCCATTGGTAATCCTTTTCTTTATTGGAAGCATTTACAACGATAAAGTACTCCTCATCTTTTTTCTTATAAACAATCAGATCATCCACCGTTCCACCGTGCTCATTGCACATGGGGCTGTATCTTGCCTGTCCGACCTCCATATCGGTAAAATCATTGGTCAGCAGCCGCTGCAGATTATTAAGTGCGTCTTTTCCCTTACAGATTATTTCTCCCATATGGGAAACATCAAAAAGCCCTGCCCTTGTTCTTACTGCCATATGCTCCTTTATGATCCCCTCTTCATATTGGATGGGAAGCAGATACCCGGCAAATGGTACCATTTTGCCGTGATGCTTTAAATGCATCTCATAAAGCGGTGTTTTTAGTTCCATGTCTTAATCCTCCTTAGATAATTTATATGATAATATAGGAACATCATCCGTTTATATGCACAAAAAAAGGCAGAAAGAAATATTCGTATCAAATATTCCTGTCTGCCTCTGTCCTTTTACCTGAAAGATTGACTTCGTCGGTACATAAATGTTCTCCAGAGTTACGTCCGAATCCGATCCTTTTGCCTGAGAGTTTCTGCCTTCCCCTTCGGCGGCACAGATATGTGCTCTCTCTCCGATCCATCATCCGTCATTTATTATTTATAATTGATATTATCAGACTACTTAAGCACTGTCAATCATTTTTTCCTTAACTTTTTATAGAGAATCTTTTATCTGTCAATAGGTTTCTGACCGCAGTCCTAATGATTACTGGATAAGGAAGACGGCACGTTCCGGCGTCTGCCGGACATTCTCCTGCTTCCTGTCAAATTAATGGTGGTTGCCTTTGGACTTTTCTAATTCTTCACCAAATTTTCTGCAATTATGATATTGTTAAATACATCCATTATTTATAACCTATTAATTTTATCCCCTATTAGTATCACGGAACAGATGATTAAAGATAACCATGATGAAAGCCGCAAGCAGCGAATTGAGAAAGCCGCCCATGCTTATATCTGTTACAAAATGATCTGCAATCATAATCGTCCAGGCATTCACAATAAAACTGAATAATCCTAGGGTCAGCAGGCTGACCGGTAATGTAACCAACAGCAGAATCGGCTTTAATATAAAGTTTACTAAAAGCAGCACCAATCCCATGATAAGAAGTGCCGGGATACTGCCAATATAAACCGTTTGTGATACAAATGACAGCAGATATATGGTCAATATGATAGATATATATTTTATGAACAGTTTCGACATTTTACCTCCAATAAACATGCTTTACCTGATTTTAATTAGTACTTTGACTTTGTCAGTTGTAACATCAACAAGATCATAGGGTGCATCCACCGCTAAAGAATCCAGAAGTTTCATGGCCATGATAACGAGCTCTTTCACTGAATCAATGGTGATTCGGGAGGATAACCCCGGATCAGGCACTTTCGGTACGAAAAAACATGCAGCAGTCACTAAGTCCTGAAAACAGTCCAATAATTCCCGAAAAATATACAAAGGAATTGGAAAGGGAATATTCATGAACCTTCTGTTATCAATCCATAGCCTGATCCACAAAAAACGACAACTCCTAATCCACATATACTCTCACCTTTACCATCGCATTATGGCTTTCATCCCATGCTTCCACATCAACGATATTCGGTTCATCCAAGGTGCCGTTTATGATCTCCCCGATTATTTTTGCAAAATCAATGCTGGAAATATCAATACCTTTCGCTTCCATCTCCCTTCTGGCATCCACAGGAACCATAGTAGTCATCTTATCCGCGATCTCACTGATCGTGGTCAGCAGGCGTATCGGTATATTTACGTTAACGTTAACGGAATTGTTATCCGACGTAACCTTAACTTTAAGGAATTTATAGTTTCGCCTTGCAGTCGTTACGGATTCGACCTTCTGAATCGTTCCTGCTTCCTTAGTCATATTCAGGGCTTCCAAAAGCTCCATACCTTCGGCAGCGGTAATCTGACCTTTTTCTATCATTTCTAATATTTTTTGTTGTTCACTCACAAACTGACCCTCCTATTTATTATAGATTTTTTATCCGTTCTGTTGCTTCTTTCGATGAGATTTCACCCTTTGATAATTGGTCAAGAATTTCATTCCTGGCGGTTGCTTTGTCTTCATTTTCCTTAATCGATTCTTTTGATGACACTTCATATCCAAGACTTCTTATGACTGAATCCAGTTTACCGCGGACCGTAGGATAAGAAATACCCAGTTCTTTCTCAACATCCTTGATATTACCGCGGCATCTTATGAATACCTTGACAAACTCAAGATCTTCTGCTGGAAGACGGCAGAATTCACAAGGCTGGAAATCTCCTTCAATAACTGTTGAACACTTGGGACAGCCTAGCTTGGTTATGGAAAGTTTTTCACCGCATACGGGGCATTTACCCGGAGCTTTGTATTTCATTGATTTCACCTTCCTAATGTATTATTTGATTATAGTATATGACCACCAATTAAATATGTCAATATTAAAATCAATAATATTAATTATAGTATTAAAATAATTAATATTTAATTCAAATATATGAAAACAACCTTTTAATAATATTAATCTTGCATTTATCTGTTTTGCTCCAGCGCCGTCATAGGGCTTGTTCTCCGTTTCATGATTTTTGCAATCGGAAAATAAAGAATAAGCAAAGGGAACGACAGCCTGCGTCGTGTTTCTTGGACAAACAAAAAGGCCGTAAACTGCCACAGACAATTTACAGACCTCTTTGCTTTAATATTCTTGTTTTTTATATGCCAAAAAATGCACTGCCCATGTGGGACATCTTTATTTCCTCTTTATTGATTATTTTTATGTCTTGCCAGAACCAGACTGGCTAATAAGCTAAGTACAGATACCAAAGCACAGGTCAGCCAACCGGCAGTCCAATGTCCATTGCTTCCAAGTAATACGCCTACGACCATAGGCGCGATTGGATTTGGAATATTAGCCGCCCCGGAGCAGAATGCCGTTCCCGGAATATTATCGTCTTCAGTATACACTTCAACGGGAAGGGCCCAGAAAACTCCGGCAGCCCAGGATACTCCGAACATCATTGTGCAGGAGACCAGAGCCAATGGCAGAAAACCCATGGCAGATGCATTGGGAAGCAAAACAGCAGCCATAGCACTTAATGCATAGCCAGCCGCCATGATCATGCTTCTGCTTCGTACTTTGTTCTTTGCTCTCATTGCAAACCAGTCTGAAACCCCGCCGGCCATAATTGATGAGACTACGGTCACAAAGCTGATTGCCAGCATTAGATTACCGGTTTGACCATAGCTGTATCCTATTATATTTGCATAGACAGACATATCTACGGTGACAGATTGGCATACCCATGTATTGGCGATTAAGGCCAATATCAAAAGCCAGGTAACAGGCTGCCTGATGACGTTTCCATATACGTTTTTTGAGAGTACGTTAAGCTGGCTTTTCTGAGGAACCTCCATAATTTTTTCTTTCGTCAGCAGCCATGCCGGAATTGCAAAAAACAGGCAGATTCCCCCCACGGCATAGAACGAAGCCTGCCAGCCCAGTACCGGTACAATTCTTCCTGAAATCCATGCTCCAACTCCGCTTCCGGCTACAAAGCTGCCGTTAAATAAAGCTGTTGCCAATGCAGTATAGCGTTTGTCCATCCATAAAGTTATGGTTGAAATATAAAGCGGAAAAGCCATTGCATTAAAGCCCTGCATTCCTTTAAAAAGAAATAATAACAGTATGTATTTTCCGTTTACAGCCATAGGTATAAGAAACTGGGGCAGTATTTGAAACATCAGTCCCAAAGCCATTGTTTTTTTCAGTCCAAAACGTTTGTAGACATAACTGGATAAAAACATGGCCGTGACAAGGCATACGGCCCGGGTAGTATCAGCCAGCAAAATCACCTGGCTGTCAACAGCAAGTGCTTCCGACAGGCTGTTGACTACCATACTGAACTGAGTGACCGATGCCGGAAAAAATATTCCCAGTAATGAATAACATGCTACCAGCAGCCACGGGTAACTTTTATATTTTGTAATTTTCACATTTTACTCCTGTTTTGAGAAGAACCGTTCAAAATATTCCTCATAAGAATTTAAAAGGTACATCATATGCTCCTTCATATAAAAATAAGCAAATTCCGAATCATGGTTCTCTATTGCCTTAAATATTTTTTTATGCTGACTATTGAGTTCAGCGGAAATCCTTTTTTGATGCTCAGGAGTAACAAGGCTCAGGACAGCGTGATTGCGGCTTTCATTCTGGCTTTCAAGTTCTAAAAGCTCTTTCATAAAATCTATAAGTACTGCATTGCCCGCAGTTTTGGCAATCGCATAATGAAAATTGTCAAACTGGTTCTCAGCCGCCGGTACAGACTGTTTTACAAAAAGTGTATTCTTGATTTCCTGAATATCTGCTTCTGTTGCCCTTGCAGCAGCAACACGGGCAAGTTCTGGCTCTAATATCAGCCTTGCCCTGCTGGAATTCAAGAAATTTTTTTGATAATCTGCCTGCTGCTCTACCGCAGTCTCATCAGGAGTCAGAGTTTTTGCATCCACCAGGACAAAGCTGCCTTTTCCTTTTTTTGTTTCAATAATTCCAACCTCTGCCAGAGATTTCAAAGCCTCTCGGACGGTAATCCGGCTGACTCCAGTCATCTGTATCAGATCTTTTTCACTTGGAAGCATATCCCCTTTCTGATATACCCCCTGAGCTATCATAATTTTTATCTGTTCTACCACCTGCTCGTATAACGTGGTTGTGCTTTGTACTTTTTTCAGCATACTATTTCTCCTGTCATGCAATATTGGTTTATCTTATTATATCACATAACATGTAAAAAGTAACTTTTATTCTCCTGACCTGGCGGAAGAATAATGAATAACTTTCTTTTCTCTTATAAATGCATATATGATGACAATGATGCTGTATATTGCCATTATCTTCCATGCACTTTCAATATCGCTGAAATTTAATACAGCAGCTAATGCATATCCAGCCAATGCAACGGTTGTCAGTATGGCAAGGACCGGTTTGCTGATTCTAAATGAAGTTTTTTTCATTGCATCCGGATTTTTCTTATAAATCAGATATCCGGTAAAAATTGGAAACATAACATAAATGAGAGATACTCCATTGCCCAGCATTGCGATTGTCGCAATATCAATTCCGGTTAATACCGGTACGGTACCGACAATATAGAATACCGTGAGCAATACCCATGGGGTTCCTCTTTTTGTAAGAGATGCTGCCTGCTTTGGAAGCCAGCCTTCTTCTGCCGCGATCAATAACCCTTTTGTACACCAGGTAAAGGTTGCATTTAATGTGGAAGCAACTGCAAACATACCTCCGCCAATGATAAAGAACACATACAATGGTTTTGGCAGAACTGCACTTGCTACGAGCACCAGGCTTTGTCCTGCCACCTGATCAACTGGTAAAACACCAACAGCTACAATTCCGATCAGCGCATAAATAACAGCTACAAATATGGTGCTTCCGATCATAGCCCGCGGTAAGTCGTGCCCCGGATTTTTCATTTCTCCGCCTAATTCGCTTAAAAATTCGGCTCCGCCGGTGGCAAAGGTCAGGAGACTTGATGCGGTTAAAAAATTAATCAATCCATTTGGCATAAATGCTTTCTCAGCCCGAAATACAGACCAATCTACCTTTGGAAGACCTAATAGGATAAACAATGCCAAAGCTGCAATCAGTACGGCTACAAGGATGTTCTGCAGCTTTGCAGCCATATCAACTCCCACCAGATTCATAACATAGCATAAGGTCAGGATCCCGAATGCAACAAAGGTCTGATTCATGCCGGGCATCAGGCTGCAGGCATAAGTTGCAAAGGTAATCGCAAACATAGAAAGAACCAGTTGTCCTGCAACCAATAATGCAAGATAAAAGAAACTTGTTTTTTTACCAATGTAGTCTCTGACATAGGTATACATGCCGCCAGTTGCCGGCACCGCACTCCCCAAAACAGCGAGTACCAAATTGGGGCATATAACCAGAACTGCAGCCATTAAAAACGCCAGCGGAGTACCTGCTCCCGTCAGTGCAATGCAAATCCCTGTCAATGCCATAATACCGGATCCAATAATCTGTCCGACCCCAATTCCCAATAAATCACCGAATCCAAGAACCTTTTTTAAGCCATCCTGTTTATTTTCTTCTGACATAACGCTACCTCCTCATTGTAAAATCACCCAATATCATTCAGTGCCAGCTTGATACACTCAAGTCCCGCCATTAACTGCTTTCTTGGACAAGCAATGTTCATGCGGACAAATCCATCGTATTTTTCCCCATAATGATGGCCGTTGTTCAAGCCGGCTCCAGCTTTTGCAATCCGTTTTACCAGTTCCTCACTGCTAAGCTGGTATGCCCGCATATCAAACCACAATAAATAGGTTCCTTCCGGTTTTGTAACCCTTACCTTTGGAAGAAAATCTTTCATGAATTTACAGACAGCCTCCGCATTTTGAGTCAGGTATTCCCGTTCTTCATCTACCCACTCATCGCCGTCTGCATAAGCAGCTCTGGTTGCTTCAAGACCTAAGGTATTAGGGCAGAAAAGATATCTCGCATATAACCAGTGCTGATATTTTTCCCTTAATTCCTTACCGGGAATAATGAGGTTTGAAGTCTCAAGCCCTGCTATGTTGAAGGTTTTACTGCAGCTGGTACATACAATAAGCCTGTCTTGGATTTCTTCGAATTTTCCCATGGTCGTATGTACATGATCACCTAAAATCAGGTCCCAGTGAATTTCGTCGCTAATGATAATAACCCCGTACTTTTTACTGATGTCCACAAGGCGCTTAAGCTCTTCTTTCTTCCAGACCCTGCAAACCGGATTATGAGGACTGCATAAGATTATGACCTTACCGCCAGCCTTACAGGCGGCTTCCAAACCATCATAATCCATACGATAACCATTTTCATCCAGGATTAAATCATTCTTTATTAACTGCCTTCCGGATGCCTGAATGATGGAATAAAACGGATCGTAAATCGGTGGTTGTATTATGACTTTCGCATCTTTTTCCGTCAAAGCTTCCAATGCATTACAGATTGCCGGAACAATTCCGCCAGTGGGTACGATCCAGCTGTGTTTTATCTTCCAGTCATGACGCCGCTGGCACCACCCTGAAACGGCAGAATAATATTCTTCATTCAAATCCGTATAGCCAATTACCCCATTGTCTATGCGCTTTTTTAATGCATAAAGTATCGGTGTATAGGTTGGATAATCTCCATCGGCAATGGAAAACGGCAGTAAACCGCTCATGCCATAATCAGTTTCCTGAAAGTCCCATTTAATGCAGGCCGTTCCATGACGATCCACTCCTTCATCAAATGAATTTCTCATAGTCTTCTCCTTTTATCATGTTATGAAATAGTATATATTACACAAGTCAACTTGTTATATTATATAATAAGGTGGTATTCGACAAATTTCAACAATTAAATTTGATTTTTATAAATTTCAACCTTTTCAACAAAAAAACGTTTAATTTTTGTGTATTATTACAAAATAAAAGCAAGCTGAAAAACGCGAAAAAAACGCCCTGGGCCAGACCTGGCCGCAGGGCGTTGAAACAATAACTGGATCAATTATATTTTGTTTATTTGCAAATGCTGTTTATGCGCTCCGAAGTTATTTCATCATAATATTTTTCTATAATCTGGCATTCCTTGATCCAGACCATACAGGGAGCTTTCTCAACATGAAGCCGTTTTGCAATTCCATCTGACTTATAAATATCGATACAGGATACCCGGATGCCGCAATGATTCTGTTCAAACTCTTTGAAAACCGGCAGCAGTTCTCTTGCATGGGGATCGATTGCATTATAGATATACACCAGGGAAGGCTTTCCTTCGTTCATGATCTGCTTTTCAAATATTTCGCTTTCCGAAACATACTTTTCTGCACCATATCCGGCAACAGCCCCATCTCCTACCGCTGTTGCAACCTGCTTTAAGTATTTGTCCCGCACATCTCCCACTGCAAATACTCCGGGTATGTTTGTTTCCATGCGTTCATTTGTTATCAGATAACCTCCCCGGTTCATCTCCAGAATATCACGGAATAATTCTGTATTTGGCAGGTAACCGATAAACAGGAAACAGCTGTCCACAGGAACAGGGATCTTTTCTTCTGTTTTCACATTTTTTAATACAACTGTGTGCAGTCTTTCCTCTCCTTCAAAACTGTCAACGACCGTATTCCAGATAAATTCCATTTTCGGATTAGCAAGAGCCTGTGCTTTGGCAATCTCGTTGCAGTCCATTTTACCATCTTCATGCATAACAGATACCATAACCTTGTCTGCAAATTTGGTTAAAAATATCCCCTCTTCAATGGCTGCATCTCCGCTTCCGATTACCATAACGGTCTTTCCCGTATTTGCCGCTGCATCACAGGTAGCACAGAAAGAAATCCCTTTGTCATAAAGGTATAAATCCTCATTTTGGGCTCCTGTCAAACGGGGTTTGCCGCCGCTTCCGATTATCACAACCTTTGCCTGGTAAATGGTACGGAAGGTCTCTACCTGCTTCATATCCCCTTCCAGGGATACGGATTTTACATCAGTTAATTTAAATTCCACACCGAATTTTTTAGCCTGTTTATGGAATAATTCCATCAGTCCAAGCCCTGTTGCTCCATCTGGAAAACCAGGATAGTTTTCTATTTCATTGGTATATGTAGCAAGCCCGCCTACCAGAGTTTTTTCTATGATCAATGTTTTAAGCTTGGCTCTGCCGCAATATATTCCCGCAGTTAAGCCGGCTGCTCCGCCGCCTATAATTACAACGTCATATGATTCTGTCTTTTTAGTCATTACATGTTCCTTTCTGAATACTCTTATTCAGCCTCCACAGCCGTTTTTTCTTTTCTCATGACCGGGTATTGATATTTTTTAGGGGCAATCAAATATGATCGCCCCATGATTACAAATCACATAAAATATTTGGCTAATAATTTGCTTCCCAGGAAAGCACCTACAAGCAAAAATGCCCCGAATACCCAGCCGGATAAGGAAAAAGCTGAAATTGCTGTAAATAACGCTCCTATATTACAGCCATTTGCAAGTCTTGCTCCATAGCCCATTAACAAACCGCCAAGAATTGCCGCCACTACCTGCCGTAATGACTTGATCTTCTTGATCTTAAACTGTGATGCAAATAACGTTGCCGCTAAGGCTCCCAATACAATGCCCAGATTGCGGATGGAAGCGCCGTCTGCCAGAAAGCTGGTATTCAGCTCCTTTTGCATCTTTTCAGAAGCATAATACACCCAGCCGCTTGCGTCACCGCCAAGAGCTTTATAAATCCAGGTGCCCCAGTTGGCAAATGCGCTTGTAACTCCCCAGCCGCTGCCCAGGACTGTGAAATGGGCAATTTGAAAAACTGCAAGCAAAACTGCACCAGCCACGTATGTTAAGGGCTCTTTTAACAGTTTTTTGTAAATCGGATGATCGCCAAGCTTAATAAAAAATTGCTTCAAATTTATTCACCTGCTTTCACAGAAGTTATCTACTTCGTCTTTTCAATGACAATTTCCCACTCACCATCATCCACTTCTTCAATTTCTACGTTATGTCCCTGTTTTCTTGCCCACTCAGGAATATTCTTCATTGCACAGCTATGATCGATGGATACGGCTAAAACGTCTCCTACGGATAACTCATTTATTTTCTTCTCAGTTTTCATAAGCGGGACCGGACAAGCCTCTCCCAGACAATCTAATGTAAATTCAGCCATTTTTATATCTCCTTTATTTTAAAATTTTATTCTGCACTTCCCATTTTCTTTTCCTGCCATTTGACGGCTGCTATGTATAAAAGGACAATGATAAGTCCCTGTACAACGATTGCTCCAAACCAGCCAAACACATTCGGTAAAAAGATTTTCGGAGCATTTTCATTAAATCTGCTCCAGAAGTTCATGTCGTGTGCACCCCAGAAAGAACCTGCAATGAAAAATACCAAAGACAGCATTTGCATGGTAAAGCCCTCTCCAACGCGCATCAAGGTTCCGGATGCACAGCCACCGGCAATTACCATTCCGATACCAAACAGAACCGCGCCGACCATCAAGGGCAAACCGATGGGCGCTACGCCGGTCATGCTGAAATTGGATTCTGCACTTGCCATTACACTGGCATACTTGATTGCCCAGAAACCAACGCTTGCAACTGCAACTGCCACCAATACGGCTCTTGTTACGGATGTGCTTCCGGTAATACATGGATCACGGAATGCCGCCGTAAAGCAAAAACGAGAACGCTGCAGGATATACCCGAATGCAATTCCGAATCCCCAATAAACGGGCAGCTTATTGTTCCCTCCTGCCAAATAAAATCCAAATGCAATAATCAGGATTGTAAGCAAAATTGCATATGGAATCTGGCTCTTTTTTGGTTTTCTTGGTTTACGCACTCTTCCCCCACTTATGCTTGTGTTTACCTCTGACACGTAAATCCCCCTTTCTTAAAATAGTATTTGTTAATATTATAACAAAATCACAATTCAAATTATACCACACTTATGAATATTCAGTTAATCAAGAATCCGATATGTCATAAGATTTACTTATGACCCATTATTTTATCACACTAGCCACACCCAATTATATTTGCTATAATAAAAGAACAAAAAAGAACTGTTAAGTTTTTAACAGTTCAGTCAACTGGTTTGGAATTAAATGTCAGAAAGGCGGGGTAACATGAACATTCATAACCTGAAAATGTTTATAAAGATAGTGGAATCCGGCAGCATCTCAAAAACTGCGGAACTGATGAATATCAGCCAGTCCGCACTAAGCCAGCAGCTGCGGGTCATGGAGCAGGAATTAAATACACGGCTTTTTGAACGGAACTATCAGGGCGTGATTCCGACTAATATTGGTATGATTGTTTATAACCGTGCTCTTGAAATATTATCGTCCTATGACAGAATGCTGGTTGATATATCCAATGCACAGAACCAAAATAAAACCATACATATCCTTGCTTCTCCCTGTGTATATTCTTATGCCCTGCCATGCACCTTTTACCATGTAAAAAACAAGTACCCGGAATTTACACTTAATATGGAGATGATGTCCAGCAAAATCATAGAAGAAAAAGTATCAAAAGGCTTTGCTGATATGGGAATTATCATAGGCAGACCCAAGGATAAAAATCTAAGGGCCAAAAAAGTATTTTCCGACCGTGTTTTTCTGGTTGCAGGAGAAAAAATGAAGGTTCCTTCCCAGTTAGACTGCCAGGATCTTTATCATTATCCTCTGCTGATGCTGATGAAAGCCCAAAAGACAAGACAGGTGCTGGATAAAATGCTGAACAAAAACGGAATCCTCATCAATCAGCTTCATATTCCTTATACTCTTGAATCCACGGAATCCATTAAATTATCTGCTATTAATGGCTTCGGACTTGCTTTTCTTCCTTATATGGCAATTAAGAAGGAAATCTACAATAAACAGCTCCGCATTATTGAATGTCCATGGCTGGAATTTGATAATGAATATTATTCCATAAAAAATGCTGTCAGTGTTCCTCTCAATCATGAATCGTCAAAACTCATTAAGTACATTGAAGCAATATTAAAGGAGACTATTTGTTAGCAAAAACAGTAACTTCCCATACACCGTTAATGACTTCTTCTGTAGTATAACTTAAATTATTTGCCTTACAAAAAGCTTCAATATTAGAACTTGTACAGCTGTGATCCGTAACCAGCATACATTCCTCGCCTTTTTTTATGGAATCAATGACAGTTTTTAATCTCATAACAGGCACAGGGCACATATCGCCCAGACAATCGATTTTAACCATAAATACTCCTTACGCACATTCCTATGCTTTCGCAAGCTGCTGCGCTTTATTTTGAACAAAAAACATAGTTTTCCGTTTCATTTTATATCTTCCAGCTTATACCCCATGGGTCATCCGGTCATCCTCGTCACTGGATAATACATACGATATATTATCGCTCTTTATTACACTGATTGCAATATGCTGGGGAACTTCTTCTGTATTATACGGATCTTAAAAAGCTCAAACAACGGTTCTCCTGTATGGCACTGTATTTACCTGGATAATGCCTTTGTGGCTCTTCGTGCCTTTAATACTTAATGATACACCTTCAAATTAACGCTGTAATTATTCTCCAGGATCCGGAACATGGAAAAATCCTCTGTCATTCGAGCAGCGATACCAGGGAAAGGCTTAACGGAAGGTAGCACATATTCACCATCATAGGAATATCAACTGCATCACCGGTTTTAGCTTCTTTCACAGATAGTTGATTTTTCTACCAGGAAAGGATTAGGCCTTTTCAAAACTATCGTACATGTGATAGCAGCTTCTCCTTCTGCTCGAACCGGATCCTCCGCCAAAACAGAAGGTCTGATGAAATCAGAATTTATTGTTATATATTAAGCAATTTACGCTTAAGAAGAAAAACGCTACGCAAATTGCAAAAACATTATATTAGGGTGATATTATGGTAAATTTATAATAGCAACAATAATAAAGTAGACACGGAAACTTATTTACTTTTGCTTTCAAAGTGAAGATTTCCAATCTACAAGTGTAAGCATGCAGTAAGTAATAAAAGTAATTGAAGGCGGAGTGGTGCCAATAATTTCTTGAAAGCGGTTTAGCAATATGTAATATTAGCAATGTAACTATCTTTAGTTAGAAGGAGGTATTTGTATGGTAAAAAAAGTAGTTCGGGTTTTAGCCAGCATTATGGTGTTTACAATGATGTCAAGTGTTGTTGCTTTTGCAGCAGAAAGTAAGAACGTTGCATCTGAGGCAGTGATTTTAGATGGCGATATGTCGATTGAAGAAGGTGCAGAACCTGGAATTCCAGCCGCAGATGAAGCAGCAAATGCTAAAAAATTGGCTGAAATGCAAACCAGGCTTTCAATGCGACTGAGTGGACCGACCTATATGAGCTTGAATGTACCTACGTGTGAGCAAATTAATGGTTATTATTGTGGGCCTGCAACTGTTCAACAAACAATTAAATTTTACAAAGGATCGGCTCCAAGCCAGGATACCTTAGCTTCTCAGTTGGGAACAACAACTGATGGAACAGATATGACAAGAATCGCTGGTGTAGTCAATAACAATTTAGGATATAGTCAGTATTCCATGATTGCGATCGGAACTCAAACGGATTGGGCTAACAAAGTTACATACGCACTGTCAATAAATAAACCAGTTATTATTGACATTAAGGCTGCATCAGGAAGTGGTTGGCCATATACAACAAATGGACATTTTATGAATGTATCCGGACATGACCGTTCTTCCTCTGTTTCCAAAGCAAAAGTTACTGATCCTTGGAAATTAGGTTTAGGTAGCCATTGGTATAATGAATCGCTTGTCTATAAAGTAAATAATGCACATTTCCGCCAAGCAATGATATGGTAATTGAACATTCTTTTAGATAAATGTCTGGAGCTGTCGTAGGGATAAATATACGTAATGTAGCTATATATTAGATCTACGGCAGCTCCTCAATATTAATGGAGAACCATTTATTATGCAAAAAAAAATAAGTAAAGCTGTTGTAATAGGCATATGTATGGCAGCATTTGTATTAATCGCATTGAGCTACATTAGGAAAAGTGAGGTTAAGCACTTGCGACCAGGTACTGTTAAGTACAACATAAATAATATGGCAGTAAACAAAACTTTAAAAAATAATTTTGATGATTTTGCACTTGTTGGATATGATAATGAGTTAATTTATACATTTCAATCCAAGGATGATGGAATTGAATATTATGTTAACAATGGAAATTTTTCCAATATGGTTTATAAATCGAATGCTTCTGCCGTTTTTTGTAATCAGTTGTATAGCAGAGATATGATTATTGGAGAGTTTTACGCGGAAGAACCAATGTCATATGCAATTCGGCGTGTTAATAAAGATACTGAAGAAATATTAATGCAGGGAGAGTGTAAAGGAATTCCGATTGTGAATGTAATAGGTGAAAATTTAGTGGTTAATTCACACGCTTACAAAGGCGGAAAAGTAGAACAAACTCTTCAATTATATAACTTCATAAATAATGAGATAATGACGATAGGAAACTATGTTTATGAAATAGATATGGAAGGAAAGTGCACGGGGGAACTTCTTCAAGCAGTGGATGGTTTTGATAATAGTATTGTTTTTGAATTGATTTATTTTGATAATGAAAATATGGATCTTGATGAAACAGGGAAGCCAACTTTATTTCGTTATGATTTAAAAGAGAATAATCTAATAAAATTACCAATAACTCCTCCAAGAAAACTTTTATATGTTGCAGGGGATGAGCAATGTATAATTACTTCTGACTATGCCTCTGCAAGACCATTAAGCGATGTGGGAACTATATATGTGCTTAGAAATGGTGAGTATATCAGTATGGGAATTCCTGAAATCGAATCGGGTAATGATATAGTGGATGCGGGACGAATTACCGAATCAACAATTATAATTCAAACGTTAAATAATGTTTACATGATAGATTATGAAAAAGGAATATACGAAAAAATTAATAATAGCAATCCAATAAAAATAAATGAAGAATCGTTTGGATTTATTGATAAAAACAACTCTTTGAATATCTATGAATTTAACAATTAGAAACAGTGGAAAAGCTGGGGATGACGTATAATTAATGCCGCCCACTAGGGCGGCTGCTAAATTTATTTCTTCAGTTTTCTACAGCATTCCGGGATCTTGTCTGACCATGGTACCGGATCTCCGATATAACCCATCGGTTCATCATCAAGATAAATTAACATTTATTCCAATAGAAGAAAAATAATAATTAAAAAACAACTAATTATTATTGTCGTCACTATCCCCCAGATTGTTATCATTTCTTTCCTCCTTGGAAGCTCGTTGCAACTCAGCTTTTCTAGCTGCGATCATTCCTTCTAATTTATTAATTGTTTCCAATTCATTCTCTTCCTTTTCAAGTTTAAGTAAAGTGGATACCAGACGGAGAAATTGCGGCTTTTCATTTTGGGGAAAACTATGCGAAAATTGTATAGTTGCATAAGCATTAGCTGTTATTAAAGGACTATAATTTCTGGCTGTTGTTTTTAACACACGAGAATACGATGATACCTCAATTGCACCCTTCGATAATAAAGATTCTAAAATAACACCCTCAAAGATTTCGACTTCCGCACTTATGTTCCAAATTGATGCAGGCAGCACGAAACCTTCCTCTTCATTGCCGTAAGAATAAGCTTTTACCTGTTTCGTCGGTGACACCACCCGTTTAAAGTCAAATTTCAATTCTATTCTTTTCGGAATGAAATATCTGGTTTCCATTTCCCTGAAGCTGTTTTTATTGATAAATTCAAGGACGATGCCTTTACCGGAAAATATCAGTGTACCCTGGGCGCACCGCAAAAAGCCGCTTGCTCTTAATGAAAGAACAAACGGCTTCAATCTCTATATATTCTCCTATGTTATAATTGTCCCAGACGATACAGGGCCAGTGCATAGATCTTTGCATTGGCTATTAAGTCTTCCACGCTCATCCACTCATTGGGATTATGGCTGATGCCTTTCTGGCCCGGGAAACTTGGACCAAAGGGAACAATTCCCGGCATGGCCTTGGCATAAGTGCCGCCAGTGGTGGTCACAGGGGCACCATCCAGCCCTGTGACCAGTTCATAGCTCTCCTGCATGGCCTTAACCATGGGTGTGTCCTTTGGAAATACCACCGGATCAAAATTCTGCATAAGCCCTGCAGTAAGCCCCTCTGCCCCGGCCTTACTGCAGATGCGCTTCATGATTTTATCGATAGTGACGCCTCCCGGATAGCTTAACGTCACATCAAAGGCCGCCTGCCTTTTTCCACAGAGACTGTCCGGATCCACACTCAGCTTATATCCACGCATCTCCATCATCCCGTATTCCTCGTGGCTAAAATCAATCTCCAGCCGGTCGCCTGTATTCCTGGCTCCGATAAAATATTTATTTACAAAGTCAAAAAATATCTCCAACTGGTCGATACTGCCTGTGATCCGCACCACAGCCCTGCCCCGTTCGCTGTACACCACCGGATACTTGCAGTCCGGTGTGAAACCATAGAGAGGCGGTCTCTCCTTTGAAAGATAATACTTCAGATCCTCAAATCCTGATTCTTCATCACATCCAAAGATAATTCGTACCGGATTCTTAAGGCTAAGTCCGGCCTCCTTAATGGCTGCCAGGCCATAGAGACATGCCATGACTGGCCCTTTGTTGTCCAGCACTCCCCTGCTGTAGATGATTCCGTTCTCCATATAGCCGCTGAAAGGCTGCTGCCTCCAGCCTTCTCCTGCCGGAACTACATCCACATGACCGATGGCACAGACATAGCCCTCTTCTTTGCCATACTGGGCATATCCGATATAATTATCCAGGTTCACGGTGTCAAATCCCAGTTGCCTGCTGATACCCAGGGCATATTCCAGTGCATTCTTTACTCCAGTGCCAAAGGGAGCACCTTCGCAGGCCTCCCTTTCCACACTGTCAATGCGCACCAGCTCCAGGACACTGTTTATAAACTGGTCCTTTAACCGGTCCACACAGTCCAGTATCTTCTTATCTGATTCATTTTCGATCTGTCTATATCCCATATTCTATTCCTCTATGGGCGCCATGCGCGTCTTCATGTAATTTTCCATCCATTCTTCAGATGCTTTCTCGTAAGTGCAGCGGCCGTCCTCCCTGCGGGTCACCAGGTAAACCGTGGGGTCCTGCTCCTCAGTAACCACTGCGAAAGAGAACCCTTCTATATTTGTGGCAGCCCCCCACTCTCCCTTAGGGTTCATGGCAATGAGGGATATGTCACCGGCTTCGCCCCGACGTTCCCGAAGCTCCCCATCAAGCCGGTTCACCGCTGCCTCACAGGCTTCCTGAGGATGTATCCCCTCTCCCATAAGGCGGACGATCTCATAAGAAATACAGCCTTTCATCAGGTCCTCTCCCAGGCCGGTGGCGCTGGCAGCCCCTTTTTTGCTGTCAGCGTAAAAGCCGGAACCGGATATAGGGGAATCACCTACTCTGCCCTTTTTCTTCATGAACAGGCCGCTGGTTGAAGTAGCTGCCGTCATCTTGCCCTTTCCATCCAGACAGGCCATGCCCACGGTATCATGACCGGAATAGGGCTTAAGCTCCTTAGAGGCCGCCTGGGCGGCCATCTCCTTTACCCGCTTCCTGTAATGTGCCTTAGCCCGGTCTGTCAGCATGTTCTTGCGTTCAAAGCCTTCCTTGTGGGCAAATTTCTCAGCGCCCTCAGCCACCAGCATGCTATTGACTTTCTCCGCACTCAGACGCCTGGCAATAGACACCGGATTGGCAAAGTCCCTGATGGCAGCCACAGCTCCTATATCCAGAGTATTGCCGTCCATATAGGCCGCGTCCATTTCCACTTCCATTTCCTCATTAGGCAGTCCGCCATAGCCCACGGATTTATAATAAGGGAAGTCCTCCACCTGTCGGATGGCTGCCTCGATGGCATCCCCTGCGTCTCCGCTTTCCTTAAGCATCTCAGCTCCCTTTGTAATCCCTTCTACGGCCATACGCCATGTTGCTATCATTCCCCACATTGCAAAGGCCTCCTTTTATTTAAAACAGAATTCATGGATCAGCTCGGAAGTGTCCGCATCGTCAGCCAGCGCTCTGGCCAGGGCACACATGTTCTTAAGGGCGTCATTAAGGCCCAGACCACCCTTTTTCGGCGTTTCCACAATCGCTACTTTATCCTTATAGGCCGCAATGGTATCTGCATTCTCCACAGACATGGCTGCAAATGCCTTGGCCCCGGTGGTGGCGTTGATATCACAAGCCACTTTGGCGCACATCTGCGCGTAATCCGCGTAATTAAAGGCTGGCCCGCACATTACCACATCCGGTTGTAACTTGTTCATCATGGCACAAAGCTTGCGGCTGACCTCCTCGGGATCAGCGAGGTATGTGCCGTTTCCGCAGCACAGGCAGGCCATTACGTGTCCATCCACCTGCTTTAAGAAAGGTTCCATCATGATTGCCGGTCCGATGGGCTCCTTTTTCCCTGTAAGGGGAACCATGGTGTCATCCTTGGTTCCAAGTCCTGATTGAATCTGATCGTATATCATAATAAGCTTCATCACTGTTTACCTCATTTTATAAGTCATCAAAGGAAAGGTCGTTAAGATCAATATCGTCGTCATCGGATTTCTCAACCGTCCTGGACTCCTCTTCCAGGTACTGTTTATCCATCATCTTGATGAACGGCATATAGATGAATACGCCCAGTACAAGAAGAAGCATTTGAAGAACAGCTCCCTGCCAGCCGGTTGCCAGGAACCCGGAAAGGATAACAGGCATGGTCCATGGAATTGCTACACCGGAGCACAGCGGAACCAGGCCGATGCTCATACAGAAGTAGGAAATCACAATGTTGATGGTTGGCACCAGCATGAAGGGAATAAGCATCATTGGGTTCAGCAAAATGGGCAGGCCAAACACGATGGGCTCATTGATACCGAACAAACCAGGAATAAATGCCAGCTTTCCTAACTCCTTGATACGCTTGGAACGGCAGAAAAAGAGCATTGCTATTAACAGGGACAGGGTGGAGCCGCATCCGCCGAAGGTGGCGAACAGATCCTGGAACTGCTGGGATATAATATTGGGCAGCGGCTGGCCTGCCTGGAATGCAGCCAGGTTTTCGGCAGACAAAGTCTGAAGAATGGGATTGAACACCGCACCCACCACGGAACCGCCGTTTACTCCAAAGAACCAGAAGATATGGAGAAAGATATAAGCGATTACCATAGCCGGAAGGGTATTGCCCAGCTTAAGAAGCGGAGTCTGCAGGATGGTGAATATAAAGTTGAAGGCGTTCTCATATGGTGTCATGGCAAAGACAATGTTCAGAATAAAGAACACCAGCACGGAAATTCCAGCAGGAATCAGGGCTGAGAAAGACTTTGCAACCGTTGGAGGAACACCGTCGGGCATCTTGATGATCCAGCCCTTTTTATTGACCCACGCATAGATATGCACGGATAAGAAAGCCACAAGGATTCCTACAAAGATACCCCTGGAACCGACCCAGCCCAGCGGAATGCCGGACACGGCAGTATCATTTACCAGGATCTCATAAGGCATGATTAAGAACCAGCATACCAGTGATACGGCAGCTCCGAACAGCTTATCTACCTTCATCTGCTCTGAAAAGGAATAGCCGATTCCAATCACTGCCAGCACTGCCATGATTGAGAAAGTGGCGTCAGTGGGCTTGGAGAAATAGGAGTCCCAGTGTTCCCCGAAGAACCTTGCCCAGAAATCAGTCCACCCCGGAATCGGGAAGTTGGCAATGAGCAGGAAAAAGGAACCCACGATTAACAGCGGCATGGACAGCAGGAAGCCGTCACGAATTGCAATGAGATACTTGTTCTTTCCAATTTTCTCTGCCAAAGGCATGAGCATTGACTCTAATTTACTTAACATATTGTTGTTCCCCCGTTTTAATTTATTTTTGCTATTAATAGAAGTTCTGTTTTTGCCTTATTTGGCTGCTTTCAAAAGCTTGATCGCAGATTTAAGGACCTTCTCACCATTCATCATACCGTAATCAGTCTGGTCAATGACCTGAATCGGGATGCCTTTACTTCCGAACTTTTCCACAATCTCACCGTAACGGTATTTGACCTGGGGCCCTAAAAGTATCACATCCGGATGCTTCTCATCGATGATCTGGCCGATCTTTCCATCAGGGAAAGCTTCCACTTCAATGGGAAGGTTATGCTCGTTGGCTACCGTCTGCATCTTGCTTGCCAGCATGCTGGTTGACATTCCTGCGCTGCAAAATAAATACACTCGCTTCATTGTAAAATCCTCCTTGCTATTTGCATTTTTTTATTTCCATTATTTACTGCTCAACTTCTCCTCCAGCTTAACTATTCTCTCATAGCTGGCGATCATCTCCTCTGCAATGATCTTGAATGCTTCCGCGCTCATAAGCTGGTCTTCCGCATGAATCAGAATCAGGGAACCGCCCACCATCTCACCCTGAGCTTCTTTCTGAATTAGTTCAAAGTGGGCCTCATGTCCTGTGAGGAACATTTCCTGACCGGCTTTCATACATTCCCCGGCACCGTCAAAATCCCCATGCTTTGCTTTCTGGATCGCCTCAATGTAGCTGGACCGTGCACCGCCTACATTGGATATGATTTTAAAACAAATCGTCTCTAAGCCCTCTAACATATTACTGCCTCCTGTATGTGTTAATGAAAACAAGATGCAGCAAAACCGTTCTGTTTGCTGCATCTTAAATTAAGCTGCCTTAATTAATTATAATTATAAGGCACTTATTCAATTTTTTCCTTAAAGGTATTTCCTAGCTCTTAGGAAATTCACTCCATGATCCGGTCGATAAATTCATCATATTCGCAGGGAGCCGCCAATTTTGCCAGCTCCTCAGGCTGATTCACTATGTTGGATATCCAGTCAAAGAAGATTTTAATCATCCTGGCATCTCCTTTATTGATAGCGAACAGCATTACCAGCCGTACCTCAAAGACGCCCCATTTCACAGGATTTTTAAGCTGGGCCACCGCAATGGTGGAATTCCTGGCAAAGGCCCCAAAGGCATGGGGAATAGCAAATGTATTCACAAAGGAGGTTGGGGACATCTGCTCTCTCTTTAATACCACATCTGTAAATTCCGGGTCCACAACGCCCGCCTTTATGAGACTTAAGCACAGCAGGGTGATAATTTCCTCCGGACTGGTACAGTTCACCTCAGTATGGTAGTGCTCCCGGGGGATTAAGTTGCCGATATGGGAGGAAAACTCCAGCCGGAATCCTTTCTTATCCAGCCGGTTGATGGCCTGGAGAATCCTGGACTCTGTTTCAGAATCCACAAATAAGTTAATGGGGACTGTTTCCACATTAAGCCCGTGCTCCAGGGGAAATGTACTGAGCAGCAGGTCCGGATCCAGGGAAGATACTGCCTCCTCTTCAAAATAACCAAAGACCTTTACCACTTCCATCCTCTCACGAAACATATCGGAGATTTTCTTCACACACATATCGGAAAAGGACTGGTTGTGAGGCAGGATCATTACGGCACAGTACTTCCTTTCCGCTTTCATGCGCTCACTGGCAGCTCCCAGATGAAGGGCGATATAACAGCTCTCCGCATCGGATATAGGAGTCTTAAGCCTTTCTTCCAGAAATTGCAGCACGTAGATGCCCATCTCAAAGACCAGAGGGTATTTGCGCTTGATCTCTTCCACAAATATATCCTCCATCCGAACCTGGTTCCTGACGCGCTCGACCAGTCCGTGGATATGCATCTTAAGACCGGCGATAAGGTCCCCATCCTGTCGGAAATCCAGCCCGAACAGAGTGTATATCTGCTCCAGGGCCTCACCTACCAGCTTTCTGGTACTCAGCCACCTGCCGGCGAAATTCACGTAATCATCAGTATAATTGGAAGACTTTCTCCCCATGACCACCAGGGCGAACATACTGACTTCGCCGTCCTGGATCTTTATGTGCAGGCGTTTGGAAATTCGGTCATAGAAGTCCCGTGAAATCTGGTACTCAATGGTATCCTCAAGTTCCGGCATCTCCTCATCCATGCTGATGTAGTTGGCGCAGTTCATCCTCTCAATGCTGGTACCGGCGTGCAGGATAAGCATGGGAAACATGGATTCATGAATGGAATAATCGTATTCCTTCAGCACAGCCACGAATATGTCCTTTACTTCGATCAAATTAAAGCTTTTGTACAAATTAGCCAGCAGGTTTAAGTTGAGAAAATTCTCCTGCACTTCGGCCATCAGAAGATCCTTGTAAAACCGCCGTTTTCCAGCCTCATCCCCCTTTAAGGAAATGCATTCCCTATTGCGGACCAGCTTTAAGCCGGGATAGGGCTCCAGCATCTTCCGTATACGCTTTAAGTCATTGTCAATGGAGGCTCCGCTGACATAGATCTGGCTCTGGAGAAGGGTGAGGTTCAGTTCCTTCACCTCGAATAACAGCTTCTGTATAATGTATGCACAGCGGGCACCTGGAGTCTGGGGAATATCCCCTCCCCTGGATTCTTTCAGCGGCAGAGGAGATATTCTGGCCTTTTCGCAGATCCGGTAGCCCTTCCGAACATTAGATTCTATGGGAGGCGGGATCATTTGTCTGTTGATGGATTCCACATCGGAGCGTATGGTACGGTCCGACACCTGCAGAAGTACAGCCAGGCGCCGGCTGGTTATCCAGTCTCTCCGCTCAGATAATATGGTAAGCAGCTGCTCCTGTCTTTCATTCTGCATGTCTAAATACTCCTTTTTTTGCTGTATTCTTCTGCAATAGCCTCTGTTCAGAGAATGCTGAATGCAAACACCGTCCATGGCTTTGCATAATCCAGCAGAACGTGCTCATACTCAGGTAGATGACCGATAACATTTTTGCGGCCGTCATTTGGCATGTCTTTGGTGACGATTTGCAGTTCCCCCTTATATTTGGGATAACCATCATTTAAGATGACCACATCACCAGGTTTTAATTCCCTGGTATTGGCAGCAGGAATGGAGTGGTCTGCAAATGTGACTCTGGGACCGGAGGAACGGATCATATAGTCGCTTACATCACCTCTTACCACATGATGGGACTTATAATCCAGGATCTGGTGCTCGGTCTGAGTCAGTTCTTTCTCCAGCTGGATACGAAAGGTCAGAATGCTGGAATTAAGACCGGCACAAGCCTTAAGTTCCTCATCAGTGGCATAGGCATTAGCAATGAGCACATCATCTACCATGCCGGTGGCAAACAGATGACGCACCTGAAAATCAATGGGAAGACCGCGGTGCATCTCCAGAGTACACAGTCCTTCATTTACGGGCCACGGGCCATATGCAAAAGGCGCGTTGCTGGACACAAAGGCCGCCACCTTAAGCCCCAGTGATTTTATCTTTTCATTACAGGTATTAAAATGTTTAAGGCTCAATCCCGTGTACTTCTGCGGATAAAAATTGTGGCAGGTAATTAGCTTTTCACGATCCGGATGATGATCTATGATATTCTCCACATATGCCAGCTTGGCGCTGGAATTGAGCTCTATTTTAAGCCCCTGGGGATTGTAAGTCATAAGGCTTTCTTTCATGCCGTCAAAGCCTTCATCCAGACGGATGCCATCCACATGCATTTCCTGAAATATGGATAAGTCTTCGTAGGAGATTCCCAGCCGGGAGAATACGGCAGGGCTTACATCCGGTATGATCTCCATACCGCAGGCGTGGGCTTCATCCGCCAGTCTCCGAAAACGGCCGATTACCTCTTCCCTGCTCTCCTCCACGCTTAAGAGACAGGTAAAGATTCTCTTATACCCCAATCTCCCTGCCTTTCTGATATATTCCATGTCCTTTTCTTCAGTAGAATGTTCCGGATAAACGGAAATGCCCAATCTTGCCATATAAATTACCCCTCTCTTATATTTAACCAGCCGGTCCTGATCTGCCGGATGGTCCTTTGACATTAACTATAATCCGTCAAGAAAGAGTTTGGAGATAAATCTGTTTCCTAATTACTAGGAAATAATCTTGTTTCTGCTATAAATTGGCCGGAAGAAATTCCTTAAGGAAACTCAATGCCTTGTTCTCATCCGTCCCCTCCACTATAAACTCCAGTAATTCTCCCTGGCGTGCTCCCAGACCTATGAGCGAAAGCACATTCTTGCAATCCGCTGTACCTTTCCTGCTCTTAAGGGTTATACGGCTCTCATATTCCGATGCCGTCCTGCTCAGCCTCATAGCATTGATAGCGTGGAGCCCCTGTTTGTCCGATACTATGTATTCATAACTTATCATCTCATCATCACCTTTTTACGATTCATGGGAAAACGACAAGCCAATGTCAGAAGAGCCTGACACCAGCAGCTGGGCACACAAAAAGGCACATCCTCTTAGGAAAATGTGCCTTTCATACTCTGTCTCTGATTTTTATCAATTGTCCCGCCCCCCCTAAAAATCATAATCGAAGCCACAAGCTGTCATGCCTGCGGCTTATCACCAGAATAGAGATAGCAGGATTCGAACCCATGACCCTGCTTAACTCCTTTTGTCTCACTATTTGCAAGTTTAACAGCTTTGCCGTTGGTTGTCAAGACCAGACAAAAGTACTCTCAAAGCCCTAAATTCAGGACTTTGATGGTTTCAAAATTGAAGTTCATTGTTTACAAACAGATGAAAATCTTCTTTCTATTTATTGAATTTGCAAATTCAACAAAATAGAAAAGGAGATATTATTATGGCAGATTATGATAACTCAAGATATACCTATGCCCAGGTGCTTGCAGGCACTGGCTATTACATGAAGGATGACAAGCTTCGTTACAGTGCAGGTGTAAAAACCATGCAGACGAAATTAAATACAGCAGGGCACAAATGCGGCACTCCTGATGGAAAATTCGGCAATAATAGTGATACCGCAGTAAGAAGCTTTCAGAGAGCCAAAGGTCTTACTGTAGATGGTAAAGCCGGAAAAAACACCCTTATTGCACTTGATAAGGCAGCAGCCGGCGGCGATTCTGGCGGTGGCTCCGGCGCCAGTACGGCAGCTAAAAACTTAAAGAAGAAATTCGGATCTATTATTTCTTCATTTGCATCGAAATATTCCATTGATGAGGACGTTTTAGGCGGATTTATCCTGACAGAATCGTCTGGATCAGGCTTTACCGACGGAAAGTTATTAATCCGGTTTGAAAACCATATTTTCTTAAAAAATGTTTCCAACGCTTCCTCAACCTTTAAGGTGGAAAATAAGGTACATTATTACTACAAAAACGGCAAATGGAATCAGACTCATACCGGAAAGCAGGCCAGTGAATATGAAGCCTTTAACCTGGCAAAAAACATCAGTGAGTATTATGCATATTATTCTATCAGTATGGGACTCCCCCAGATTATGGGCTTTAACTATAAAGTTACCGGTTATGACTCTCCAGCAGCCATGTTTAAGGATTTCAGCATCAGTGAGGACAAGCAGATGACAGGATTTTGCACCTTTGTTGCAAAATACGACAATGGCTCATTATTAAAAGCTTGCCAGTCACGTGATTTTACTAACATGGGGAAAATTTACAATGGAGACGGTGACACCTATGGTCCTAAGTTAAAGAAAAATGCAGCCGATTACGCAAAAGCATAATCATCTTAAAGTATAACAAAAGCGGCCCCAGGTGATTTTAACATGCACCTGGAGCCGTTTTTACAAATTAATCAAAAGTAATGAATGATTATTTATTTTCCAGATATTTACATATGTTATCAATGTTTATATCTTTTTCATCCATATTTTCGGTTATGTCATCTATTAAATCCTTTGCCAGATGAAATTCCTTTTTATCCGCCAGGAAAATTCTGGCTCTGGGGCGAGGAACCATGCCTTGAGGACCAGCACCTGTAATATAGTTAATAATGACGATTATATCCTTTAAATTGTCATGATTCACATCGCGGAATCCTACAGACTCCACACCATCAAAAAGACCTGCATAAGTATCAGTTCTGTTATTTTCGCCATAATAAGGGAATGAATATACAACCTTATTGTCTTTCATCAGATAAAATGAAACATCTTCAAAATCAGCACCAGCTTCCGGAGCATATGAAATAAACCTTACATTTCCCCATTCATTCAATTCAACATCAAAGGATTGATCTGGTATGATTCGTTTTTCATCCAGGGATATCTCTGATTGAGAAACTCCGGTATCAGAGGCAGAAGATGAATTTATCTTCACGCTTTTTGTCTCACTTTCTTTTTCCTCATTATTTTCATTGGATGATTCAACTTTTATCTGTCCTTCTTCTGAAGTTACAGTGTTCGGATTCAACTGGTCACCTTTTGTTTTCTGGCAGCCTGCCAATAAGCATCCACACAGCAATGCCGCCGCTAATAAAATCACCTTTTTTTTCATGTTACAACCCCCTAATATTTTTTTATATGTTTGCATTCATTGGGTAATACAAATTCACTATTTTCTTTTTAAATTCTTCCATATATCGGATACCGTTTTAGGACATTGTTTAACACATGCCTTTCATATCCGCTTCTCCAAATTCCCCGGCATTCGGTTTTGTCTTGTGCCGAAAAAGCGTTTCTTCAAAAGGGATATCAAAATAATAAGCATGGATCTGATTGGCGAATTCATCTTTTATGACTTCAAATAGTCTTTGATACCAATCTGCATATAAGATACCCTCTAATATTACAGTTGCACAATTTTCCTTTCCATATCTAACAAGATTAATCATTAAATCAATCGCTTGTGTTTCTCAACCATCATTTACGTACAACATTTCCCGCCGAACTACATCTTGTGAAATAAGTAACGTACCTCTTCCATAATGTCTTTGTAGTTTTCTTGCAATGGTTGTTTTTCCACTTCCAGAATTACCCCTTAATATGATAATCTTTGGATTTATATTCATATGACTTTCACCTCTGGATTCCGATTTCTTAATTATACCAAAAATTGGAATAAAAATATATCATAATTTCTGTAAGAAGTTCTGCCATGTGACGATCTTGCACATTGCCCGCTCTTTTTTACCTGATGCCTAAATAACACTCACTCCTGTTTTAATTTATATTATTTTTTTATTCATAAATACAAGGTTTGGATCCGTTTCATATCCATTTTTATTGTAGAATCCTTCAGTCCTTGGATCTTTCAAAGTGAGTAAGTTAATACTTTCTACCCCTCTTCTTTTCACATCCTGTTGAACCAAAGACAGCATTTGAGTCCCCAGTCCCATTCTGCTAAAATCTACAGAAATCACAAAATCCTGTATATGAAATTCTTTAACGCCTAAATAGGAGGTTATGTATCCCATTAAAAACCCAACTATATTTCCATCTTGACGGGCTTCATATCCCAGGGCCATGGGATTTTGAAGATAATCATTGATCCTCATACCAGCCATGCCAAGTGTCCACGTTTCATTCCAGGGGTTCATACGAAAAGACTTTACATATAGTTCCAAGATTTCTTCTGAAACATTTCCTTGAATAATTTTTAATTCCATAATCAATCTCCTCTCATTGTAAAATCAATATAAATTATAACCGAAAGGTATGAAGAACACCTTCCAACTTCTTAATCCGGCAATTAACAGCTTTTTAGCCGTTTGACTATCTTGCTTTTAAAATCACAAATATTTTTTTCCTATACTAAATCCTCTGCCTCTTACCTCATTAACATGGCTGATAATCACAAAGGCCTCGTCGTCTATTTCATGAATCAGCTTTTCAAATTTAGATAAATCATTATTAGAAATAACCGTTAGTAAGACATCCATCTCTCGTTCCAGATATCCTGATTTACTATGTAAAAGTGTGACTCCTCTGTCAAATCTCGAAATTATTGCATCTTTTATCTCCGAAGATTTGACACTTATTACTTTTATCTGTATTTTATTTGTACCAAGTAATAGAAGTTTATCTAAGACGATGGAATAAATCATAACTAAAATGATGCCATAAAGGATTTTATTTTTATCACTAAACGTTACCTGCAGTGCAAGTATGATACAGTCTCCTACGTATAAACTGACAGATACCGGAATATGCGTATACTTATGTAAAATTAAAGGTGGTATACTCATGCCTCCAGTACTTGCCCCAACTCTGATAACAAGAGCAATCGCACTTCCTATACAAACACCTCCGAATATTGTACATAAAAAAATATCATCTGTAATTACAAAATTTACGAACAATGTCTGCAATACTTCCAAAGATAATGGAAAGAATAATGTACTAATCAGTGTAGTTAATGCGAACTTTTTTCCCAAAACGAACAATCCAATTAAAAACATAATTACATTAAAAACTAATACAATACTTGAAATAGGTAGTTTTGTATAGTGATTAACAGCAATTGCAATCCCCGTTGTTCCTCCGGTAATTAAGCCAGAAGGCATAATAAAAAACACAATTCCTACTGCATAAATAAAATTCCCTAACATGATCGTTAAAATTTCCAGTGCTAATCTTCCTTTTTTCATATCATAACCTCCAAAAAAAACACGTTTGCTAAGATTTTCCCTAGCAAACGTGGATCAAGGCTTACGCCTAATATCTAAAAATATATTTTTTATTATGATAACATATGCACTTTAAAAACTCAATACCAATCGTATATAAACTGGAGTAATTTTGTCTTCACTTATACTCCCTCGCTCTCTTCTATGCAAATTGGATCATTTACCAGCCAAACTTTTCCGCCATATCATTAAATATTTTTTCACCTCTCATCATCCCATAGTCTTTCATATTAATAACCTCAACAGGAACATCCGGATATTTTTTTACTATGGTATCCTTCATATATCCTACCTGAGGTCCAAGCAAAATCACGTCACTACCCGGAGCTGCCGACTGCAAGCTATGAACAGAATAGGCATCGCACTCTGTTCCTTCATAGCCTTTCTTTTCTGATGCTGCGATAATTTTCCTGCACAACATACTGCTTGACATACCGCCAGCACAGGCAAGTGTTATTTTAAGCTTTTTCATATTTCTTCTCCCTTAAATTTACTCTGCCAAAGCCTTAATCTCCTGATACTTCTTATGATCCGTATATAATTCTCCGGTATATGGATTTCTCTTTGTCTTATACATTCTGTGAATCATATAGACAAATACTCCGATATTTACAAGAAGAGCCAGTAAACTCATAACGAATAATAAAGTAGTATCCGGTGATACACCTGCCACCGGCTGGATTCCTGTTCCGGTCAATACCGTATACCCGTCAGGGGAAAGGATTCTTTCCCGTATTGCTGCTTCTGCAATTGCCTTACTGGATCCGGAATGCACCAGAAAACGACTGGCATCCTGAAATGCAGGAAACGTCTGGGCAAACATACACCACAGAGCCAGTGTCTGGGCACGATGCTGCAGCCATGCTCCCTTACCAATTGTAAATGCACAGATCGTAGGAGCCAGTAAAAGTGCAAATCCGCAATACCATGCGTGAGTGGGAAGGCAGTTATAGGTATAAGCAAAATTCCACAAATCATAGGCAATAATCCAGAACCACATCATATCAGGCCAAAGCATATCCTGGCTTTTATCCTTACTGGTCTTCTTTCGAATACAAATTCCAAACCAGCCTGTAATGGTCACAATATTTAAAAGACCTGCAATCCCATTCATGACATTCCATGGACCGCCGATATAGTACTGAACCTGATTGTTCATATACTCCATAACCGGTGTCACATACCGGCTTACTTCAAAATCCCGGAAACAGGCTTCCAGGATATTTACAGCCAGAATTAACGGCGGGAAACACAACGCAATTTTATTATGCTGCAGCTTTTTGATATGACGGATACACCAAAAACCAATACAGCCCGCCGTAGAAGAATAAACCTTTGCCAGATGAAACCAGTCCATATAAGAAGTATCCTTTAACCTTGTCATCCATAAAACTGTTAAAACTACCGGAAGCACAACAAAGCAGCCAAACCCCACCCATTTAAAACGGCGGCTCAATTCATTTGCAGCAAACAACGATAAGAACACCCCAAGCCATACCAGTAACACCAATATTGTTGGAACACTTTCTGAAAATACAAACATACCCATTCCTCCTATTTAACACGGTTCCATTTTCTTGATATTAATTCAGCCCCCGCTGCCAGATAAGTGGATTCTCTCCCGCAATGGGGGCAAATCTTTTTATATTCCAGTGTGAAATAAATCTCCGCGTGCTGCAGCAACGGCCACATTTCCTCCGCCTATAACCACCGTACGTCCAGATAATGTTATAACTTCATCGTTAGATTACTTTAGTTGCACACGATTTCTTTAATTATCATGTCATCCCCCTCCAGGATTTCCATATCCTTGCTGCCGCAGTCAGGGCAGTTTAAATCACTGTAAACAGCATTAAATACCCTGCCGCAGCCTTTACATTTAACAATACCGGGAATAACGATAAGCTCCAGCTCTGTTTTTTCCATAAAAGTCTTATAGGAGGCAGCGGGCCAGCTTTGCTCCAAGTATCTGGGCACGATACCGGAAAGCTCGCCAACTTCGATGACAAGCTTGTAGACCTCTGTTACGTTCTGCTCCTTTACGATACGCTCAATGGTGTGGACCATAGAGTTTAATACACCAAGCTCATGCATTGTTCCCTCTCCTTTTTTCGTTAGCTTCTTTTGCCAACGCTTTCTTTGAGAGCAGTTACGGCAATCTTTCCGGTACGCACAACTGCGTTGGTGGCAATCTTGACAGGAAGTTTTTCATAGGTATTGGGAACCGTGTCATAGGTGCGCTCCAGATGAATTGCATCAAATTTACATTTGGTCGTACACATGCCGCAGCCAATACACATATAACTGTCGATTTCTACCGCACCGCAGCCAAGGCAGCGTTCCGTCTCTTTCTTTAACTGTTCCTCGGTGAAGGTCAACCGTTCATCATAGAAGCTGCCTTTTTTCTCAGGAGAGTGTCCTGCTCTCTGGCGGGGAGTCGTATCAAAATCCTGTACACCGAAAGCAACGTTATTCTTATCTAAAGCATGGTATTCACGGCGGTCACGGCCAAATACAAGGGACTGTCCCGGCTGTACATAACGGTGAATAGAGATTGCACCTTCTTTTCCGGCTGCAATGGCATGGATGGCAAATTGGGGTCCGGTAAAACAGTCACCGCCCACAAAAATGTCCGGTTCCGAAGTCTGTAAGGTCAGACTGTCCGCTTTGGCAGTACCGCCGCGTCCAAGCTCAACCTTGCTTTCTGAGAGAAGTCCGCCCCACTCGATGGACTGGCCAATGGAAAGCAGTACGGTATCGGCTTCCACAATGATCGTATCATTTTCTTCATACTTTGGAGCAAAACGTTGGTTCTCATCGAATACACTGATGCAGCGCTTAAATTCTACACCGGTCACCTTTCCGTCTTCTGTCAGAATGCGCTTAGGACCCCAGCCATTATGAAAGGAAACTTTATCTTCCTCAGCCTCTGTAATTTCATCCGGTAATGCCGGCATTTCACCGGGACTTTCCAGACAGTAAAGATTAACAGCAGCAGCCCCCTGTCTTACCCCTGTACGGGCTACATCAATTGCTACATTTCCGCCGCCGATCACAACTACATTACCGGAAAGTTCCGCCTTTCTTCCAAGGTTTACGTTGCGAAGGAAATCAACGCCCGAGACAACACCCTTAGCTTCTTCCCCCTCAATTCCAAGACTTCTTCCACCCTGTGCGCCTATTGCCAGATAGAAGGCTTCGTAACCTTCTTTCCGAAGTTCATTAAGAGTAATATCTTTTCCGACTTCAATTCCGGTTTTAAAGGCAACACCCATTTCACGCAAAACGTCTATTTCAGCATTAAGAACCTCCTTTTCCAGGCGGAAGGAGGGAATGCCAAGGGTAAGCATACCACCAAGTTTTTCTTCCTTTTCAAATACTGTTACCTGATAACCATCAATTGCCAGGTAATATGCACAGGAAAGACCGGAAGGACCGGAACCGATCACTGCGATTTTATTTCCAAGGTGGTAACGCATGGGCGGGATATAACGGATAGAACCATCCAGCTCTTTATCCGCAATAAATTTTTTGATTTCGTCAATGGAAACCGGTTCATCAATATCTCCGCGGGTACATTCGCTTTCACAGCCGTGAGGACAGATCCGTCCGCAGACAGCAGGGAAAGGATTTTCTTTCTTTATGAGCTCTAATGCTTCATGGTAGCGGCCGGAAGCAGCAAGCTTTATGTAACCCTGTACGGAAATATGAGCCGGACAGGCAGTTTTACAAGGAGATGTGCCTTCTTCTGTAACATCTTTTCGGTTCTCACGGTAATCCACATTCCAGTTGCTTTCTTTCCAGACATGGTCACGTGCGGTAGGTTCTGCCTTTATGGTAACAGGTGTTTTGGAACAGAGTTTTTGACCAAGCTTTAAAGCATTAACAGGACAATTTTCCACACACTGTCCGCAGGCTACACAGTTTTCCTTATTTACCTTGGCAGTGAAGTTGGAACGTATGGAATCAGGAGTATTAAAAAGTGTCGCAAGGCGCAGGGAGAAGCAGGAGCAGCCACAGCAGTTGCAGATTGCCGCTGATTCACCAAGTCCGTCGGTATGGGGCATTTCATGCATCAGGCCGTTATTTTCTGCAAATTTAATAATTTCTTTTGCTTCTTCCCGGGATATCTGGCGGCCTCTGCCTGTTCTTATATAATATTCGGCACCTTCACCCATCTGGATACAGATATCTTTTTCCAAATGGCCGCAGCCCTCATCCAGTACACGGCGTGACTGGCGGCAGGAGCAGTCAGATACCGTGAACGTATCATATTTATCCAGATAATAGGAGAGACGTTCCCAGGGTTTTGTACCGGGAATATCTTTGATGGACTCTTCTACAGGAATGACACGCATCATTGCCATGCCCTGAGGGAATTTTGCTGCCATTGGCGCAAGACGCAGTCTGGTATATTCTTCAAAGGCTTTACCGATTTCAGGATGTGCGTTAAGCTGTTCACGGTTATTTACCATCATTTCTAACATACCAGGGGCAAATATATTCACAAAAAACCGTTCTTTATGATCCTCCTTATCCTCCCATACTTTAGCGACACCTGTGTAGGTCAGCTGATCTAAGAGGGCCCTTGTCTCTTCTTCACTCTTTCCGGAGCGCTTAGCGACATACTCGAAGGTACGGGGTTTACGCAGCCCCATAATCATAGCAATATCAGCCATGTCATCTGTTACAACACAGTTTAGAGCGTAGTATTCGGGAGAATTTTCATCGATTTTGTTCATGGCTCCGGCAATACCGCCTACCATTTTTGCCAGTTTTACAATTTTAGGTCTTAATTCACTCATAATTTCCTTTCCTGCGCCTGTTTGCGCATTTGAAGTTTATGAATACCTTTTTATGATAGTTATACGTTTATTATTCACACCAGGATTTTACTGCATTGCTTAACCAGTCGGTCCATTCCCTAATTCCTTCATCTTTTAAAGCACTGATGGGAATGATAATAGCGTTGGGATTACGAAGTCTGATATTAGCTTTGCATTTTTCCATATCAAAATCAAAATACGGCATTACATCCATCTTGTTTATCAGTATTACATCGCAAATAGAGAACATCAGCGGATATTTAAGAGGTTTATCGTCTCCTTCCGGTACGGAGAGGATCATAGCATTTTTTACTGCGCCGGTATCAAATTCTGCAGGACAGACCAGGTTGCCCACATTTTCTAATATTACAAGGTCAAGACCGTCTGTATCAAGACCCTCTAATCCCTGGCGGGTCATTTCCGCATCCAGATGGCACATACCACCGGTATGCAGCTGGATAGCCTTTGCACCAGTCTGCTGAATGGTACGGGCATCCACGTCAGAATCAATATCCGCTTCCATAACACCAATATTAAGGTCGTTCTTTAGTGCATGAATCGTACGGATCAGGGTAGTGGTCTTACCTGCACCGGGACTGGACATTAGATTAAGAAGAAAGACCTTCTTATCCTTTAATTCCTCCCGAAGCTTTCCGGCTTGTATGTTGTTGTCAGCAAAAACACTTGTTTTTATCTCAAGAACTTTAAAATCTTCCATGTGTCGCGCTCCTTTCTTTCCATTCGCCTTTTTTGTCATCCGTTGGCTTGAAACTCACTTTTTGGCATTTTCCTTTTCTTCAACAGTCTTTTAACCGTCAAGATCCAGGTATATTTTTCATAAGTGTTCTGGTTCAGCCAGATGAACAGTTTGGTTTATTTTTTAACAATATCATTATAAGATATTCTATGAAAACTGGCAATATTGCAAAAAATAATTGTCATTATCACATATTTATTTGTTGATTTTTTGTAAGAATGTGTGATAAAATAGTATTGATTTCTGGTATGGCCAGAGCCAGAACAAGGGGGAAAAAATGGAATTTCAGAAACTTAACGCTTTGAGCTTAAAAGAAATGTTTATTTGTCAGATTCGTGACATGATTTTATCAGGGCATATCCCGGTTGGAAGCAAATTACCTCCTGAAAGGGAAATTGCGAGACAGATGCAGGTCAGCCGTGCAGTGGTTAACAGTGGGTTTGCAGAACTTGAAAAACAGGGTTTTTTGGAAGTACATCCAAGGCAGGGGGTGTTTGTAGCAGATTACGGCAGAAACGGAAATATCAACACCTTAAATGCCATTATGGAATATCACGGAGATACACTTGGACAAACAGAAATTTACTCAATACTTGAAGTCCGCCGGGCATTGGAACATCTGGCAACGGATTCGATTATAAAGAATTCATCCAATGAGGATATTCTTGCATTGGAAGGCTTATTAGAGGAAGTTGCAGATGCAACTTCGATTGAAGAGACGGTCTCAGCCACCTTTTCTTTTCATCACAGACTTTCCGTTATTAGTGGAAACAGCATTATACCTTTAATTTACATATCTTTTAAACCTGTTGTAACACAGCTTTGGAAGCGTTTTTGCCTGCGTTACGGGAAAGAGGCACTATACGACAGCGTACTTAGTTTATATAAATGCCTCAAAGCGCGTGATGCAGAGGCGGCAAGAAGATGTACCGATAAACAGCTGGATGAGGCTTTGGAAGGTGGGCGGCAGATTTTTTAAGTGATGATAAAATAAAGGGGCCGGCTGTATCCTTCCCACAGCCGGACGGATTGGAGATTTGCACTCGTTAGAACGTGTGCCCACTGGACACACCAAAAAGATGGACAATCACATAATTCTCCACCTTCCTATCTAGTTATTTTAATCCGTTTTTCCAATGGTTTGTTTCACCTGATTTTTTTACGATGTTTTTCTGCTATCTCTAATAATTCCTTCTCGTTTACATAACGTGTTAAACATCTAATCCTTTCTATACATAATCCGCCGATAATGTTGCCAAACAATATGGCATTTTTAATGTCATAGTCATGATATAAACCATAATCGCATTTCCTCGCCATTATGCTTCAGGGTGGCTCTCTGCCAGCTTCACCGAGCTTATAACTCTCTGTATTATGCATTTACATAACGTCATTCAGAGTATCAAAGGGGGCGTTCCCCTGTTATTCCACCTCTCGGAAAATAAGTAAATACTCTTTTATGTGGAAATGTATTTATTCTATATAATTGTCTAATTTCATAGAGCCTCCTCGTATTATAGAGCTCTTCTCTTTCTGGAGTAATTGTTATTTACAAAGAATAGCGGAAAGCATCTATATTTCTTGTTCATGCTATGACTTGGTAGTTTTCGTCATATGGACAACGGTAGACTTCAGGGATACCTCTAAAACAAAAGACGCATTACACTGTAGTGGAATGCACAGGATAATTCATTAATCCTCAATTGAATTTCCATAATAAAACGGATATAATAAGAGAAGAAATGATGCCCAAAATAAGTATGTTTATGGTGAATTTTATAGAGAGAAAAGGAGGATTCTACATGGCACAATTATTGACTAAGAAAATGATACGTGAAGTGTTTGTTCAGATGTTGAGCGAACGCCCATTACATAAAATCACAGTGACAGATGTTGTTACTGCTTGTAAAATCAATCGTAATACATTTTATTACTATTATGCGGATCTTTATGGTATTATCTCTGAAATATTTCAAACAGAATTACAAAAAGTAATCGATGATTATTATGATACAAATTCTTGGGAAGAGAGCTTGCTTCAAGCATTGAAATTTGCCATAGAGAATAAAAAGGCTGTTTACCATATCTATAATTCCATACAGAAAGAGAAATTGGAAAAATACTTGTTTGATGTTTCAGGTAATGCCATGAAACGCTATGTGGAAAAGATAATGATTAACCTTGATATTCGTGCTTCCCATACAGATATAAATATTATCATTTTGTTTTATCAATATGCCCTCACAGAAATGTTGATTAATTGGGTTTCTTCCGGGATGAGCATGGAACAAGAAAACATTATTCGAAGATGCGGGCAACTGTTTAACGGAAATATAGAACGTTCTTTACGAAAAAGTGTTGAGCTAAATAATAATTGGTAAATTTGCCTCTGTAAGGTAAATTTGTATATATTCAGAAATTCAGCAAATGATCGAGATTGTTCGAATATCGAACAATTTCGATCATTTGACTGTATTAACTATAACCTCTTGTTGATAGAATTAATTCAGAAGTTCAAGGGCACCTATAAAGACAAAATACATTTAAAAATCTTGAACTTACTATTTATATAGGAGGATTAATGATATGTATTACAGCAGTGGTAATTATGAAGCTTTTGCCCGTCCTTTGAAGCCGGAAGGTGTGGATAATAAATCCGCTTACCTGATTGGATCCGGCCTTGCAGCTTTATCAGCTGCTTGTTTTCTTGTCCGTGATGGACATATGAAGGGAGAACGAATCCATATTTTGGAGAAAGACAGACTCCCGGGTGGTGCCTGCGATGGCTATAAATACAATGAACTTGGATATGTAATACGCGGCGGACGCGAGATGGAAAGTAATTTTGAGTGTATGTGGGATTTGATGCGGTCCATCCCATCCATTGAAACAGAAGGTGTCAGTGTTTTAGATGAATATTATTGGCTCAACAAACGTGATCCTAACTATTCTCTTATGCGTGCGACGATCAATCAGGGAGAAGATGCCCATACCGATGGAAAATTTGGGCTGTCCGATAAGGGATCTATGCAGATTATGAAGCTGTTTTTTATGCAGGATGAAGACCTGTATGATAAACGGATCGATGAAATATTTGACAATGAAGTGCTGAATTCTAATTTCTGGTTATATTGGCGTACTATGTTTGCCTTTGAGAATTGGCATAGCGCTTTAGAAATGAAACGCTACCTTCACCGCTTTATTCACCTCATCGGGGGAATGCCCGATTTCAAAGCACTTAAATTTACTAAGTATAATCAATATGAATCTTTAATTCTTCCAATGGTAAAATATCTGGAGAATCATAACGTTCAATTCCACTACGAAACGAGAGTGGTAAATATCGAGTTTGATATCCAAACGGATAAGAAACAGGCAAAGAGCATTTTGTATGTTCATGGCGATGTTGAAGATACTATCAGCCTGACAGAAAACGACCTTGTTTTCATTACAAATGGAGGTTGCGTTGAAAACTCATCATTGGGTGACCAAAATCATCCGGCAGAGTTCCGCTATAATATCAGTGCTGGCGGAGGTTGGGATATGTGGCGAAAAATCGCAGAGCAGGATAAATCGTTTGGAAATCCCGACAAATTCTGTAGCAATCCTGAGCTGAGTAATTGGATGTCCGCTACTGTTACCACTTTAGATGAGCGCATTCCGCCGTATATTCAAAATATTTGTAAACGTGATCCATTTGACGGCAAAGTCGTAACAGGAGGAATAGTAACAGCGAAAGACTCTAACTGGCTTCTTAGCTGGACATTCAATCGTCAGCCGCATTTCAGCAGTCAGCCAAAGAATCAACTGGTTGGTTGGATTTATGGACTGTTTAGCGACAAACCAGGTAACTTCGTAAAGAAATCTATGCGAGAGTGCACAGGTAAGGAAATCTGTATGGAATGGCTGTATCATATGGGTGTACCTACAGATAAAATTGATGACTTAGCAGAACATAGTGCAAATACTGTACCTTGTATGATGCCCTATGTTACTGCATTTTTCCTGCCTCGCCGTTTAGGTGATCGTCCCAATATTGTACCTGATGGCAGTGTCAATTTTGCTTTCATTGGACAGTTTGCTGAGACCAAGCGTGATACGATCTTTACTTCAGAATATTCTGTAAGAACCGGAATGGAGTCCGTTTATACATTACTGAACATTGATCGTGGTGTGCCTGAGGTTTGGGGAAGTACATACGATATTCGTAGTCTTCTAAATGCTACTGTACAATTACAGGATGGAAAAAGCTTAATGGGGCTTGATTTAGAACCTGGCCGGAAAAAGGAACTTGTTGAGGTAATTAAGAAAGTACAGAACACAGAAATTGAAAAGCTACTGATGGAATACCATTTAATAGGTTAAAAAGGGAGGTATCTTACTGGAAAGATAGTAAGTGGTAAACCACTGGTAGTGTAATAAATTTTGTGTCTCTGGAAATAAATGGCTCCTTTCTGGGTATGAATTAGATAAATAATTCATTTTTAGAAGGGAGCTTTTTCTATGGCAATCGCTAAAGAACAGTTACAGCAAATCATTGCAGACAATGACATAAAAAGTGTCGGTGATATTTACTCCTTATTTAAGGACAGCTTTAAAGACATGTTGCAGGAATTATTGGAAGCAGAAATAAATGCAACACTTGGTTATGAAAAAAATAAAAAAGAGGTTACTGATACTGATAACAAGCGTAATGGATACTCCCCCAAACGGGGAAGAGTCAGTTTGGGCAATTAGCCCTGGATATTCCCAGAGATAGAAATGGAGAGTTTGAACCCCAAATCGTCCCCAAATATCAACGAGATATTTCTGGCATTGAAGAACAGGTCATTTCTCTTTATGCAAGAGGAATGTCTACCAGAGATATTCATGACCAGCTTCATGATTTGTACGGAATTGAACTGTCTGCGGATATGGTCAGTAAAATTACAGACAAGATTTTACCGGAAATAAAGGAATGGCAATCTCGTCCTCTTGAACCAGTTTACCCCTTTGTTTTTATGGATGCGATTCATTACAAGATTCGTGAAGATGGCCGGATCCTTAACCGCGCCGCCTATGTGGTTCTTGGCGTATCACTTGATGGGAACAAAGATATTCTAAGCATTAACATAGGTGCAAATGAATCCTCAAAGTTCTGGCTTGGCATGCTTAATGATTTAAAGAATCGCGGGGTGCAGGAAGTTCTGTTTTTTTGTGTAGATGGGCTTGCTGGTTTTAAAGAGGCAATTCATGCCGTTTATCCCCAGGCAGAAGTACAACGGTGTATTATTCATATGCTGCGTAATTCTTTTAAATATGTATCCTATAAAGATATCAAAAAATTCGCAGCGGATTTCAAGGCAGTTTATAAGGCACCAACAGAAGAATTGGCCCTTTCTGAACTGGACAGCGTGAAAGAAATCTGGGGCAAGAAATATCCTTATGCAATATCCAACTGGGAACAAAACTGGGAAGTGGTACGCCCGTTTTTCGAATTCAGTGATGATATCCGAAGGATTATGTATACCACAAATATTATTGAAGGAGTCAACCGCCAATTCCGTAAAGTCACAAAAACCAAGAATAGCTTTCCCAGTGACAATTCTTTGGAGAAGATGCTGTATTTGGCAAGTCAGAATGTTAAAAAGAAATGGACGCAGCGTTACCGGAATTGGGATTTGGTACTCAGCCAGTTGATGCTGTTGTATCCGGAACGATTGAATGAATATCTATAAAGGAAAACCGGTCAGACAGTTTGCTACAACTGTCTGACCAGCCCATTAATTTCCTTATTCCGTCGGTACTTATAGTATGCCCGATTTTTTCCTAATAATTCCAGAGGTCGGGTGTGGGCAGAGCCCACAAAAAGAAAGCTACAGGTAACGACTATTTTTGATGTCCGAAAGTATATAAATATAGAATGAGGGGAAACTACTAACAGAAACTTGTGTTCGACATAGCAAAACAGTTGCGAATCAGAGGAATCTACTACATATCTAATTCAATTTCAGAAAGTTGTTGGATTTCTGGACACAAGAAAATTTACACTCTCCCTCCATTTGGTGAATACTATTGTCAAAATCTTTTATTTCAATTATTCTTCCGCTGTCATTGTACTGATATCTACGTTTGTTACCAGCTGCATTCATTATTTCTTCCAGCTTACCAGCTTTATTATAAGAATACAAAGTCTGATTCCCGTTCCATCAATGTATTTTTCCTGCTGACCTAATTCATTGTAAAAAAACCTTCTGCAATTTTAATTTAACGTTGCACCCTATTCCTCTATTTCTATATCAAATTCCGAACTTGGTTTATCACTAATTAAATTTTCATAATACCAAAAATATCTCTTCTCCCCATAAAGTGTATATTCAATAATTTCAGTTGGACTCTGACCTTCTATTTTCAGCCTTTTTACATATTCTCCATCAAGGCCTCCAAATACAAATCGGTTCCCTTCGACGATACTCAAATCTCTTAAATTTGATATGTCAGACACTTGAATCGCCTGGCAGAATAGGCTAAATTCTCTTTCTGGGGTTATCTTAGTTTTTCCTGGATCTCCATGTCCTTGAATGATTGCAGTAAGCAGTGCATATTGCTTTTTATTCTCTACTGTTCTTATTTTAAATTTAGCAAAAACAAGTGCCCCTTCTTTTGGATCCATTTTGGAAAAGTAAACCATTGTTGCATATTCATCATTTTCGAAGATTTTCATGATATCACTTACTTTACTTGCATATAAATAATCTTCTGCAAAATAAATCTTCTGATTTACAGCAACAAGAGCTTCTTCTTTCGTAACTGCATAAACTAGTTGCGGCTCTTCAAAAGTCGGCATTTCCCTCGCACCAAACTCAAATATTATATGTTGAGAATTATGTGCTGTACTTCTCTCACTTTTTGATTTTAATGCAAGAAATACTATCAAAACAGCCAACACCATGAATAATACAATTATTGCAAGTATAAAAAGTCCTATGTATTTTAATATTCTTTTCATTATCATCTCGCTCTGGCTATTATGCAATGCTATACTCCACATAATAGACCTAAGGATGCTACAGCCGTTAATGGAACTAATGCTACAGCAATGGAAACTAACGCCAACACACTCTACCACAATATCCCATGACGCCATTCTTTTATCTTTTGAAACTGACCATTCGGAAGTTTTAAGTATAACAATAAATACTCTTCATTATAGATCCTATATGCTTTCTGCCCCAAAGAATTGAGTATTTACATTAAATCCGCACAGTTATAGTAAAAACACCTTATTAAATTTCTTCTTTTATCTGTGTAACAATCCTTAAATTATCGTCATTTTACTATTCTTCCATTTCTATGTGAAGTTCTGTACTAGGTTTATCACTGATTAAGTTTTCGTAATACCAGAAATACTCTTTTTTACCATTGCTAATATATTCAATTACCTCTGTGGGCATTTGTCCTTCGATTTTCAATGTTTTTACCTTATCTGATTGAATGCTTCCAAATATGAAACGACTTTCATTGCTAATTCCAAACTCTCCAAAATAATCAAAGAATACAGCCATATCACGAATTGCTTCTAATTCGTTTGACACCTGTTTTCCTCCACTTTCAACAGGTAACACCAAAATCACTGCATATTGTTTTTTTCCGTCAAATACTCTTATTTTAAACTTACTGGCCACAAATCCATCTGTTTTAGAGTTTTTAACAGAATGATAAAACAATGCTGCATATTCATCACTCTCAAAAGTTTTTATGATATCATTCACTTTACTCATGTATGGATATTCTTTAAAGTAATAATTCTCTACAGCAATAAGCGCCTCTTCCATGGTATCCTTAAAAATTGGTTCCTGTTCCTCAAAGGTAGGAATTTTTCCTTTCCCCTCATACTCCAGTATTATGCTTCCTGAATTATTTCCGATGCTTCCCTTATTCTCCGAACTTAATCCAGAAAATATAATCAGAACAACCAACACCATGAATAATCCAAGTATTGCAAGTATAAAAAGTCCTATGTGTTTTATTATTCTCTTCACTAATATTCTCTCTTTCTGGCTAATTATCTAATACTATATCGTAAGCGCCTAAATGGTTCTTTCCAGAGTTGGTTGTATTTACATTGTTAAAGGTGTATAATTACTCCATAGGACGGTGATTACATGGAGACTAAAATTATAAAACTATTAGATTCTTCTTTAGAATGTATTGATTGTAAAATTAAAGATGATAAGATAATTCTACATATTTATTCCACAAAGCAAAAACTGATCTGCCCTTATTGTGGTAATGCATCTTCAAAAATACATTCTGTTTATCAAAGGGAACTTCAGGATATCCCTTTACATGAGAAACAAACAATTCTACTATTGGATACAAGAAAAGTATACTGTGATAATCCGGAGTGCAGTCACAAAACTTTTTCGGAACGCTTTGATTTTGTTGTACCTAACGGAAAGAAAACGAAACGTCTTGTTGAAAAGATATTAGTGACATCTGTTAAATTAAGTTCAGTAAGTGCATCATCTTTACTTAAAGCGGATTATGTCAAAACCAGTAAAAGCAGCATCTGTGACCTGATTAAAAAAAATGCCTTCCCTTGTGGATAAATCTGCTGTTACAAAAGTTTGTGTGGACGATTTTGCTTTTCGAAAAAGATATACTTATGGCACAGTTATGGTCGATTTAGAAACACACAGAATTATTGATATTATCGACTCAAGAGAAACGAAACAGGTTGAGGAGTGGCTAAAATCCTATCCTAACTTAGTGGTTATTTCGCGTGATGGAGCCCAAACATATTCATCTGCTTCAACGAATTCTCATCCAGATGCACTTCAAATCAGTGACAGATTTCATCTGTTGAAAAATCTATCGGATGCAGTACAAAAATATATGTACCGTCTATTTCCTTCCAGATTGGTGATATCTGCTACTTCACAGAATGCAGAAATGCAGGCGCTATATGATACAAAAAACCGTACAGAAAGAATCCATTTTGCACATAAAAAGCGTCAGGAAGGATATATGACGGATGATATTGCTTTGCTTTTGCACTCATCATCCTCTACAATAAGAAAATATCTTGCTATTCCAAAAGATAAAATCCCTGAAGCGAAGGAAAATGCCCGGAAACGTCAGCATATCAGGCAAATGCAAAATAAACAGCAAGCAATTGAAGAGGTCAGAACTTTATATGCACAGGGGAATGCAATTGACAAAATCACATATTTAACTGGTCATACTACCTTAACGGTAAAAAACTATCTGAAAAAAGACTGCCCACTGAGTAATGGACACTACGATTGCAGGAGGCCAGGCAAATTGGCATCTTACGAGCAAACAGTCATTGAAATGCGTTCAAATGGAATAACTTATGACAAAATTCATGAGCATATTTGTAAAAATGGGTACACAGGCACGGTTGCTTCTTTAAGAATGTTTATGCAGAAAGAAAGAACACATTTAAAGAACGTATCAAAAAATGAAAACGAGCCTGTTGAATATATTCCACGCAAGTTCTTTTGTCAGCTTATTTATAGGGAATTAGAACGTGTAAAAGGGTTAACACTTAAACAATATGAAGCTGCAATTAAAAGATATCCTGTCTTAGGAAAAATCTATTCGCTGCTTAGGGAATTTCATCGTATTATATTTTCCCGTCAAAGTAAGGAATTGGATTCATGGATTACAAAAGCAAAACAATTAGAAATTGATGAGGTGGATACATATATTAATGGTTTGAAACATGATATTACAGCAGTAAAAAATGGTATAGATTTTGAATATAATAATGGGTTGGCTGAAGGAAGTGTGAATAAAATCAAGCTGATCAAACGAATTATGTATGGGAGAAACAGCTTTTTACTATTAAAAGCAAAGCTGCTTCTCAATGAATATTATTATCAAATCAACTAACTCTGGAAAGAACCATTTAGGCGCTTACTTTTCAACTAATCTTAGTATGCCGCCTGACAACTACCAAATACCTGCGAGAATAATTGTGCTGCTTTTGCAAAAAGTGCCACAGCAACGCCATTATCGAATCCTCCAACACCAGTAATATCATCTGCAATCAAAACACCCCTGCTATCACCGCTACGACTCCTACCACCACTAGACCTGCATTCTTCGCCCATTCCAATGCATCTTTTGGTACTGCTACCATTTCCTCCTGCGGCTGTTTTTTCCTATTCTCATATGACCAGAAGATCATTCCGGGATATTCTGCATCAGTATGGTAATGAATGACTTTATTTGGATATCTTTGGCTTGGGATATCGCAGTTAAATATAGCATTTAAGGAGTCCCCCGGTATTGCAGTCCTTCCCTTATACCTTTTATCAGTTTCATTCTCCCTTATCGCTTTTACATAAGCATTTAACTGTACTTGTCCTCTGGCTTTACTATAAGCAGTATCATGCTTTAATTCATACAAGCCTGGATTTACATTTGCTTCCCTGAGGAATAACTCTGTTACACTTATATTTTCTACTATTGAATATCTAATATTCGAAAAATCACAGTTAACTGCTATTTACTAAAGAATTACATGCATTTTTATTACATTGGCGGTACTTTCCATTTCGCATAACCGGATGTTGGTTGCCAATCTTCCCCATGCGATTTTCTACACGCTCTTACCCATTTAATAATTTTATTACAATTATTATAATAATCATTTATTATTAATTCAGCGTCTTCCCTTTGCCATATCCGTACCAAATCCTTTAATATATCACACTGACGTAATAAAGTTATATCCACACTAGTAATTCCATTTAAAACACGATGATCCCATCGTCCACCCACCTTTTTTATAAACATATTTCCATATACAGAAGCAAGCTCTATTAATTTATCCTGCACTGCTTTATACGGCTCTCCTTTGACCTTCTCTAACTCTTTTTTTATTAGCAGAAGCATGTTCTCTTCTGACAATTTATATGCATTATGTTGTTCTATAAACTTTTTTGTCAATACGGTATTCTCTTCATATAACTTTTTATACATTTCAGAAGTTGGATAAAGCCATTCTTCCATCTCTTTTTTCGTCTCTTTTGCCTCTTCTGCTTTTTCTTCCAGTTTATTCAACCCATATTGTTCAACCAAATCTAACAATCGATTCAGAACAGCAATTTGTTCTTCCTCGTTATGAAAGGGCAGAAAGTCTAACCTACAGTTTGGATCATCGGTTATTTCCCTTGATCTACCAAACCAATAACCATTGTCCATTTCCAAAGTATAATCATTTCCATGATAACTTTTCTGAATCACTACGCTTTGAATCAATCCATCTACCTCTCTGCTAAATCTCCACCGATATCCTTCATAATCCGCATATTGAAAACCGTAGGGAGCCAACCTCTTTTTCATCACTTCAATTACGATACTCTTCTTTCCCATATTCGTTCCTTTCTCAAACACTGTGCTTGATTCATCTGTTTACTCTGATATATTAATTTACTGCCGGGCAGCTGCCAAATACTTGTGTAAATATTTGTACTGCTTTGGCTAAAAGTACCGCAGCAACGCCATCATCTGCAAATCCAATACCAGATAAATTATCTATAAGCAAAACACCCCCTACTACCGTCAAACCTGCACCTGCTACTACCAGACCCGCATTCTTCGCCCATTCCAATGCATCTTTTGGTACTGCTACCATTTCCTCTTGCGGCTGCTTTTTCCTATTCTCATATGACCAGAAGATCATTCCGGGATATTCTGCATCAGTATGGTAATGAATGACTTTATTTGGATATCTTTGGCTTGGGACATCGCAGTTAAATATAGCATTTAAGGATTCCCCCGGTATTGCAGTCCTTCCCTTATACCTTTTATCAGTTTCATTCTCCCTTATCGCTTTTACATAAGCATTTAACTGTACTTGTCCTCTGGCTTTACTATAAGCCGTATCATGCTTTAATTCATACACTTCTATCTGTCCAGCCGCATTATAATACAAGTAATCCACTCTCCCTTTTCCTGTCGGTGTAGAATACCCTGATCCATTCCCTCTTTCTAACCCACTCGGTATAGTCTGCTCTGGTAATAACCCAGGACACCCAAATACATGAGCCCTTAACGTCGTATGCGCATCATTCCCCTTCTCAATCAGATCGCGCCACCATTCTATTGCCTCCCCCAGTAAATCCACAAAGTTTAATGGGGAATTTAAGCAGTATATATAACTGTTTAAAGAGAAAGGACTATCCAGATATCCCTTTTGAATATCCTCTCCCGCAAATCTTCCAAGCTCCGGGACATACTCTCTGGCCTGAGCATAATAAGTTCCAATTACTTCATCTGCTAAGTATCCGGTATAAGAGAAGGGCTGTCTCTTCCCCGCATTTCCATATTCGTCACAGCCAAATTCATCATACCCATAACGTTCCAATTCTTTTCCGGTATACCAAAGAAAACGAACCGGACTTCCCATTTCATCTAAAAGGGCAAAGCTGTCTACCCCGTTTTCTCTCATGCCTTCCAGAGAATTCCCCCACAAATAGGTTTGACGTTTTCCTCCCCTTTCTAACGCCAGAAGGTCATGATGATCCTTTGTCATGTCAAGAAGATATTCTGTGTCAACAGGATTTGCTCCGCCTTTTTTTTCTGACGTTCTGACTCTTTGTCCCAGACCATTATATTCATGCCTGCTGCTTTTCCCGTCTCTGGTTTCTGCTCTTTCAAGCCTTCCCATGGCATTATAACTGTATTTCTGCCAAAGGACATCATTCTCCCAGACCTCTGTCAGATTCCCTCTTAAGTCATACCGATATGCGTACTTGGACGTTCCGTTTTTTTGAACTATCTGATCTGCGGCATTATAGATATAATCGGTTCGGTCTTCTCCTTCCACCATAACTGTACGATTATAAAACCTATCATACCCATATTCACGCAGCACTTGTCCATTCTGTTCCACAGCGGTTAGCCGTCCACTCCGGTCATAGTGATACCGGTAGTCTCCGCTTTCCTTAGGGATTCCTCTGCGGTATTTCTGGATTTGTGTTTTATTCTCCATGAGATCATACGCATATTGGTAGTCTTCCAATACCGTTTCACCGCTTTTATGAATCAGCTTCTTAAGCCTTCCCACATGATCATAAGTCCAACACGTAGTAAGATTGTCATTGCAGATTCTTTCTGCCAGCCTTCCAGCCGAATCATACCGGTAATTCACACGGGATTTACCATTTTTCACCTGGGTAAGGCGCAAAAGTTGGTCATAGGTATATTCGGTACGGTTCCCCTCTGGATCGATCACAGCTTTTCTTTCATCCATATCTCCGAATTCATACGCTATGCTCTGGCCCCGGTGGTTGGTTACCTTTTGGATTCTTCCATAACTGTCATACTCAGCGGCTGTGGTTCCCAACCAGTCTTCTATCTCCTTTAACTGCCGAAGATGATCGTAGGTATATTTTACCACGTCCCCATTATCATATGCAATGCTCTCAAGCAGTCCATCTATGGTGTACGAAAAGGAAGTGCTCCGTCCATCACGGTCTGTTCTTCGCAATACGTTTCCGGCTGCATCGTGTTCATACTGTTCTTTATTTCCAAGCGGATTTATTACAGACACTACCCTGCCATCCAAATCCCTCTCATATAGCGTTAAGTGCAGGTTATGTTTGTCCTGATTAATCCGCATGGCCTCTTCTAACTCCAGATTCCTCTCGGTGATATTTCCCGTGCGGAATACTGCCGTTACATTTCCCAATGGGTCATAACCATACTTTGTTACATTCCCTTCTCCATCCTCTACGCTTACGAGTTTTCCCGACGGGGAATATCGGTACGTCATTTTATTTTTGTTGGCATCAATCACAGCAGTTATGTGGCCAACTGCGTCATAATCATATGTTTTTTCCTGCCCATCACTGCTTTTTATAAATATCATGCGGTTTTCATTATCATAAGTGTAATGAATACGGTATCCCCCAGCATCCCACTTTTCTATTATGTTCCGATTTGCATCATAAGTATAATTCTCACTTTTACCATCTGGAAAAATAACCTTTTTTAAAAGCCCCCCCGGAAAATATTCATAAGAAGTTGTCCTTCCAATTGCGTCCTTAACAGATATCGGTTTTCCCATTGAATTGTAACAAAAGGTAGTTATGTTTCCACGAATATCAGTTTCTTTAATTTTTCTCCCGCATGCATCATACTCCATCTGTTTCCAGTTTCCGGCCGGATCTGTGATCCTTGCTAAGTTTCCAGCAGCATCATATTCATATTGAGTTACCATGCCAAGAGAATCCGTTTCTTCTATTACTCTGTTTAATACATCGTAATGGTAACTGGTAGTTTTACCTCTTACATCTTTTATCTCCACCTGGTTTCCACAGGCATCATAAGCAAATTTCGTTTGCCCCCCTACTGCATCCTCATGTTGAATCAGTCGGTTGGATTTATCATAGGCAAGGTGTATTTCTCCTCCATTTGGCAGTTTTACACTAATCGGATTTCCCATTTCATCATACTGGAATTCCGTTGTATTCCCTTCCTGATCCTCGTATCTTTCCGGACGGTTGCAGGAATTGTACCACATCTTTTGTGTTGACCCATCATAATCCATGATGGCAATTACTTTTCCACTTGGATTATATTTGTACTCTTTTTCATATCCCATAGAATTAATGGTTTTAACGATATCATTCTTCTCGTTATAAAAAAATCTGGTTACATTACCATTTCCATCTGTGGTCGAAGAAACCCTGTTTAATATGTCATATTCGTACCGGATCATATTTCCCATTGGATCGATCATACAGGTTACGTTGCCAGAGGAATCATAGTGTAGCTTTGTCTTCGAACTGTCCGAATATAAAATACTTTCCAATTGTTTTTTATCGTCGTAGTTGAAGTATGTAATATTTCCATTTGGATTCTCTACTTCCATAAGATTCCCTGATTTATCGTAACGTCTTTTAGAACAGGCACCATCCTGTTGCTTTATACAAATCAATTTTCCGTTAATGTCATAGGTCATATTCGTCTTCTGCCCCAAAGCATTGACTACTTGTGTTAAATTTCCCTGGTTATCATATGCATACCGGGTCGTATTCCCGTTTTTATCCGTATAACGAATCTTCTGATTCCTGTCATTATATTCAAATATCTCTTCCCCATCCTCATAAATGGTACGGACATTGCGCATTAGTTTATCACATTCATAAATAACCAGATTCCCATTCTGCTCCAGCATGTAGGTGCGGTTATTTTCATCATCATACCGGAACTCTGTCACACCCCCATCGGGCATGATCTGCTTTCTTACCCGGTCCACTCCGTCATATTCATTCTTCACTCCCAGTATATCCCGAGGAGTAATAATTCCATTTACCTTTCCATTCTCATTGTATTCATAGGTATAGGTGTATCCCATGGAATTGGTAAACCAATGCAACTTCCCATACTGGTATCTCAGACTGATCTTTCTCCCGGTATGATCCTCTACATAGATCAGTTTCCTTTCCTTGTTATAGGTATAATTCAGCCTTCCTCCGGTTCCATTATCCACACATTCTAAAAGTCCATCACTGTTGTAAGTGAATTTCCGGTTATTTCCATTCCTGTCTTTCTGTCCGTACAGCTTTCCCTCCTGGTCAAACTCATAAACAGTACCATCTTCCCGCTCAAACTGGTAGCCGTTTTCTGATTTGCGGAGTATTCCTCCGTCTCCCATAACCGGAGCATAACTATCCCCCAGCTTCCGGCAGTAAGGCAGTTCCCGGCCGTCTTCCAGGACGATTCCTAACAGTTCTTCCTCTTTAATTTTTATCAAACGGACTCCGTAATTATGGTTCCAGCCCTCTCCAAGTACTTGCTGGTCGCCGCAATCCATGGCATTATAGAACAGTTGAAAACTTAAAGGCAGATTCCCATTTATCACTAGGTCCTCTTTTTCATAAATATAATTCCCTGTGTTCATATTGATGGGATCTTTGCCATAGACCTGGCAGAGCATGTTCTTTCCTGCTACCCAGCGGAATACATTTTGGTAACGCTTTAAAAATGCAGCCCAGTTTATCTTCCCGTCATACCCTTGGCCTGATGTCACGGGAATAATGACTCCTCCCTTTTTGCAGAGCAGGACAGAGCTCATGCTGATAGCCTCTTCTCCTCCTACGGTTTCCGCCTTTCCGGTTCCTACTGCCGTGTTTTCCCATTTATCAACCAGATCCATGAAACCTTCGCACTTGTGGTCCTTTTCATTCTTTCGGCACTCTCCAAAGTATGGGATATTCTCACAAGCCTTGCAATCCTTACAGTTCACCTTTTTCTTTCCACCGCTGGTATATCCATGACCAGTTGGAAGTTTAAGCTGTGTAATATTGCTTCCGTTGACACAGAATAGCTTTGCTCCCTCCACCAGATACTCCTTACTGTCTGCTGCTTTCTGTGCCTGATTAAGCAGCATTCCAGGTCCCTGACCTAAATTCATTTTACCTGCCTCACTCATTGCTTCTTCTCCTCTCTTTCCCCTATTTCAACCGTTTATTTCAAGATGCTGCTGCCAGATAAACTTACCTCCTTAAGTTCCAGACCGGTGGCCTCCCGTTCCAGCAGACTTTCCGCTAAATCCATACGAATTACTACTGCACTTTCTGTTCCTGTCCTGACACGGAATAGAGGAACTCCACTTATTTTTTCTCTGTCAAGGATTACCTCTCTCTGTCCGGGGACGGGCTGCGTTGCCAGACACTCCTCTTCTTCCAGCACAGGACAATAATAGGAGGCACATTCCCCTTTTTCCGTGTCAAATAATACAAAGAACAAAAATGGAATATCTGAATCATATAAAGCCGTCACCTCCATGGCTGGCCTGGAAAGCAAAAGAAATGGCTTAACAATGACATCCGGAAATATCCCGTCCATTCCAAGTTTTGCATTAAGCTGAATGAAAGGCGGCATCTTCTGGTACTCGTCCCGTGTCAGCTTCCTCACATCAATGGTCTCGCTCCAGTTTATGATCTGTGGAAAAGGATTTTTATCTCCATTGGTCAATATAAAATATTTCATCTTTCCTTCATACGCCAAAGGATCTCCCCCTCTCCCTGATATCTTCCGAAAAAGGCAGTAAAACTTTCTGCCTTTACTGCCTTTTGAAAAGCTTCCGTTTCCATGATCTCTCCTGCCAGGTCAAAGCACAGCTGACTGACAGCCGCATAGTAATATTCCACACATATCCTGCGGACAGCCTCTTCCTCATACCTCCAGATCCTGGGGTACTTTCTCCGTAAGCCTGTCATCACGGATTCCATGTCTTCCTCAAAGCATTCAAAAAAGCAGGGAGGACGCCAGTAAAGTTCTTCCGGAGCCGGATCAAAATAGAATTCTTCGTCATACAGGGATAATAGGAGTTCATGGCTTCCGGTCTGAAGGCTGGTGTGGAGATAGCAGATTCCCAGCCATGATACTTCTTTCTGCTCATCTAATGCCTGACTGAATAACCGTACAAAGGCATCCACTGCTTCATTTCTGCATTCCGTTTTCCGGTAATCCCTCTCCAGCCTGCGGCACTGGGAAGCAAATAACTCTTCCTCTGCATTTTGGGCGTCTCTCTCCAATTCTTTTATCCTGTCCATCATGACCCCTCCTGCTTATTGTACTTTCAGTTCTCCTCCGGTAAATGAGATTCCCTGATCAAGGTCGATGCTGGTTGTCTTTTGTTTCAGATTTACAGAGGCCGTCCCGGCTGCTATGAGAGAGCCGGTCTCGCTGGAAATAGTCAAGTCATCCTTTGCCTTTATCACGATGTCATGCTGGCTGACAATCTGCACCCCTTTTGCATCATTTAATTCGATTTTTGTCCCCTGGTTATTGGTAATTACAATGGACTCCGGGGTAAAACGGACTTCCTTCTGGTATTTATTCTTCATGATCTTGTACTCCGGATTTTTCCGGTCCGGGCTTTCCGTATCCAAATGAACGGAGCTGACCACATAAGCCTCTTCTTCCCTTTGTTCCGGTATATGCAGCCGGACCACATCGCCGATTTCCGGCATACAGTACCAGCCGGTCCCGTCAGGAGTAGAATAAACCGTAGAGTATGGATACCACAGATTGATATTCTGCTCCTGGTTTTCATCCTTTAAGACCTTTACCATCACTTTATCCTCTTTCACTTGCAGGACCTCTGCCTGGAAGGAACAACCGGATCTGTCTTCCTGGAATGTTTCTGGAAAGTCCATGCCGGACCTGGATTTTAAATGGCATGTATGAAGCATTTCTCCTCTTTCATACCTGCTGTCCATTTTCCAGACAAAGAGCTGTAGTCCATTTACTATCATCTGATCCCCGATCTGATAATCCTCCCGGCTCTGTAAGATGTATTCCAGACAGGCCCCTTCCTGCATTTCCTGAAGCCCCTGGTTCCGTTTTCTGCGGTAACCTCCCAGATCTTTTTTCACTGTATATTTGATGGAATCTGGAAATTCATAACGTTCACCCTCCGGTAGATCATAAAAATATTTAACACCGCATGTCCTGGTACTTGGCACCAGGAAGCTGTGAAATCTTGCTGCTATCCGCTTTAAAAATTCCCAATCGGATTCTCTGTGCTGCAGCACCAGTTTTCCTGTTGTGTCCGTGAGTGGCCGGGTTTTGATGAGCCCTGGGTTCTCATAAGTACCGGTGATCTGTTCAAAGATCTTTTCATATGTGACTGTACTGTCCTGAAAGGTCCTGAAATGCGGTTTTAAATCCATAAAGCACGTACCCGTAGTTATCTCCAGGGTCATCCTTTTCTGGTCTTTCATGCTTTCAACCGAGAAACCGGTAACAATTCCCCAGAAAAGGATCTGTGCTTCGCCATCTTTTCCTACTTCTTCTATTTTTTCCCATACGTCTCCGGTCAGCTGCTTTATATAAATTTCTTCATCCTTATCTGCTATGTATCCGCTTATTACAGCTGTACCATGTTCATTAATTTCTCTGCTGACTTTAAGTTCTCTGATCTCTATAAACTGTAACGGTTCTGTTTTAAGATTGTATTCTTTCATGCTCTTCCTCCTCTGTCTGTATCGTCCCAAGCATGGTAAGGATTTTCGGCTTCCATCTGTCGTAGTCCTTAAATATGCAGTAAAAAGTTCCTATGATTAATTTTCCCTCCGCAAGGAACAGGAACATCATGTTATAGACCCGTTCATCGGCGGCAAAGCTTTTGTAGTCAAACCACAGGGCAGGGATAGTTCCAGATACATTTCCCTGATCATAGAAAACGTTTTTTCCGTCTGCCTGTTTTAGTATCCGGCGGATTCGTTCCCTCTCAGCTTCCAGATCGATAATGGTTTTCCCATTTTCCAGCCTTGCAGTCTGGAAAGTGAGTCCTGCGTGTTCATGAGAATTGACAAGAATCATTTCCGGCCTGTTTTTGGAAAAGAAGACAGACGCTGCCTTTTCCTTTCCGATCTCTTCAAAACCACCAGGAATCTTCAGCGCAAAACCCGGACCATAAAACTCAGACCAGCCAGACGGTTCTTCTCCCCGCCTCTTCACTTCCGGTTTTATCCTCTGCAGCTCCTTCTGTATTTGAAGGAATACTTTATCAATATCATCATCATGAACCTCTTCCATCCAGTTCACCTCCCAACATATCCTGGTACACTAAGTTGTTTCATGCAGCGTATGAAAGAACTGCTTCAACAGAACCTCCCATTTCATGCGATCCTGCTCTGGATAGGTAGCTGTAGCAAGGAACATTTGGTTACGAACTGACAGGACCGCCTTTGTATGTTGCTGCTTTTCTCCGAATTCTTCCAGTTCCATGGTAAACCAGCCGGCCGGATACTGCCCGGCCACATACAAATGGACCGGTGACAGTTCACTCCTTGGATGTCTGCTGCTGATATATTCTCTGACCGCCTCTGCTGCTTTTCTCGTTTCTTCCGGCCTTAGCTTTTTATCAATCCGTTGGAATGTCATCTGATTTTTTCCATCCGCATCTGCCAAGATCATTTCCGGGCGTTTATCATATGGGTAAAACATCTCTTTCATGATCTCCGGCATCTGCTTAAGCTCTGCCGGAATCTCTGCCGATAATATGCCATCGGCCAACACAATCCATTCCAGGGCTACCCGTTCCTGGAGACACCCTTCCGTATCCTGATCATACAATATGTTCATCCTACATACACCTTACTCATTCTTTTCCTGAAAGCTGATGGCAAAGTCATTTATGATCTGCTTCCTATTCTTCAAGCGTTGCTGTGCCTTGTCCTGCTCCGAGCGGAATACCTTTTGTTCAAGCATGGCTGCGGCATCCAACTGACTGCTGATTGCATTCAACCGGTTGATTTTTTCAATTGCGGGACTTTTCCCCACGCCGCCGCTTTTTATGGTTTTACTCATCTTTCAGCTCCACCTCCCTTGGTTTTTCCCTATCTGGTCTTCACCATATCCACCTTTGTACCTGTTATCTGCTGTTCCAGCCCGGCAGAGCCGGCTGCACATGGAGTAGAAGCCAGCAACGCATTCTCCGCTCCGCTGATATCATATTTTTCAGAATCTGAAGAATCGAACACGGGAAATCCAGCCGCTTTGCTTCCTTCCATTTTTACTTTTCCGAATTTTCCAATGGAATCAAATCCATTGCACATATTGATAACTGTTGGTGACAGAATATTCCTTCTTACAATCGAAATCTCCTGAGGAGCCTGAAAAGATACCCTGCTCCCTTTCAGCCATACTCCCTTCTTGGCTAAGATTGTCACTTCCCCACTGCTCTCGATGTTCGCTCCAACCCTGTCATGAATTTCTACTTTTAACGGGACTTTCTGTTTCATATCTACAAATCCCAGGCTGTCCGGCAATAGATACATACGTTTATCCTTTGCCGTTGTAAAATACCGCTTTGAAGGATCTGCCATCTCTTCATTGCCGGTTCCATTTTTTCTGATACAGCTGTTGGCCCTGGCATTTCCTTCACTGCCTTCAAAGGTTATCGTGATACGCTCTCCGATTTCCGGCATACAATACATTAGATTACCGGTTTCCGGCATCCAAGGATACCAATACCCTTCACCGGAAGACTTCTCCCCGTCAATATCCAGTTTAACCCGTACAGCTTCCTGTTTCGTTTCCAGTACCGTGCCGCCCAGGGCAACCCCGGCTATTTTGGGATTGTCGTATCCGGCCGTTCCGAATGCTTCGGGAGAACCTGCTATATAATGGTAAACCAGCAGACCATTTTCAAGACTGCACCTTTTTGATAAAACCACTGTCTCCCTGCCATCAAACATAGATATGTGGTCTCCTGCCTTCCAGCTTTCATAACTGCTTATCTCATAACAGATAAACTGACGTTTTTCAAAATGGTACTGATCCCGGTCATAGGTATAGTAAGTCTTATCAAACCAGATTCTCTCCGGCCGAATTCCTTTCCCTCCTGCCGAGTCCCCAAGGGGCAGGCCAAAATACAGTTTCGGTTTTAAGGAACCCCCTCCCGGAAGCAGGGAAGTTCCTAATTGCCCTGCAATCCGTTTTAAAAATTCCCAGTCCGTTTCTCTGTATTGATAAATCGGTTTTTCGATCTTCCGGTCTTCGATATGAAAGACTACATCAGCATTTTCTGTATCGGATAACACACCTCTCACCAGTTCCTTATAAGTCATATCAATCTTTTGAAATGATCTGCTTTTCTCTTCTAAGTCTAGCAATTCCGTAGGCGATATCGCCTCAATCCTTGCTTTATACTCATTCCCTTCCTGCCATATCTCAACATTTTTTATGTAACCGCAAAATATAGGCGGAACAGTTTCATTTCCATTCTCATCTGCCGCTGAAACCGTCACACTACTTCCCTCCAGTTTCTGAAAAACAGGAGACTCTCCTGTTTCAGCCGGTACAAATCCTGTTATCCTGGCGACGGTATGGCAGTTTTTTTTAATATCCATATCAAATTCTTTAATTTCATTGATGTTTAACTGGCTGCTGATTATTAGACTTCCTGATGTAACTGCATTCATAAAATAACACCTCCCCATCTGGTTGAATTCCCTTTATAACGTCCAATAAATTCCTGCTATTATAAAATTACATTATACACCAAGAAACGCCAAAGATACCTTGCATGTAATAAATAACCAGTTAGATGTAATTTTAGGTAACACTTTATTTTTTCATTGTTATTTAACACTAATTTAAAACATAATTAATTTTAAATAGGTGGTGTTAGTATATAAGTGTGGACACGAAAAGTATAATATATATGTATTAATTCACATTTTCGGCATACATTTGTTATAACAATATATAAGGGCATAATTATGGATCAAATAAAAAAATATAGAAGTATTCTAAAAAATATAATATTGGTCATTACTTTCTGCCTATTATCTATTTCCATCATTAAAAGTATATATAAAATCCATACAGTCACTTCCGCACAACCGACTGATGGGATTTTAGTTCCGATCATAATGTATCATCAAGTAAAAAATAGTGGTTTTGGCAATGATGTCATTAGTCCTGATGAATTTGAAAGTGATTTAAAGTATTTAAAAGAAAATAATTACAATACAATAACAATGACACAATTAATAGATTATGTTCATGATAAAAAGGAATTACCCCAGAATCCAGTCATTCTTACTTTTGATGATGGGTATCTTAGTACCTATCTAAATGTTTATCCTCTGGTAAAAGAGTATAATATGAAAATAGTTTTATCTGTAATTGGAAAAAGCGTCGATGAATTTTCGAAAGTATGCGATGAAAATATTAATTACTCTCACGTAACATGGGATGAAATAAAAGAAATGCAGCAATCTGGACTGGTTGAAATACAAAGCCATTCCTATAATTTGCATAAAATTTCTAAAGGACGCTATGGATGCTGCCAAATGTCTAATGAATCCCTGGAGCACTATGAAGAACTTTTATCGAATGATATAAATAAGCTGCAGGAGAAAATTATGTCTGTGACAGGTAATAGTCCAAATACGTTTACCTATCCATACGGAAAATATAACGATGAAATAGAAACTATCGTTAAAAAACTAGGTTTTAAAGCGACCTTAACTTGCAAATTCGGGGTAAATGTGATCAATAATGATCCCGATACTTTATATAGTCTAAAGAGAATACGCAGAGCCCATAATCAGAGCATTAAAAAAATGATAAAAGAAGGGATGGACACTGTGAAATAATTCACAGTGTCCATCCCAAAGATTGTGCAAACCTCCAAACTAATGTAAGATGGAATTATCAGTTTGGAGGTATTTTATTTCACCTGACTTTTTTACGATGTTTTTCTGCTATCTCTAATAATTCCTTCTCATTTACATAACGTGTTAAACATCCAATCCCTTCAACACATAATCCACCGGTAATGTTACCAAACAATATGGCATTTTTAATGTCATAGTCATGATATAAACCATAAATAAAACCGCTTAAAAATGCACTTCTGCTCCTGTAGCATCTACCGCTTTAATATTCTCTAAGGGCGGAATGATATGTGTAGTATCACCTTCTACAAGCATACAACCGTTCTTGTCAAGTTTGATGATAACCTGATCAAAATATTCTTTCAGTTTATCCGCGGCATCCTGCAAATTCTTAGTTTTCGTAATCTCTAAGGCTTCTTTCTGATTTGGCGTAAAATAATCTGCAAGCTTAAGATACTCTGAATATTTTTCTAAAGACAGCCCGTCTTCCCAGCCCACATCAAAAACCAGTATTGTTCCATCTTCTTTTAACCGCTTATATCAAAAACCACATCATCATACTGTAACTTGCTGATAGTTATCTCCTTTTCAACACCACTTTTATTTGGTGCAACCATCATTTCTTCAGATATATCTTCCTCTTTCAACATTCTCCTCAATTCTCTTCGTTTAGTTTTCTGAACCAAATAAGAAAATCGTAGAGCCAACACTTCACTAAAATGGCTTACTTCTTTTATCATAATACAACTAAAGCGCATTCTATCAATACCATTTTGACATAGTTGTTTTCTTTTCATAGCCTTGTGCTTTTCTTTTTTCCTGCCCTTTCATTACTGCCGAGAATTAATCCAGTCCACAACAAATTAACACAATTTATTTGAAATAATAATTCACCTAATGGTATAATAATGCTTGGGAAAATGTGGAATCACATAAAGGAATTGGTTAGAGGAAATGAATGCGGTGGTTCTATGCGAGGAGATTATGTTCAATTATATCTTGAAAAGAAAACAGGAAAAATTATTCCAGGCACTCAGGGATTTTATGGCGGATTTGGTGGTTATTCATCTGTTTATAAGATTTACCAGAATTATGATAAAGATTCCTATATATATTTGCAATGGATTGGACAGGGCAGTGGAAATTTCACATACAATGACGACTTTTTATTGAAAAGCGCTCACCTGTTCTACGATGGAAACGATGTCTTGGCAAAAGATCATATTTTAGAAACCGAATATATGGCTGCATATTATATAAACGATGTGTTAGCTTCTGCAGAAGATTTTAACAAGGAGTTAGAAAAATATACGTTTGTTCCAATGAAACTAAAATAATAGGGAGAGGCAAAGGTGTTTATGAAAAAATCTATAATTATATTTTTGCTTTTATTGATATTGACTTCTTATCAGAATTTACATGAGCAAGGTGATAAGAAAAAAGAATTAATTCAACAAAGTGACATAATTGATACGAAAGAAATAATTGACGTGTCTCAAAATTCTACATTCGAATTTCATGATGAAGCTATAAAAAACACCATTGAGAATTACTTTGAAAAAGATATTACATCATTAACGGCTGAAGATTATGAAGAATTATCAAAGTTTGATTATTTAGTCGTTGAAGACATTGTAAACTCGATTGATGATATTGAAAGATTGTTTCCAAATATTAAGTATCTATATATAAATGTAGACATATTATCGGCAGAGTTGTACGATGATATAAAAAAATTAAGTCACTTAAAGGCCCTAACATTATATTGCAATTCCATAACAATTACAGATTTCAAAAACGATTATCAATACTTTGAAGTCGCTTACACTGACGACAAAAAACCATCTTCAAACAATATTTTATCACGATTCTCTATTAACCATGAAACCCTTTTAAACAAACATCTGGAAGGGAATATCCAAAAAATAGTTCGGCTTAATGATAATGGTAATATTTATGAATTAATCAGTACTGATCATTACACAGAAGGGGAGCTGTGGGAAAAGCAAGAACGTTTTGTATTTGTCTATGAAAATGGCAGCCAAAATTTAAAAACTATTTTAGATGCTGGTTCAGAAATAGGTTCATATACTCGAAACAGCTTACAACTCATTGATATTAACTTTGATGGCATCCCAGATATTTTAATAGATAACGGACATTTTGGCACACAGGGCGCGGTTACATACACATGTTTTTTTAATAACAAAGATAATTATATCAGGTGCGATAGCTTTTCAAGTATAGCCAACCCGGCAATTGATATAAAAAACAAAAAAATATTAAGTACATGGCGTAATTGGGCAGCATCTCATAGTTTTGCAATGTTTACGCTTCAAAATAATGAATTTATAATGACAGATTGTTTGACAGAAGAGGCTGATAGATCAGGTGATGACGTCTGGATATTCACAATTGAAAAACTTGTAGATGGCGATTTACAAAAAACCGAAACCTTTACAAGCAACGATTATTCTGATGAAGAAATTTATGATATGATTTATCATGAAGATAGTTACTGGGGGCTTTTATCAGACAAATGGAACACTTTGTACAACCAAGGAAAGATGGTTGGTTTTAGTATTTATGGAGATAGTAAAATTAATTCGACAATTCAGCGTATTATATCAACTTCAGAAGAATTGACACAATGACAGGAGTAAATTCTTTCAAAATAAGTGATCCTGAGAACCATAAAGATCTTTTGACGAAAAATCATATGATACATTACATTTTGATGAAAGCTGCTCCAGAAAAGCGGAACATTTCAGAACGACGGATACAAAAATTGTGCGAGGAAAGTTGCATGGATGGCACTTTGAAATTCGGGCGTGCATGGATGATCCCCAAATCTGCAGAAAAGCTCATTGATGGACGGTATACTCGTAGAAAAATAAAGGACGGCGAAAAAAATGAAGCATATTTTCTTTGTTGAAGATGATTTGAGTTTAATTAGTGGCTTATCTTTTGCCATAAAAAAACAAGGATATGAAATAGATATTGCCCGAACATGCCTTGAAGCAGAAACATTATGGATAAATGGAAAATACGATTTGGTAATTTTGGACGTGTCGCTTCCCGACGGCTCCGGCTACGATATATGCAAAAAAATTCGTAAAACATCAAAGATACCCATTATGTTTCTTACTGCGGCTGATGAAGAAACAGAAATTATAATGGGCTTGGATATAGGCGGCGACGACTACATTACAAAACCTTTCAAACTGGCAGTGCTTCTTTCAAGAATAAATGCACTGCTTCGCAGAAGTGATAATTTTAATCAACCTGACGCAGAATTAAATTCCAATGGAATAAAAGTTCAACGGTTAAAAAGAGAAGTCCATAAAAATGAAGAGCAGCTCGACTTAACCGCAAGTGAGTATAAACTGTTATGCCTGTTTATGGAGAATCCCGATTTAGTCCTTTCGCCGGAACAGATTTTAAGCAAACTATGGGATTGCAACGAAAACTATATAGATCACAACACTCTTACCGTTTATATACGCAGGCTGCGTACAAAAATTGAGGACAATCCCAGCCAACCTCAAAAAATCATAACGGTTCGACGCATGGGCTATAAGTGGAATACTGTTGATTGAGGTGCTTGATGAAAATACTGACAAACAGAAAAATTAAAATGCTTTTTTGTTGGGCACTGATGTTCATAATGATATTTTCGTTGCTTTCCGTTGCTATTGTAGCCTTAAAGCTTGAAAATGCAATTCTATATACACTGATATGTTCATTTGGCATGGGGGCTTCAATATTGGCTGTCGGATACTGGTACTTCAAGGAACAGAATAAAATTATGGAAAATGCCGTAATGCAAATCAAAGATTATATTTCTGGAAATCAAGGCGCTCGTATCGAATGTGATGATGAGGGCGAGCTATACAGGCTATTCCATGAAGTAAATGCCTTGGTTTCTATTTTGAACGCCCACGCCGAAAATGAGGGAAAAGCGAAAAGGTTCTTGAAAGATACCATATCGGATATTTCCCATCAGTTAAAAACTCCTCTTGCTGCTCTTAATGTTTATAACGGTATCATGCAGGAGGAAGCAAAGAATTTACCGACAATTATGGAGTTTACTGTTCTTTCAGAGCAGGAACTTGACAGAATAGAAATGCTTGTACAAAACCTCTTGAAAATCACAAAGCTTGATGCAGGAACAATTATAATAGAAAAATCTATAGAAAACATATCTGAAATGATGAATTGTATTGAAAAACACTTTTACTATCGTGCCGAGCAGGAGGAAAAGAAATTACATTTGTCTGGAGATGATACCATTTCGTTATTATGTGACCGTAGTTGGCTGATTGAAGCAATGAGTAATATCGTTAAAAACGCTTTTGACCATACCAAACAAGGAAATGCTATCTATATTGAATGGAAACAATTTGGGTCAGTTGTTCAAATCCTCATAAAAGATAGCGGAAGCGGTATCCACTCGGAAGATTTACACCACATTTTCAAAAGATTTTATCGCAGTCGTTTTTCAAAAGATACGCAAGGTATTGGACTTGGCTTGCCTCTTGCAAAATCTATTATTGAAGCACATAGTGGTACGATTGAAGTTGACAGCGATTTAGGTATCGGCACAACTTTTACAATCAATTTCTTAATTCCTACAAAATTGTAGGCTGCGTGTCATCTGACAGTAAGATCGACGTGATAATCTATGAATATCCACAGAAAAAGAGGTGTTTCATCTATGAACTTATTAGAAGTTAAATCAATTTCTAAAACTTATGGCTGCGGTGAAGCCGCAGTACACGCATTAAAAGACGCCAGCTTTTCCGTTCCGAAAGGCGAGTTTGTCGCAATCGTTGGTGAATCCGGCTCTGGTAAAAGTACACTTCTTAATATGATAGGTGCACTTGATACGCCCACTTCCGGCAATGTATTTATTGACGGTAAAGATATTTTTGCAATGAAAGACAGTAGCTTAACAATCTTTCGGCGCAGGAATATTGGATTTATTTTTCAGAGCTTTAATCTGATTCCAGAATTGACCGTTGAACAAAATATCATATTCCCTGTATTACTTGATTACCAAAAGCCCAACAAAAAATATCTGGAAGAATTACTTACGGTGCTTAATTTAAAAGAACGCCGCCACCATTTACCAAATCAATTATCTGGTGGACAGCAACAGCGTGTGGCGATTGGACGTGCCTTAATTACCCGCCCGGCACTCATCCTTGCCGACGAGCCAACGGGTAATCTGGATACACAAAACAGCAGCGAAGTAATCGCTCTGCTAAAAGAAGCTGCAAGAAAGTATGAGCAAACTATTGTTATGATTACCCACAGCCGAAGTATCTCCCAAACTGCAGACCGAATACTGCAAGTATCCGACGGTGTACTGACCGATTTCGGGAGGTGCAGCGAATGAAAAGCTATCTTAGCCTTATCCCGATTTCCGCAAAAGTACATAAACGGCAGAACCGCATGACACTCTTATGTATTATCTTTGCTGTGTTTTTGGTAACGGCTGTTTTCAGTATGGCAGACATGGGCGTCAGAATGGAAAAAGCCAGACTATTAAAAAAGCATGGTGACATAGTACTTCAAGGAATGAGCAGTAGTCCGGCGGCACAGACATTATATGGGATTGCTGCGGTGCTGTTTTTTCTGATACTGATTGCAGGCGTGCTGATGATTTCAAGCAGCATAAACAGCAATGTCGCCCAAAGGACAAAATTTTTCGGAATGATGCGTTGTATCGGAATGAGCAGGCAGCAAATAATCCGTTTTGTAAGACTGGAAGCTCTCAACTGGTGCAAAACTGCGGTTCCAATAGGTCTTATACTTGGAATCGTAATCACTTGGGGCTTGTGTGCTGCGTTAAGGTTTCTGGTAGGTGGAGAATTTGCTGATATTTCTCTTTTTGGAATTAGCCCAACAGGAATTATCAGCGGGATTGTTGTAGGTGTTGTTACGGTTCTCATTGCTGCCAGTTCTCCGGCAAAACGAGCTGCAAAGGTGTCACCTGTAGCGGCGGTATCGGGCAATTCTGAAAATGGAAATAATATTCATAATCCAGTCAGTTGTGGTTTTTTTAAGATTGAAACCGCTCTTGGTATTCATCACGCAATATCCGTCAAGAAAAACTTGATACTTATGACAGGTTCCTTTGCACTTAGCATTATCCTTTTTTTGAGTTTTACAGTTTTCATAGACTTTATCGGTTACCTTATGCCCCAAACATCGAATGCTTCTGACATTAACATTTCAAGTAGTGACGGTTCTAATTCGGTAGACAGTGTGTTGCTTGATACGCTTAGAAATATGGATGGCGTAAAATGTGTTTTTGGTCGTAGAAGTTGTTTCGATATTTCGGCAGAAACAAATAAAGACGGCACGCAGCCCAATACGGTTGATTTGATTTCCTATGATGATTTTGATTTAGATTGCCTTATTAAAGATAAAGAGCTTAGAAAAGGCAGTGAAATTTCAAAAGTATATGGTGGCAGCCATTACGTCCTTGCAACTTGGGATAAAGACAGTCTCTTAGAGATAGGCGATAAAATACAGGTAGGCGAGGAAGAACTTGAAATTGCAGGTATGCTGAAATATGACCCTTTCAATAGTGATGGCAGTACAAACGGAAAAATCACGCTCATTACTTCGGGAGAAACCTTTGCACGTCTAACGGGTATAAGCGATTATTCGCTTGTTATGATACAAACAGCGAAAAACGCAACGGACGAAGATATAGAAGCAATTCGGAACATCGCAGATGACAATTATACATTTGGTGACAGGCGTGACCAGCGTACTACAAGTACCTATATTGCTTTTCTTCTGTTTGTTTATGGCTTTTTGGCAATTATTACTTTGGTTACGGTATTAAATATTATGAACAGCATTTCCATGAGTGTATCTGCAAGAATAAAACAATACGGAGCAATGCGGGCAGTTGGTATGGCTGAACGGCAGATAACAAAAATGATAGCTGCCGAAGCATTTACCTATGCTTCATCTGGCTGTATTGTTGGTTGTGTTGTCGGGCTGTTAATTAGTAAATTCTTATATGACACGCTTATTACTGCCCATTTTAGCTACGCCATTTGGAGTGTACCTATTGTTCCTCTAACGATAATACTTCTGTTTGTAGTGGCTGCTGCTATTGTTGCTGTTTATGCTCCTTCAAGAAGGATTCGGAATATATCAGTAACGGAAACAATCAATGAGTTATAAAGAATCATCTGCCGCACGACGGTAAAAGAAAAAACGTCGTGTAGCAGACATATTTTCACGCACTTAAATTTTTACGGCGGTTTTGAAATAACAATCAAAGCCGCTGTTTTTCTTTTTTAAGCAAAATTTCCTTTATCGTAAGCAATCCGCGATCCGATGGCCTGCGCCAACTAACCACACTTTTCCTTCCATCATCTAATCTCACCTCTTAAGCGTAATGCTAATTGTTCCTCAACTATTTCTGCTCTTTCCTTGCGGTCTATAATTTGGGCAAGTGTCGTTACTTTTAACATAACACAGCACCTATATTGATACAAATAATAATCTTCTAAGATAATCATAAGATTTACCTATATCACTACAATAAATGATCGAAGATTTCTGCATACTTATATTTTTTAACCAGATCAATAAATTCTTCCATTTGCTTTGATATAAATTTGTTTTTATGATATACAATACTAAAGGAGCGGTTCCATGTAGTATCTCTATTCTTAATTACAACGATCCTGCCATTTTCAATCTGCTCTTTTGCAAGTCTAATTGAAAGTACAGCCAGGCAATGATTATCAATCACAGATCGGATTATTGCTGTTGGACAATTTGCAACCATGCTGATATTTATGGATACACCCTGTTCTTTTAAATAGTTTTCAAATAGCTCTCGTGTCCCACTGCCTTCTTCTCGCATTACAAATTTTTCTCCGGCCAGATCCTTAGATGTAAAGCTCTTTTTCTTTGCAAATGGGTGATTAGCACTACATACTAAAACCAAGTAATCATCTACAGCAGGTATCGTCACTAAATCCGGACTCTTCACTCTGCCCTCTACGAGACCAATATCTAACTCAGAATTCAATATCTTCTCTTCAATATGATGTGTATTGTTTATGTAGGAATAGATTTCAACTTTGTCATTTAATTCTTGGTATGAATTCAATATATCACTTGTAAGACAGCTTCCTACTGTAATCGTTGAACCAACTTTAAGCTTTTGATACCCTGTTGTTTCAAACATTTTACTTTCCAAATAATCAAATTGTTCTACCACCTGCTTAGAATATGAAAGCAACTGTCTTCCCTTTTCTGTTATATATAGTTTCTTCGATAACCGTTCAAACAATAGCGTCCCATAATGATCTTCTAACTCCTTAATTGCTTGACTTACGGTTGGCTGGGATACATAAAACTTAGCTGCAGCAATGCTCATCTTTCCACTTTGTGCTACTTCGTTAAATATTCTTAAATGGCGTATCGTCATGGAATCACCTCTATTTTATTTTCTATCATAGGTTTTACCTATGACTTGGATAAGATATTATCACTTTTATTATATTAAAACAAGTGCTATATTAAACATATGTTAAAAAATAAACAAAGGGGTGTAGCTGTGAAGATTTTAATTATTGGCGGTGTTGCCGCAGGTACTAAAGTTGCAGCAAAGTTAAAACGTGAAAATCGCGACTATGACGTAACGATTTTAACCAAAAGCAAGGATATCTCCTACGCTGGTTGTGGGTTGCCTTACTATGTTGGTAACGTAATCGAGCAACGGGAGCAATTAATAGTCAACACACCAGCTAGTTTTTCAGCGTTAACTGGTGTCACAGTATTGACTGAGACTGAAGTTATCAAAATGAACCGGGATCAAAAAACTGTAGAAGCAAAGAACCTGGCAACGAACGAAATTTCTACATATTCCTATGACAAGTTAGTGATCGCTTCCGGAGCAAGCCCAATGAAACCAACGATCGAGGGGGTTACATTAGATGGCGTATATTTCATGAGAACTCCTGAAGATGCCATTGGTCTTCGCGAAGCAGTAGAAGCAGGAAAGATCAAACGTGCAGTCGTTGTAGGCGGTGGTTTTATTGGCCTTGAAGTTGCTGAGAACTTAAGCCTCCAAGGTGTACGCGTAACTGTACTGGATATGGCTGATCACATCTTACCTGGTTTTGACCCTGAATTTGCAGAGTATATTGAAAATCATTTGGCTGACCATAGTATTATGGCAATGACTAATACCAGATTAGAAGCAATTCTAGGTGAAGAGAAAGTTGAGAAAGTTCAAACCGGAAAACGTGCTATCAAATGTGATGCAGTAATTCTTGCAATGGGTATTCGTGCTAACACATCCTTTGCTGTAAACACTGGTCTGGAATTAATGAAAAATCAGACAATCAAGGTAAATGAATTTCTTATGACAAACGATCCTGATATCTATGCAGTCGGTGACTGTGCTTGCGTATCCAATGCATTGACCAAAGAAAGCGCCTGGTCCCCTATGGGTTCATCCGCTAATATTGAAGGACGTATTGCTGCAAGAAACATAGCCGGAAGCCGCACATCCTATCGCGGTGTACTTGGCACCGGTGTTTGCAAATTACCTGAACTTAATGTCGGAAGAACTGGTTTAACAGAAGCAGGGGCTATTGCGGCCGGTTATGATGCTGTTAGTGTTGTTACTGTTGTGGATGATAAAGCACACTACTACCCACAGGCATCTTATTTTATAGTAAAAATGATTGCTGATAAAACTAAAAAGAGATTATTAGGTCTTCAAGTAATAGGTAAAGGCAGCATCGATAAAATGATTGATATCGCAGTTACAGCTCTTACGATGAAGGCAACTTTAGAAGATATCGAGAACATGGATTTAGCGTATGCACCTCCATTCTCCACAGCAATTCATCCATTATCCCATACGGTGAATGTTCTTTTAAATAAAATAAGTGGTGCATTTAATAGTATCACTCCAACAGATTACAAAGCTGGTAAGGCTGAAGGTTACAAATTAATTGATGCCTCTATTTCCCCATCCATTACAGGTGCTCCTTATATGGATTTAACAAAGGTTACCGGCAAAGTCGCGGACTATTCATTGGATGATAAACTATTACTGGTCTGTTCCAAAGGTAAAAGAGCCTATTTATTACAAAATCGCCTGAAACACTTCGGATATACAAATACTTTAGTTCTTGAAGGTGGATCTATATTTAATTCAATTGAGTTATAGATAGCAGTCAACTAATTTTATGGAGGGAAAAACATGACACAATTAAAAGTAACTGCAGAAGATGAAAAAAGAGTAAAGGCCCTTGGTTTTCTTAGAAACAGGGGAACTGATAACTTTTCAGCAAGAATTATTACTGTCAATGGTAAAATTACTGCAGCCCAGAACAAATGCTTATCTGAGGCATCTGAAATTTATGGTAACGGTATCGTTACTATGACAACAAGATTAACACTTGAATGCCAAGGCGTTCATTACGATAACATAGAGATGTTCCGTGAATATATTGCAAAGGAAGGACTTGTTACCGGTGGTACCGGTTCAAAAGTACGCCCGGTTGTATCTTGCAAAGGAACCACTTGCCAATATGGTCTTATTGATACATTTGCACTTTCAGAAGAAATTCACGAACGTTTCTATAATGGCTATGCAAACGTAAAATTACCTCATAAATTTAAAATTGCAGTAGGTGGCTGTCCTAATAACTGTGTAAAACCAAATTTAAATGACTTAGGCATTATCGGTCAATTAATTCCTAACTATGATGAAGATAATTGTAATGCATGTAAAAAATGTTCTGTTGTAGAATCCTGTCCTATGGCTGCTGCAACGTTAGAAGATGGGGTTCCTACGATTGATAAAGATGTCTGTAACAACTGTGGCCGTTGTGTCGGTAAATGTCATTTTGATTGCATCGAAGATGGCATAAACGGATACAAGATTTACATAGGTGGCAGATGGGGCAAAAAAGTAGCACACGGAATTTCTCTAGATCGTGTAATCACCAGCAAAGAGGAAGCACTAGCAATCATTGAAAAAACAATTCTTCTCTATAGAGAACAAGGACAGACCGGAGAGCGTTTATCCGATACAATTTCTCGTATTGGTTTCGAAAATGTTCAGGCTCAGTTATACACGAATAATTTACTAGACCGCAAACAGGAAATCTTAGACGCTAAGCTCCACTTAGCAGGCGGCGCAACTTGTTAATATAAGCTTTATAATAACCGAATAGAGTAAACGCTCTATCGGTTATTATTTCGGGCTGTATTGTTAAAAATTTAACTACATTTGAGGGGACATTACAAATGATGAAGAAAAAATCTTACCTAGCGTAGACAAAAACTAAAAAAAAGGTACAACTTTTGCAGGTAAAAAGTGTTTAAACTTAGGTATCCTCCTAGCAGGTGGAACACTTAATTTTGCTCAAATCTTAGGATTTGGTGCGAAGGCGCTTCCTTTAATCATTATAAATATGTGCTTATCCTTTACAGTAGTATCGGGAATATTGTCCATTCTCACTGCAGCAAATATTCTGTCAGGCATGCCTTCCCCTATTGTATAACGTTATCCGCTAAAACTTCCTTTTGCCGTTTCTGCCATTGCAGCATATTTTATACGTTTTTCCATGCGTTTCAAAAAAGCCCTCCGAAGGCCATTCATTCTCACCTTCAAAAAGAGCTTTTCTTTTACGCATTCTATCTTTTATTTACTTCATAAATCTCTCTGGTCAAGATTCTTAGACACCTCATTGAGATAAGCCTGCCATAAATCAGGGCTGAACTCCAGTACTTTTATCGTACTGTCTTCTATCTCCTTGCTCAGATTTTTTTGAAACAGATCCGATTCAAAGAAATGGATTTTTTCATCCTTATAATCATGATCAATGGTGTAGACCAGATTCATCCCCTGCAGACAGATAACTGTAGCTTTCGGTTGTTCACCATTTAAGGCTTTGATTTTATCAGTACTTTTGTTGTTCATTAAGGCATTAAATCTTTGCAGGTATTGGATGCGTTCTTTTGGCGAAAAATCGATGGTACCGAAGAAGGGTACAATGGCTTTTCCTACCGCACAAAACTCAAACATTGCATTGACTGCCATGAAAAAAAGAGGATCCCTGTCCAGGACTCTATGAAAAAACTCCAAAATGGCCCTTTTTGAGATATCTCTGCCTTTTATAGGTTCCAAATCCTTTTTCCCGATTAAATACCCTATGGGGATAAAGTTATAGACAGCCTCCACATGCCGTTCCATAAGCCGGGTTAGAAGAGAAGGATCTTCCTCTAAAAGCGCTGCTGCTTCTCTCCCGCTATAGCTTATTTTTTTCGCCTCCTTCTTTGCAAGTGAATCTGAAAACAGGTTCAAATAGCCTTTATCGGTGACAAAGGTCATAAGGGGCAGCCGATCTAACGGCAGGCTGAAAAGCAGAAGAAATTGCCCCTTTAAAAATAAAAAGGAGCAATTCATGTTCTCTGTGATTTCCCATAAATTCAAATCCATATAATCCTGTGCCTTGGCGATGGAGGAAAGGAGGACTGTATTAGGATCACCGGAAGATGCTTCAATTTCGGGCATATAAAAAAAGTGGTTAAATGCAGCTCTTTCCCCCCTCCGCAATCTTGATAGCTTTATTCTTGGGAAAATATCAGAATAAGCCTGGTCAAATAAAGGAATGGTACTGCAAAATTCCAGAGGAATGTCAGGATTGTCCATGATATAACCAGAAATAAACACGCATAGCATGTTTAAGATGGTCTTATTTCCCATAAAACTTGATTTCCTGTTACGAAAACTAAGATTTCCATTGCTCTCCTCGTCAAAATCTTCATCAAGAGCATATTCTATGGCATAGGACAGGAACCTTTCCAGTTCATATCTGGAGTTGAAGTCGTATATGACCGGATAAATATGAATGAGTTTTAAATAACAGCTATGATCATATAAGGCATCGGCAAAATAAGCAGCAGCCTTCTTGCAGAATTCCCTTTTTTCCTTTAACAAAGGCAGCCTGCCACCTTTCAGGATCTTACTTAATCCGCTTGGAGTCATGTTCATGCTGATTGCAAAATCTGTTTTCGGCATCTGCGCGATATCAATCAATTCCTCTAGTAATTTACCGGTTTTCATTTCCTTCTCTCCACTGTCTCATATTGGGAAAATAAAAGGGAATCCAAAAACCAGTCAATCTAAGTTTTAGAGATTCCGAGAGCAGAACCGCCAAAATTTCTGGACATCTCATCAAGATAAGCCAGCCATAAGTCAGAGCTGAAATCCAGTAGCTTCATCGTGCGTTCTGATGTTTCCCTTCTTAAAATATCATTAAATAAATCCGTTTCAAAGCAATGGATTTTTTCAGTCTTGTAATCATGATCAATCGTATAGATCAGATTTAGACCCTGCAGACAGAATACTGCCGCTTTCGGCTGTTCACTGTTTACAATCATGACTTTGTCAGAACTTTTTTCGTTTATAAAGGAGTGAAACCTTTGCAAATATGGCATTCGCTCCTCAGGTAGATAATCGATGGATCAGCCTCTAAGGCCGCTGCTGCTTCTCTTCCGCTATAGCTTATTCTCTTGGCATCTTTTTTTACAAGTGAGTTAAAGAATGCATTCAGATAACCTTCTCTTGTGCCCTGACGATGGCGGAAAGAAGATCGATTTTATCATTGCTGGCCGACACCTCCATCGAGGGCATATCAAAAAAGTGATTAAAAGCAGCTCTCTCCGTCTTTCATGCGTTTGATATTTTTATTCTTTGGAAAATATCAGAGTATGAATGGTCAAAAAAAGGAATAGTACTGTAAAACTACAGGGGATTCTCATGATTGTTCTTCATGTGGTCAGAAACAAGAACACAGAACATGTATTTCCAGTTCATATCTGGAGCTGAAATTATATAGGACCGGAAAGATTTGTATAAATTTCAAATAACAGCCTGGGCCATACAGAACTTCGGCAAAAAAGGCAGCCTTCTTCCTTTTAAAATCTTACTTAGTCCGCTCGGAGTCATATTCATGCTGATAGCAAAGTCTGTTTTCGGAGACTGTGCAATTTCGATCAGCTCTTCCAGCAATTTACCGGTTTTCATCTCTTGCTTCCCCACTATTCCATATTCTGAACTAGCATTGTAACATGGTTTTTCTTTTTTGTCTATTTCAGTGTAACCTTTTATCTCATCTTTTCCTGTTTTGGAAAATAATGTTACCCATTTTTTCTTTTTTGTCTAATTTCCTGTAACTTTTTATAAAAACTTTCAAGCATCAGGTAACGCAACTTTATATAATCTTCATAGGATTCTTTACGCTAAAGTCGGATCAGCGGATGAATTACTACAAATAGAAAGCCGTAATTCTCAGGCAAATGCCTGAAATTAGATGAAAGGCAGTAACAAAAGGAGGAATGAGATTGAAAATAAGAAAACAAAGACGGCTGGTAAGCTGGCTGTTGGTACTAATGATGGTGCTGAACGTGTTTTTGCCGCTCAACACCGTATGGGCTGAAGATCTGATTTCCGCAGGGGAACACATAATCAGCCAAAACACAGGTACACCTTCCAATGCAGACCGGGATCCGATGGATGCCGATCATGAGAAAACCCAAGACCCCACAGGAACTCCTTCCAATGCAGGCAGGGATCCAGCGGGTTCCGGTAATGGATCATCCGGTGCGCCAAAAGCCACACCTTCCAGCGTGAGTCTTCTGCCGGCCACCGCGCCTGGTAACGCGGGACCTCAGACGATTGACCCAACAATACTGGAACCTGAAATTGAAGCGAAGAAGAACAATACCCTGCTCAAGGATGGCGACACAATCTTAAATACTGACATTATTAATATTAAGTTTAAGATAAAAGTACCGGTAATAAATGATAATCCTGTACCGCCTTTCTATGTCAGCAAGAACGATACTGCAACCATAGAACTGGGCAGCGGATTTACAGTAACTCCGGCAGAATCGGCGCTGAAAGCATCTGATGGTACTGTTATCGGACATGTGAAAATGATGACCAATGCGGAAGGCAAAGTAATTGCACAGATTCTCTTTGACTGGGATGACAGCATTGACGATGAGGAGAATCCTGTATTTAACATTGAAGCCGGCTTCGATGCGAAAATTACATACGACGAAAGCAATGCCGAAACCGAAAATGGCAAAAAAGTAATCAAAATCTTAGACAAGACCTTTTTTGTCACAGTCCCTGCCGCAAAAATTCTTTATCATGTAAGCAAAAAAGGGACTGTGAACTGGAACGAACAGGCTGTGGAGTGGAAGGTTGTAATTACTGCATCACAGGACGGAAATCCCATCGATCTAGAGGGCTATAAGTTCAGTGACAATTTAGCCAATGTGGGGGCCTATGTATCAGGTTCCTTAAATGTAAGCAATGAATTTAAGGCACCCACGGATTTATCTCCCCTGACTTATCTATTCCCAAGCGGCTCTATATCACCGCAGACCGTAACCTTCAAGACATCAATCTTACCGTCCGACCTTTTCTCCAATAGTGAGCCTTCCATCAGGAATAAGGCCCAACTATTAGATTCCTCCGGCAAATCCGTAGATGAAGGTTCTGATATTGTCAAACTTGAAAAAAAGTGGATCACCAAAAGACATGTTAAGACAAATGATAGTAACGAAGATCGTTATAATCCCACTGGCCGCACCATTGAATGGGAGATCCTTGCCAACCAACGGGAAGCAGATTTAAAAAATGTTGTAATTACTGATATTACAGATAACGGCCAGACCCTTCATTCGGTAGAATGGTTCATTCCCGATGGATCGGGCGGCTGGGAAACGCAAGGTTTTCTCACTCCTGATGCAGAAGGAACGATCACCATTGGCGATATTCACACTGCGATCAGGCTGATGGTTAAAACTAAGGTACCGGATGATACCAGCGGTGCCGTTTCAAATGTAAAAGAGTATAATAATAAAGCCACGATCACATGGACAGGCGTACCAGGCGGCACAGAGATTGGTACCGGTAACGTGAAGGTAGGTGTTGGTTATAACCCCATTACGAAAGCAGGCACCTTAGACAGCGACAGTTCCTACTGCAAAGTTACATGGACCGTAACGGTTGACCCAAGGGGACAAGACCTTGACTCCATGAATGAAGGACTAAAGGTATACGATCTGCTGGTTTATGGAGAGGACAAATCTGGTTTGAGCGGGAGTTCTGGCTGGCCGAACGGCTTAGGTCCAGAAAACTTTACACCGCAATTCAATCAGAAATATATTGATGGAAGCCTCTCACCGGAATCGGCTCTGGTCACGGTCTATAAGATCAGGGACAGCAGTAACACCCCTATTGCCGACCTGCTGGAGGTATCCGTCCATAAAAGTGCAAAGAGCAGCTTCACTTTTAATTCACAGGTGATTAACCCGGCTATCTTTGCCAGCAACGGAACAAAAAATGTACAAAATACCGCCTCGCTATTTCGTAATACAAATCAATTAAACTCTGCTGCTGCAACAGTGGATATTAAAAGTAATATTCTCAAAAAGAACCTTCTTAAGCGCGGTTTGGATGGAAACAGTGCTGACAGCGTCAATGGCGGAAACATTGGCGATACAGACTCAGGTTTTGATCACAAGACAAAAACAGCAATTTTCCGTCTGAGCGTCAACGCCGATGGCCTGGATTTTACCGATGTCAACGGATTTGACAGCGGTGCTGTTACGATTACAGATACTCTGCCCAATGGTTGGGTATTTGATAAGACCTTCTACAAGATTTTTGAGGGTAAGACGGTGGAGGGACAGGTGGAGGCAGTAAAAGACGTGACCGACACAATCGGAATCACACCGAACTTTACAGATTCCAATGATGCTGCTGGCGCTAATGCTTCCTTTGTTTTTACTGAGCTTAAAAAGCCTTATGTCATCCTTGTAAAGGCCTCTCTCACCGACAAAGCCTATGAAGAATATTTACAGTTGAATCATCCATCTAAGATAGACCGTAATACGGTAACACTGAGCGCCGCAAAGTGGACGCATACTGTAACTGACACGCAGGATATCAAAATTGTTACCAGAGTTCTGGACAAAACATTTGATTTTGACAGTACAAAAGCAGCCTTGACATGGACTGTGGATTACAATCCTTTTGACTTAAGTCTTACTGATGTGAAAATTGAAGACACGATGTCCGAGGGATTAGAACTGCCTATTGATTCTGCAGGCACCCCCGTGTGGGACAAGATACATATTATCAAAATGGAGGTTGGAGCCGGTGGAAACTTGACAGAAACTGCTGAAACAGTTAATCCTGTCAGCTATATCTCTTACAGTGCCGCAGCCCGTACTCTTACCTTTACAGTTCCTGATGTGAAACAAGCGTATCGCCTTACCTATGTGACCGACATCACCCTTGAATCAAGCGGTAAGGTCAACAATTCCGTAAAGCTTGTAGGCAGCGAAGCAGGTGGAGCAAGCACCGGACAAGAGCGCAATGTCTCTTATCAGAGCGGCTGGGCGACCCTTGAACGGGGAGGGAGCTTAACCATAACCAAAGTGGATGGCACTAACTCTGCGATTCATCTCAAAGACGCGCAATTTACCCTGTATGCACAGGACAGTACAACTGTGATCCGCCAGGGTGTGACGGCTGCCGACGGTACACTCAAGTTGAAGGCAATACCCGTTGGAACCTATACATTAAAAGAAACGGCGGCTCCAGCTAACTATGATCCTGATGAAAATACGTACGCAGTAATCGTCTCTAAGGGATCAGATAATAAAATCATCACCTCTATCGGCGGTAAAACCGGTGATAATTCCAATACACTTACAGTGAAAAATTATCCGAACGGCACTGGCGGAAATGTGGGCAGCCTGACCATCACGAAAAAAGTTGTGGGAAATGCCGATGACAGGACCAGGACCTTCGAATTCAAATTGGATCTGGGTGGTGACAGCAACGATTATTTCTGTATCGGGAATGGAGTTCCAAACAGATTTATTAAGAGCGGGGATCTGATCTATCTCACTGACGGACAGAGCATCACTGTAACCGGACTTCCAGAGAACACGGTCTATACTGTTACTGAAGCAGACTATACCGCTGATGGATATCTAACTTCCTATACAGACGCATCCGGCACTATCGTAACCGGCGCAATACAGGTAGCTGCCTTTACCAATACAAAATTCAAACCTGGAAGTCTGGTCATCAAAAAAACGGTTGCAGGAAACAGCAAGGAAACCGGTCCATTTGAGTTCCTTGTTACCTTCACAGCACCGAACGGCGCACTTGATGACAGCTCCTACAACTACACCATTACAGGAAATACTCTGACGAAACAAATCAAGAGCGGTGGTACGATTTCTCTCTCTGATGGGCAAAGCGCCACCATAACCGGACTTCCCAGGGACACAGACTATACTGTAACCGAAAAAGATTATTCCGCAAACGGATTTTCTACTGCCTCTACAAGTTCGTCCGGCACTATTAAGACAGATGAGGAGCAGATAGCAGCCTTCGTCAACACAAAGATCTTACCTGGAAGCCTGACCATCAGTAAGACGGTTGCAGGCAGCGGAGCTGATATCAAAAAGAAGTTTGACTTTACAGTGACCTTTAAAGCAAGTGGTATCTATTCCTATACAGGAAAAGGTGTTCCAGATGGAACGATCAAGAGCGGGGATAAGATTTCTCTGGCCGACGGGGAAAGCATCACCATCAGCGGACTGCCTGACAAAACTGAATATCAGGTGACAGAGGCTAGCGATTCCTCTCAAAGATACACTGCCACCCAAACGGGTGACACCGGCACAATCCGAACACTGGAAACATCAACTGCTGCATTTACCAATACGTACCGTAGACCCACCAGTTCTGGCGGCAGCGGTGGCAGCGGCGGAAAAACACCTTCCGTAAAGCCCAGACAACCAGATCCTGCACAGCCAGACCCCGCAAATCCTGCCGAACCAGGGACACCAACGGGCAATGCAAAGCCCAGGGAAGAACTGACCCCCCAGGAGCTGTATGATATTTTTGGCGAAGTACCTCTTGGCTATATGGTAGGTTCGAATGGAATGCTTCATCCGATGGGCCTCCCAAAGACCGGCGATGACATGTCCGATGATATCATAATTTACGGTTTTCTTATCATTTCGGCGCTTTTAGGCCTGACCTCTTCGAGCATATTGTGGAGAAAACATTTTAATAAGTAACTGCTGAAGATGCTGCGCTGCAGGAACAGTCAAGACCACCGGCTATGAAGTGCACCCCTTAACAGGATTATTGTTTTGTGCCGATTGCGGCGCAAAGCTGTACAACCACAGAATACCCTACCCCACAAGCCATGTAAACAAAAAAGGCTATGTATGCAACAAACCGCCGAAAGATGTTTACACCTGTTCCACCTATAACCTTACGGGCAGGAAATACAACCGCCAATGTACAGGACACCAAATCCGTACCGTTGTTGTGCGGGAATTGGCTCTTGAAGCCATCAAATCCGTAAGCGGCTTTGTGAAGTCCAACGAAGCCAAGTTTGTAAAGCAAGTCCGTGAAACTTCCGCAATCAAGCAGGAAGAAAAAGCAAAGAAAAAGAAAACCGCATAATGCAATTTGACCGCAGAAAGCGGCTTACTCACGAAAACGGGTAAGCCGCTTTTTGCGGTCAAAATCCTTATCTATCAATCTTATCCTATCCATTCCTACAGAGCCTATCATGTTAAAAAAAGCATGACGGTTTTTATGTTGGCATAAATTCATACTCCGTAATGAATTATAAATTTATTTTCGTTTTTTGCCTTTTGAATCAAATCCAAAAGACACGAAATTTGACTGGTAAATTCTTTCTTCGTGTTATTTGCAACAATATCGTAAAACAAATCTAATGATTCGGGAGGGATAAGTGTTATCCCATAACGAGTAAGCGCCGTTTCAGGGCGGCTATAACAATGAAAATAGGTTTTCATTGTTAGTAGTCTATCCCACCAATCGCTAACAACCTCATCATCAATGGCAACACAATTATATTTTTGTGGTGTATATTCATCGCCATAGTCTTTATTTTTATCAAATGTGTCGATTATTCCAAATTCAGCATTACAAGGCATATATTTACTCCATTCAAAATTGTAAATGCTCATTACCTTGTTTAATTATATCATACGCACAATTCACAAACCACAAAAATCGAAAGGAGCATTTTCACATGGCAAAGACGAGAACCGAGAAATTGAAGTAACAAATCAGCGGTTACGGCAGTTAAAGGCACGTATCTCTAAACTGCAAAATTGGCTTAAAGAGGAAATGCAGAACAACGCCCCACCCACCCTTGCAGATGTGATACAGGGTATTCTTGCAAGGCGGGAGCAATCGGGAAAATCTGACCGTTATCAAGCTATCGGCAATCTGAAAGCCGCCGCAAAAATGCTGAACTTTTTACAGCAAAATCAGATTAGGGGATATGGCGGGACTTGATGAAAAATTCTGCTCTATAATTGACGAACAGATGAATATTCGTGAGGAATTGAAACCTGTTGAACGGCGCATGACCGTTTTGAAAAAACATATTGAACAGGTTGACACCTACCTAAAGTACAAGGGCAAAAAAACATTGACGGAAAGTGAGCAGATTTTATTCACAGCGGCAAATACCTACCTGAAAGATGTGATGAACGGCAGAACTGCCTGCCGACAAAGGCATGGAAAGCGGAATATGCCGACCTGACCGCCAAGCGGCAAATCCTCAACCAGCGGTATGTTTCTCTCAAAGACGAGGTAAAAGAAGCCGAGCAAATCCGCAAGAATGTTTGCACTATTTTGCGGCAGGAGCAGCGGGATAGGTTTTGACCAATCCCGCCGCCGCTATTGTAGTGCGATTATTCCATCTATTCAAAATCGTCTAAGCGTTTAGAACGACGATATTCCAGCGGTGTCACCCCAAACTGTTTCTTGAATACTACCGCAAATTTACTGGGATTTTCGTACCCTACCTGTATCGAAATATCCGCAATGGGTGTGTCCGTTGTTTGCAGAAGCTCCGCGGCTTGCTTCATGCGTTTTTTCCGAACATAGGCAGATATATTTTCCCCATATACACATCGGAAATAATTTTTTAGCGTTGTTTCACTTACTTGAAAACGTAAGGCTAATTCTTTAGCGGTATAGTTGGCTTTTAAGTCGGAGCAAAGAATCGCACAGGTTTCTTTTGCAATACGTACTTGCGAGGGGGCAAGATAGCGGATATTTCCGTTCTTCTGATATTCCGGTTTAGAAACAGCTAACAGAAGTTTTGCCACCAATAATTTCATGCCGTTAATGTCTTGGCTGTTCCGTAATGCCCACAATTCAAAAACGATTGCATGTAAATCAAATGATTCCTCAGCAAAATATAAATTATCTTTTAGCTTCAGACTTTCGTACAAGCTTTTCAGGTCTATTCCTAACTCCTGAAAAAGCGGGTAAGGCTCAATATCCAACATATCAAGATGAAATATCAATTCAATTCCCTCATAATGTTCAGTCGGGTATTTGTAATCGCTTCGTGCCTGTTGCGTTCCAATGAAAAGATTGCCGGGCGCAACAAAGCAAAACTTCCCGCTGTCTAAATACATTTCACAGCGTCCATCAATGCAATAGTTGAGCAGTAATGTTCGGGTAGGAAAGCCGTTGCTTACAGGCCATAGAGATGTGAAGATTCGATTAAATGAAAGAATCACACTGGGGAAAAATTGAAACATGGTAAGGCTGCCACTCTCTTTATTTCTCAAAATCATTACGGCTTGATTCGGACCGATATATTCAATTTGAGTTTTTGGATTATTCGATTTGATAACGGAAAACATAGGGAAACCTCGCTTCTATTCTGTTTTTCTAAATTCATGTGTTATTCCCCCCCATATATTATGGATTATTTCAATTTTATATTTGAAATCTTCATTCGTCAACTCAAAAAATACGGAAAATTATTTTCAAAAATAAAATATGCTGTTTGGATTATTTGTGTGTATATGGAGTGGAACGAAAAAATAAGCTATGGTAAACTGTTTTGAGTTAGTCAAGGCTAATCACAGGACGGTAGAATCGCCTGCAAGATTATCGGAAAATACCTTTGAAGGAGAGAAATCAAGTGGAAATCCTAACAAAATTACGGAAAGGCTCCGTTGGAAAAATAAAATCCATCGGGGGCAATGTGCATTTTCAAAGCCGCATTACCTCTATCGGACTGACCCCCGGAAGTGTGATAGAAGTGATTCAAAATGAAAAAAAGCACCCGCTGTTGATTTATAGCCGCGATACAATGCTTGCAATCAACCGAAAGGACGCGGAGCAAATAGGATTGGAGGAAATAAGCCGATGAACACAACAACTATCGCGTTATTGGGACAACCCAATTCGGGAAAGTCAACGCTGTTTAATTCACTGACCGGCTCTAAACAGCACGTTGGGAACTGGCCGGGTAAAACGGTTGAGAAAAAAGAGGGGTATTTTACCCACAACAATACTTCCTACACAGTCGTGGATTTGCCCGGTACATACAGCCTATCCGCCAATTCAGAAGAAGAAGTCATTACAAGAAACTACATTGCGAGCGGCAAGGCGGATATGGTTTGTATTTTGGCGGACGCTTCGCAATTAGAGCGCAGCCTTTACATGATGGCGGACTATGCGGGAATACGAGTACCTGTTTTTTTAGTGCTGAATATGATGGATATTGCCGCTTCACAGGGTAGAGAAATCAACTGCAAGGCGCTTGCAAAAGAACTGCAAATTCCTGTTGTTCCGATGGTAGCCGCAGACAGAAAAAAATATGCTGATTTTTATGCGGTCTTAGAACAAATGGGAAAAGGGACTCCCGCCGAACTGAATACTCAAAATCTTATCTCCTGCTATGAGAAAGTAATCGGACAGAATTACACACAGCTCGTTCAGCTATTGCCCGAAGAAGGTATGAGGATTTACACTTCACAATGGCTGGCGGCAAAGCTGATTGAGGGCGATTCTTTGGCAATGGAATCCGTCCAGTCAGCCGCAAAAGGAAAATGGAGTGAGATTCAAAAAATCATTTCAAGTGTCAACGCAGGAAGTTTGCTCACCGGCGATTCTAAATTCAGGTGGATTGAGGGTCTTCTAAAAAATCATGTTACAAATCCCAGAAAGCGAAAAGAGCGAGGACGCTTTGATAAAATCGCCACCTCTAAAACGTGGGGAAAACCTCTGGCGATTCTGATTATCCTTTTTGGGCTATTGTTATCCATGATGATTGCTATGCCGTTTATGGGGTTATTCAGCTATATTCCCGCGCTATCTGCACCGTTATCCAACGTGATTTTAGGTGTGGGTATCCCTGCTTTTCTTGTTTCCCTGTTGTGTGACGCTGTGCTGGCGGGCATATCCTTTGCCCTGATGATGGCAAGTTTCGTGTTCGGTGTTAGTTTGGTATTTGGCTTTATGGAAGAAGTCGGCTACATGGCGCGTATCTCCTATGTTTTCGACAATACCATGTCAAAGTTCGGCTTGCAGGGGAAAGCTGTTATGCCATTTTTGGTAAGCCTTGGTTGTAATATTGGTGGTGTCGGCAGTACCCGCGTCATTGATTCATGGGGGCAGCGCGTGACCACAATCGCCTTATCATGGGTAGTACCTTGTGCTTCAACATGGGGTGTGGTAGGACTAATTAGCAGCCTGTTCTTTGAGAACATGGCACCAGTCGTTATTTTATCTATGTTTGTTGTTGCATTTCTGCACATCTTCATTACATCAAAAGTTTTCGGGAAACGCTTGATTAAAGAATCTGAACGTACAGGCTTGATTATGGAATTGCCGCCCTACCACAAGCCGCGCTACAAAAACCTGTTCCGCTTTGTTTTAGACCGCATTGGTGATGTGTTAAAAAGAGCATTGAAGATTATCATTTTGGTATCAGTTGTATTTTGGGCATTAGCCTACACCTCAAGCGGTAATATTGAGAACAGTTTGATTTATAAAATCGGAACAGCGATTGAGCCGGTCACCATGATATTCGGTCTTAGATGGCAGATGTTCATGGCATGGATGGCATCCGCTATCGGCAAGGAATCCTCTCTCGGAGTGTTGGCATCTTTGTTCAACTCACAAGGGGTTTGGTCTGCCATTGCCGGGCAAAAGTTGATTGAAACAAATACGGCTGTTGTCGGGACGAATCTGCTTGCCACCATTTCCAAGCCGGAAGCATTAGCTTTTCTGTATGCCTTTTTCTTCAACATGCCTTGCCTTATGACATTAAGTGCTACCGCGCAGGAATCCCACTCCATGAAATGGACATTGCGCATTACGGCATACTATTTGGCTACTGCCCTGCTTTTGTCAACGATTGCGTACCACATTGGGCTATTGATTTTTTAAGAAAGGACGGGCAATGTGCTAACTCAATTACTGGAATACCTGAAAAGCGGAAACACATATAGCATACAGGATTTAGCTGAATTGCTCCACCAAGATGAAGCTGGTGTTCGGATAGAACTTGAATATTTGGAACGGCAGGGCTATATCCGAAAAGTGATTCAACAAAACGATTGCGGTCATAGCTGTAATGGCTGTCATGGTTGCGAACAGCTGCTATCTGGTTTGTCTATGTGGGAAGTTGTCAATCGCACTTAATGAGGATAGAGGGTGATAGCCTTGAAAGAAAAACAATGGGTCTATTGCCCTATCTGCAACAACAAAACACGAATGCAAATTAGGGAAGATACGGTTCTTAAAAACTTCCCCTTGTTTTGCCCCAAGTGCAAGCATGAGATTGTGATTGATGTGTGGCAGTTTAATATCAAGATTGTCAATGAGCAAGACGCAGAGCCGACAACCATGAGAAATCATATTTGTTCTGGGAAACATGAGCTTAAAACAAACATTTTGCCTGATAAACTTTTATTATGACAATCATTTTTATGATTGAGCAATAAACAGCAGCACCGGAAAACCAAAACACATCGCTAATGACGGAGTATCGATGTTGTATAAACATGTGGCACAGAATACACTTTAACATGTAGAGCATGACCAATAAGAAACTATAAAAAATTTTAATTAGGACCGAATTTACAGTGAGGTAACCATTATGTTTGCAGACAGGTTTTAAAATACTATTAGCAGGGACTTTATGAAGATGATGCTTCACAAAGCCTCTGCACAATTTTATTTTTCACTTATGGTCAATGCCCATTTTTCGAGAAATGCACTTAAAAAGTCTTCCTGCTTCCCCTGGCAATTTTTCAGTGGTATCATATTTTTTGATGGAAGTTTCCAATTATAGAAAACTGTTTACACTTCCAAACAACCTACGATACCAAGAAGCCTATTAATGTACTCCACTTAGAAGCATTGGCTTTACGCTTATTTATTACTGTGTTTGATTGATCTGCTGGCTGTTCATAGCATTTAAGAAAACATTCTGCCAATGCATTGGTTGAATAGTTCCATTTAGTGCTTTTTTTACCATTTTTTCTCCTGGTATGTCATACATCAGGTTTCCCTGATTTACTGTTGCTACCACACTGCCCGCAGCAGAGCTTCTAACATTTGAACCACCAGAATTGTGTGAATCTCAAAAACAATTTTTTCCATACTAAATTTAAGAAAACTTCCGAAGACCTTGGAGCTCCTCCAGAAACTTATAGGTTCAGATATCTAAAGCTGTAAAGCCGGCAGGTAGAATGTGCCTTGATAATCACGCTCCAGTGTAACGGTATACCAGTAATCGTATGGCGCATCTTCCATAACGTACCCTTGCCCTCCTTTAAAATGGCAAAAAAATAAAAGATAGATTTTCATAACTGAAAACGTACCTTTCTTTATTTGCCCTTGATTTACCAAGTATCTTGTCCCTATAAGTTATAATTTAAGCCGCAAGCTTTCATGCCTGCGGCTTATTGTTTAAATGGAGATAGTGGGATTCGAACCCATGACCTCTTGAATGCCATTCAAGCGCTCTCCCAGCTGAGCTATACCCCCATGTCCGATATTATAGCAAAGCATTAAAAAAATTGCAACACCATATTGCATTTATTTTTTAAAATGTTATAATAATTCAAGAACATTTGAATATAGTTGTCTTCAGGGCAGGGTGAAATTCCCGACCGGCGGTAAAGTCCGCGAGCGCAAATTGTGCAGAATTGGTGTAATTCCAATACCGACAGTATAGTCTGGATGAAAGAAGATGTGTTAAATAGTGATAATACACCTGTTTATTTTTAACACCTGAAAGGCATACTTTCAGGTGTTACTTATTTTTCAGGAGGCTTTAACATGAATATGACAAAACAAACAAGTAAACTCACCCTCATGGCCATGCTTTGTGCGCTGGCCTTTGTAGCCGTTGTGGCAATCCGGATCCCTCTGATCCCCATGCTGCCTTTCCTGGAGTATGAGCCCAAAGATGTTATTATCATTACCGGCGGCTTCTTATTCGGGCCAATGTCATCTGCACTGATCTCCGTTATCGTATCATTTGTGGAGATGTTTACCATCAGCAGCACCGGAATCATCGGACTGATCATGAACGTTCTTTCTACGGTCGCATTTGTCTGTCCGGCAGCTTACTTCTATAAGAAGCACCATTCCCTTTTGGGTGCATTCCTTGGCATGGTGGCAGGTACCTTACTCATGACCCTGGTCATGGTTTTGTGGAACTACCTTATTACCCCAATTTACATGGGATATCCAAGGGATGCCGTGGTAAAGCTTCTACTCCCTGCATTCGTCCCCTTTAACCTTTTAAAGGGAGGAATCAACACGGCCCTGACTCTTCTTATCTATAAACCATTAGTCAACACGTTGAGAAAATCCAATCTCATGATTCCGACTTCAACGGATGCACCAAAAAAGCAGTCGTTCAATCTTGGCATGACCCTTGCTGCAGGGATCATCTTAATAACCTGTATTTTGGCCGTCCTGGTTATGAAGGGAATTATCTAAGTCAAGCGGATATTCGCAATCCGTTTCGCCACTTGCTCACAGCGTGCCCCGCTTCACCGGGCATAACCGAATAGCAGCTATTGCTGCTTGTCAGGTGGAGTTCTTGTTTCTTGTCGCAAAGCGGCAAGATGATGACACTCCACCTGACACAAGCAAGTCCCCACCTACTACTTAATGATTTTCATATTTGAAGTGGGGGACTTACTTGATTCGGTTAAAAACACGGAAAAGAAGGAGGGCTTCCCGTAAGGCACTCCCACAATAATAAAATATTTGTACAGCACACGGCATAGTCAGTTTGACTATGCCGTTTTGCCGTTTATTTCTTTCATGTCCGGCAATTCAATCACACCCACACACTTGTAATGGATTCCCACCTGCTGTACCCGCCCTCCCGAACATCCACAAGGTTAAAAAACGGGCTAAAAACGAAAAATTTCCACGCTTGCGGAAAGATATGGTATAATAGGGACAAAATGAAAACCGAAACATGGAAAGGTGCATTACAGCTATGAATGCGGCCTTGACAATACAGGAGAAGTGAAAGAATTTGCGGATAGCAACTTTGAAATGGTAAAAAGCAAACATTAAGTAATAAAAATTAAAGACGCTAAAATTTAATGTATACTTCAAAATATGAGGTGAAGAAATCGTGACAAACAAAAAAATCATAGTACAATTTACGGTACTGACATTTTCCATAGCCTATCTTGTGTCAGGTGCTTTAATTGCCCTTGGGCAATTCGGATATTCGGTTCACAATTGGGTTTACTCCTTACAACAATTTGTAATGAATATTCCTTTTGCAATCTATATTTTGTCGCCCGCTATTGCTTCATATATCGTTCTGAAGAAAAATAATAAAATAACAGATTTTAAGGAATGGTTGAAAACTGTTTTTTACGCCAAAAATAACATCTCTCTCTATTTGTTCGTTGCCGCAGGGCTTGCACTGTATTTTTTGATACATATTGCAGTTTCAGGCCCCACGGAAATGGTACTTCCATTTTATACGTTCTTCCTTTCCCTGCCTGGTAATCTTATTATCGGTGGCTTGGAGGAAGCTGGCTGGATGTACATATTACAGCCTGAGCTTGACAAAAAATATGGCTTTGTTTTGTCTTCTGTTTTTGTTGGAAGCATTTGGATTTTATGGCATATCCCTCTCTTCTTCATTCCGGGGACAAATCACGGAGAGGGACTCATTAACTTTTGGATGTTTGCAGTTCAACTCATGGCGTTTCGGTTTTTCAATGGGGCAATCTACAAAATATCCGGAAAAGGCGGTGTGTTTATGTGCGTATTATTCCACACCATGTTCAATGCGGCATCTCCCATCTTTGGCACCATGACTATGACTTGGGCGGGAACAATTGCCGCAAACGCTATGATTGTTCTTATTTCAATTGTAACCGTTATGATATACGACAAAAAGAGTAGACGAATCGTATAAACATTTAGAGTACCTCTTGGGAACCTCCGTTACGCGCAAGAAGGGTTTCTGAAATCTCAGGGCCGAAGTTCCCTAAATAAACTACCAGTGCATCGCAGCCGGCTTTCTTCACATCTTCCAAAGCCTGAACCATATGGATTTCACTTTCTACAATGCATACAGGACATTCGTAAATATTTGTGGCATCATACTTTGCACGATATGCCTCCACCAGAGCTTTTCTTCTGTTCACTGATAAGGATTCCGGGAAACAGTCCCTGCTTACCGCTACGATTCCTACTTTTATTTCCGGGATATTATTCATTCTATCACTCCTCCTGTTATTGTCCAGGCATTTTCATTCGGGCTATATGCCTGTAATTTTATTGTTAAGCATTTGTCAAATAGACGGATTTTCTCCTGAAATGCCAATATAAGCCTGTTTTGGAAGTCCGCCCTCTTTATGTCCAATAAGCCATTTATTCCTTGCAAACAACAGTCTGTCTTCCTCATTCACCGCTTCCCCGGCAGGCTCCAGTTCCGTATTGGTATCCTTTGGCAGGATCACCACACATCGGAAGCCCCCCTCCTCTACATGGCATGGCGCATAATGAAGGGTCGTTGCATAAACCTCGATCACGGTCCCTGCCGGAACCAGGAATGCTTCCATTTTACTCGAATCGTATGTATAATCCGGGGTAATGTCCTGCTGCCTTCCTAAAATCAGGACCAGATCCGTCACAGCAATATTAATCTCTGAATTTCTGTGGTATTCCACTGCGTTCAGCTTCTTATTGTGGCCGTTGCAGTAGCCTACCTGAATGGACAGCTGACCGTACAGCTTCTTTTCCATTTCCCTACAAACTGTCAGCTCCTCTAATTCCGCTACGGAAGGGACATAAATCACCTCCTCCGGAAGAGGCGTCTCCTTCATTTTTTCCAACAGTTCCCCTGCATCATATCCTGTAACCACTTTCCCATATGTGCCAAATGCAGGATCTGTCACTGGTTTCATTGATAATCCCATAGTTTTACCTCTCCTTTTTTATTCTCCAAACACAGCCAGATAGTCCTTTTTAAATTTTTCAATTCCCTGGTCTGTAAGAGGGTGCTGGTCATCTGAACCAGCACCTTATACGGCACCGTTGCAATATCTGCCCCTGCTATTGCACAGTCGATCACCTGGTTAAAATCACGCCCTTCCTTTGCAATCAGGGAAGGATTTGTAGTAACCCCGCAGATAATTCCCATTTCATTGGCCATTCTGATTTCTTCTACATTTGCCGTATCAATAAAAAACGCATATCTTCACCTTCCTGTTTTTCCTTTGTGATTATTTACAAAGCTGCAAGCTTCTTATAGCTGCCCTTTAAATCCTCATACAGTTCCTTATATAACTGATGGTATTTCTTATAAAGACCGGCCTGTTTTTCCTCTGGTCCCGTAGACTTATCCTGGGAGATCAGAGCGTCACAGGCAGCTTCCGCGCTCTCAAAGATTTTGCACCCCACTCCGGCTAAAATAGCGGCTCCAAGGGCCGGTCCTTCTGTCTGGGCCACGGTTTTTACATGGCAGTCATACATATCCGCCAGCATCTGGCGCCATACCTGGCTCTTTCCGCCGCCGCCGCATGCCATCATCTCTCCTACCCTGATTCCCATTTCATTAAGGATATCGTTGCAGTCGCTGAGGGAATAAGAAACTCCTTCCATTACGGCCCGCAGCATATGTTTTCTCGTATGGATGGCAGAAAGTCCAAAAAACACGCCCCTGCAGTCCGGGTCCAGATGAGGAGTTCTTTCCCCCATCAAATACGGAAGATAAATAAGCTTATCACTTCCTGCTTCCACCTGATTCACATCCCGGTTGATGAGATCGTAAAGATCAATTCCCTGTCTGTTTGCTTCTTCCACATAATCCTGGCAGAAATTATCCTTAAACCATTTTAAGGACAGCCCAGCCCCCTGGGTCACTCCCATGACATGCCATGCTCCCGGAACCGCACAGCAGCAGGTATGGACTCTTCCTTTCGGGTCAATGGTAACCTGGCTGCTGTGAGCAAACACAACCCCAGAAGTCCCTATGGTGGTAAAGGCCATTCCATCCTTCACAACTCCTGTTCCGACTGCAGCCGCTGCATTGTCTCCAGCGCCTCCCACGACCTTTGTTCCCACAGAAAGCCCGGTTCTCTCAGCGATCTCAGGAAGCAGGCTTCCCGTCACCTCACAGGATTCAAACACTTCCCCCAAAAGCTTTGGATCAATATCCAGCTTATTTAAAACCTCCTCAGACCAGCACCTGCCGGGCACATCCAAAAGCTGCATTCCGCTGGCATCGGAAACCTCAGTGGCAAAGACTCCGGTTAATACGTAACGGATATAATCCTTAGGAAGAAGGATGTGCCTGCACCTTCCGTAATTCTCCGGCTCATTCTTCCTTACCCATAAAATCTTAGCCGCCGTCCAGCCCGTAAGAGGCGGATTGGCAGTGATTTCGATCCAGCGCTCTTTTGGCATAAGGGTAAGCATGTCTTCCACTTCGGATGCGGTCCTCTGGTCACACCAGATAATAGAGGGACGTATCACCTCATTCTTTTTATCAAGCATCACAAGTCCGTGCATCTGACCTGAAATACCGATTCCTTTTACATCTTCTTTTAAAACCCCTGACTTTGTTATAACTTGGGAAAGGGTATCAAGAACCGCCTCTCTCCAGTCTTCCGGCTTCTGCTCTGCCCAGCCGTTCTTAGGCTGATAAAGGGGATATTCCCTGGAAGCGGAAGCAATCACACCGCCCTTTTCATCAAACAGGACGGTTTTTGTTGCCGATGTCCCCACATCAATTCCAATCAGATAATTCATCCTGATACCTCCTCGAAAGATCTCTTATTCTGATTATAATATACATGCCTGAAAAAAGCGTGCGCTTATTTGTCCAAGTAATAGCACTTTCTTGCACTCTTGCAATGAGCAGTGCGAAATAGGCCGAATGTCCGTGAGCAAGTGAAACCGCAGGTTTCGCGAGCTGCACTGCGGACTTATGGCCCAATTAACCCAACAGCCATATATACCGTTGCCTGCCGCAAATCATTTGATCACATAGACATTTAAACATAGACAAGGTATAATTGAAGAAAAAAGAGGCTGTCTGCCCGACAGCCCCCCGTTACCAAGGAGGTTTACATGGATTTAAAAGAAAAAATGAGAAGCGGAAAGCTTTATGACTGTGTTGATGATGCCCTGATCGCAGAGCAGACCAGCTGTCTGGAAATCCTATATGACTTCAACCAGACCCGCCCGTCCGAAGGCGAAAAGCGGCAGAAAATCTTAAAAAATCTTTTTGCTGAGATCGGAAAAAACTGCTACATCGAACCCCCGCTCCACGCCAACTGGGGATGTCACATTCATATGGGCAATGACGTATATGTAAACTTTAATTTAACTCTGGTGGATGACGCCGATATCTACATAGGAAATCACGTCATGTTCGGCCCTAACGTGGTGGTGGACACGGCCGCTCATCCCATCCGCCCCGATATCCGTAAAAGGCAGATTCAGTTTAACGTGCCCATTACCATTGAAGACAACGTATGGGTCGGAGCCGGGACCATCATCCTCCCAGGCGTCCGGATCGGTGAAAACAGCGTAATCGGAGCCGGAAGCGTTGTGACCAGAGATATCCCTGCCAACGTAGTCGCCTATGGAAGCCCATGCAGAGTCATAAGGGAAATCGGCGAGCGGGATATGAAATACTATTTCAGGGACTGGGAAATTGATCCAGAAATAATTGATCCGGAAATATAAGCTCACACCTATGCCTTCCTGCTTTCAAAGTAAACGAACTGATCAATGGCATCTAAAATATCGCTAAAATCTTCCCGGGGAGCCAGATCAATGTATTGTTTCAGCAGCTCCCCTTCCTGCTTTTTATATGGCCCGTAAAAAATATCATACAGGTTATGTCCCCGCATATAAATCTTAAATTCCTCCATATGAGCCTTTAAATCTTCGGGAGATTCCATATCCTTCCCAACCATCTCCACAAACTGCTTCCCGCTCTTTAACCGGTAAAGGTATTCCTTCCATTTGCCAAACAGTGTCCGGTAGAATGCATCTTCATTTTCCACCACTCCAAGCTTTGCCATGATTTTTGGATTGAGGAAATAATTTTCAAAGGAATAGTACTTTAGTATAAGTACATTTCTTCTGGTCACCTTTGGAAGCTTGTCGACCTCCTCCAGACTGCGGTCATCATAATACCGGCAAAGCTGGCCTGCCAGTTCCTCAGGGTTCTTTCCGTCCCCATCCCGGATCATCAGGAACTGATCCCTTAAATACACCTGGTTCATGTACTTTAAATTGGCATACGTCTTTATATTGGTACAGCTATTGGTGGTAATAATGGAGATTCTTGATAAATTCCCCTCCTTATCATAAATTTCCGAATAATACTTTTCCAACAGCAGGGGCAGGCGGCTTTTATCCTGTTTGCCCTCCACAATGAACACAAAGCTGACCCCCAAAAGATCGTTGGCTCCATAACCCAGATCATCGAGAATTGCATCAATATCGGTTCTGACCCTGACAAAGGAATAGCCGTCCCGGTCAAGCACCACCTGCCTGATCTGGCGTCTGGTGAAATTAAACAGCATTCCAGGAGAATGAGTGGTGAAAATCACTTGATTCTTCTTCGATAACCGGTAAAGGATCTCACTGGATATTTTCTGAAGCTGTGGGTGAAGGAAAATCTCAGGGTCTTCCACAATGACAATGCTGGGAATCCGCTTTTCATCCTCTGTGTAGGTCTCCAAAAGAGACAGCATATAAAGGCTTTTCATGCCATTGCTCAAGTTATTTATGGGGCTTAGCTTTCCCCTTTCCACATGATAGGTCTCAGCTGTTACTTTAAACAATTCACAGGGATTGCAGTTTAAGGAAAAACGGATTTCCTCATAGCCGCCGTTTTTTCTGTAATTGTCATTGACCTTTTCGGCAAAACTATTTAAGTTTAACTGATACATCTTATATTCCAGCAGCTTTACCGTCTCATAAATCTGCAGCTCCTCCGGCTTCTTTTGGTTGATCAGTCCGATGCATTTAAAGCACTGGTTACATTCCCTGGCGCCGTCAAACATGCACACATGGGTCCTTAGCTTTGACAGCTGGTCATCCTCCTGAAAAAGCAGCAGATCATTCTGAAACTGGTTTAAATCCCGTTCTGAGTCAATGTAATAGAGCCTGGGGAAGATATCCCTGATATAACGGTTATTCTTCCGGTATCCATCCTTAAACCTGACCACCCCATTCCAGTTGATCTGATAAGTAAAGGTCAGACTTCCCTCCTTGTACGAAGGTAGCTTTGTTTCAAAATCATGGAGCCATGCATCAAACCGCTTATACTGGCTCACCACCCCTCCCCTGTGAAAGGAAGCCAGATCCTCCGGTGTAATGGCCAGGGTCATGGTGATCTCTATATTCTGCTTCTTTTCGTTAAAATCCTCTTCCGTAACCTCATAGGCGCCTGCAGCTGCCCGTATGGCATCTAAGACACCTGTTTTTCCCGTATTGTTCTTCCCCACCAGTATCAGGGCATTTTCCACATTCTGAATTTCCATATCCTGTATGGATTTAAAATTTTTAATATGTACGGATGTTATCTGCATAGGCCTCTCCTTTATAAACTTCAGTATAAAAGGCGGACAGGAAAATTTCAAGTTCTGCCAGAAAAAAAATCACACTGTCCTTTCTCTTTTATCATAGTATAGAATATATTCTTTTCACAGGAGTGGTTCCTATGTTTGATCCTTATCTGGTGCTCACACCTCTGCACTATATTTATCTCATTGGCGTCATTGTAATCCTGACTGTCATGATTCTCCGGAAGGATACGCCCCTGGTCTGTGTCCTTTTTCTCTTCCTCCTTGGCATTGCGGGCCTCAAGTCTCTGACCGGAGGCATCATGACCGTATTCAACGCCATCTTGTATGCTTCCAGGGAGTTTATGGAAATCATCGCCACCATTGCCCTTATTACAGCCCTGTCCAAATGCTTAAAAGAGTTGGGAAGCGACTATCTTATGATGATTCCCATGTCAAAGGTCATGAAATCCCCTTCCCTTACCTGGTGGATTCTGGGTGGCACCATGCTGTTATTTTCCCTCTTTCTCTGGCCTTCCCCATCCGTGGCTTTGGTAGGCGCGATCATGCTGCCCTTTGCAGTCAGGGCCGGTCTGGATCCTCTGGCAGCTGCCATGGCCATGAACTTATTCGGCCATGGAATTGCTTTAAGTTATGATTTTGTCATCCAGGGCGCTCCGGCCATTTCCGCAGGTGCGGCTTCCATCTCAGCCTCTGACATCCTGACCAAGGGGCGGCCTTTGTTTTTGGTAATGGGTATTGTTACAGTGGTTTCCGCATATCTGTTAAACAGGAACGGAATCGCAGCCTGCTGTCAGGAAGTCCATATCCAGAATGCGGAAGAACACCACGATACCGGGATTGCCGCGGTTGTAATGGCGATCCTGACCCCTCTTCTTTTCCTGGCCGACATCCTTCTTATGGTGGCTTTTGACTTAAAAGGGGGAGACGCCACCAGTATGGTTTCAGGAACAGCCGTCCTGATCATGTGCATTGGGGCAGTTTTAGGCTTTGGCAAACATTCTCTGGAAAAGGTGACATCTTATGTTACTGAAGGCTTTCTCTTTGCCATACGGATTTTTGCTCCCGTCATCATCATCGGGGCCTTTTTCTTTTTAGGAGGAGAAGGGATTTCTTCCATCATGGGAGATCAGTTCCAAAGAGGAATTATGAATGACTGGGCCATCTGGCTGGCTCACAACATTCCTCTCAATAAATATATGGCCGCCTTTTTCCAGCTGTTGATCGGAGGATTAACGGGTCTGGACGGCTCAGGTTTTTCCGGGCTTCCCCTTACCGGTTCCCTGGCCCGCACCTTTGGTACGGCAGTAGGGGCTTCGGTCCCTATTCTGGCTTCCCTTGGACAGATTGCCGCAATTTTCGTCGGCGGCGGTACCATCGTCCCCTGGGGGCTCATACCTGTTGCAGCCATCTGCAACGTAAATCCTCTGGAACTTGCCAGAAAAAATCTTCCTCCGGTCATGATCGGTTTTCTTGCTACTTTTATTGCTGCCTGTTTCCTTTTATAGATGATCCAGCTTTAAGGAGGGATTTCCATGTGCGGAATTGCTGGTTTTTACAATCCTTTTTATGATTACCAGAAAGATAAAGCCTATTATGAGAGCATTCTGGAACAAATGTCAGAAACCCAGAAGCACCGGGGGCCTGATGATTCAGGAATATGGCTTTTTAAACAGGGAGGCATGTCTCACGCCCGTTTATCCATTATCGACTTGACCACCGGCCGCCAGCCCATAACAAAAACTGAGGCAGGCAAAACCTTTGGAATTGTGTACAATGGAGAAATTTACAATACAAAGGAGCTTCGACAGGACCTAAAGGAGCGGGGCCATTCCTTTTCCACCACCTCTGACACAGAAGTGATTTTAACCGGATATATGGAATACGGGCCTGATTTTGTTAAACGGTTAAACGGCATTTTTGCCATTGCCATCATGGACCCATTCCGGGAACGGTTATGCCTCTGCCGGGACCGTTCCGGCATAAAGCCTCTTTATTACACCGTAAGGGATGGAGAAATCATCTTTGCTTCGGAACTGAAAGGAATTTTTGCATATCCCGGCATCCGTCCTGTTTTAGACCGGAAGGGCTTAAACGAGGTTTTCTCCCTGGGACCGGCCCACACCTACGGCTGCGGAGTCTTTAAGGGAATCAATGAAATACTCCCGGGCCACATGCTTTTCTGCTCCAGGGACGGCTTCCATTTGAAATCCTACTGGAAGCTGGAAAGCAGGCCCCACGAGGACAGCTATGAGGAAACCATTGAGAAGACCTCATTCCTGGTTCAGGATTCCATCCGCCGGCAGATGGTTTCCGACGTTCCCATCTGCACCTTTTTGTCAGGAGGGGTGGATTCCAGCCTGGTCTCGGCAGTCTGTGCCGCAGAGTTAAAAAAACAGGGCAAACAGCTCACTACCTTTTCCTTTGATTTTGTCAACAATGATAAATTCTTTAAAGCCAGCCCCTTCCAGCCCTCACAGGACCGCCCCTTTGTGGACCAGATGGTAAAATTCTTAGACTCTGACCACCATTATCTGGAATGCGACAACGTGACCCAGGCGGACCGGCTTTATGACTCTGTTCTTGCCCATGACCTGCCGGCTATGGGGGACATTGACTCCTCCCTGCTCCATTTCTGCTCCATGGTCAAAAAGTTTAATAAGGTTGCTCTGACCGGGGAGTGTGCAGATGAAATATTCGGAGGATATCCCTGGTTTCATAAGGAAGAATGCTTTAAAGCCCAGGCCTTCCCCTGGACCATGGATTTAGGGCCCCGCAAGGCCGTCCTAAAGGATGAATTCCTGGATTATCTTAAAATGGATGAGTATGTTATGGAAGCCTATGAAAAATCTGTGGCAGAAACGCCTGTTCTTTCCGATGATAATCCAACAGAAGCCAGAAGAAGAGAGATTTCCTATCTGAATCTCCGCTGGTTTATGCAGACCTTATTAAACCGGATGGACCGTGCCAGCATGTATTCCGGCCTTGAGGCCAGGGTTCCCTTTGCAGACCACCGGATCATCGAATACGTTTGGAATGTCCCATGGGATATGAAAACAAGGGATGGGATCGTTAAGAATCTCCTTCGCCAGGCCGGAAGGGGGCTTCTGCCTGATGAGATCCTGTTCCGCAGGAAATCTCCGTATCCCAAAACCTATGATACCAATTATGAGGCTCTTTTGATCAAACGGGTAGAAGAAATGATAGCCGGCGGTCCCGCTCCTGTCATGGAGTTTATTGATGGGAAGAAGCTGGAAAGACTCCTGACCAGTCCTTCGGATTACGGAAAGCCCTGGTACGGTCAGCTTATGGCTGGTCCACAGATGCTTGCCTATATCCTTCAGATCAACTACTGGCTGGAAAAATACCATATATCAGTGGAATAAAACAAAGAGGTGCAAACGTCCTTCCAAAGACCTTTGCACCTCTTTATTGACCTTTTATTCAATTTCTTCCAGGATTCTTCCCATATCCGACGTATCGCCAATGAGTATTGCGCCTGTCAGCTTGCCTTCCTCATAATAATACACCTTGTAAATCTTCTTCTCTCTATCCTCTTCCCGGCGTACCTCATAGGTTTTTCCAGGATCCTTTCCTGAGTCACCCACCGCAAACAGGGACGTATCCATGCCATTAAATGTGAGTGCCGCTGTCACAGTTTTATAGGAAACTCTCTCTCCGGCGGCATTGGCTCCTGCTGCCTTTCCCATCTCCACAGCCTGTGGCCAGATGGCATAATTGATCCCTTCATATTCCGCACAGTCTCCGCACGCATAAATGCCGGGTACCGTGGTTTCCATATGCTCATTAACGATTACCGCCCGGCCGGTCTCGGCCCCGGCAGCTTCTGCCAGGGATACATTGGCCCGGACTCCTGCGGATATGACCACAAGATCTGCCGGCAGTACCGTACCATCCTCTAAGCGGACACCGGTCACCTTGTCTTTGCCTTCTATTTCCTGGGTGGCTGCCTGGAATTTCACATCAATGCCCTTTTCCAGAATAATGGACTTTAAGAACTCACCGGCCTCCTGATCGAGCTGACGCTTCATAAGCTGGTCGCCATGCTCCAATACCGTCACAAAAAGGCCTGCCCTTTTCAGTTCCCAGGCCGCCTCCAGTCCCAGCACTCCGCCGCCAATGACCACGGCCCGCTTTGATTCCGAAAGGAGGGAATTAAGCTTCTCAATGTCGGAAAGCCGACGTATGGCGACTACCTCATTTTTTTCATTTCCAGGTATTGGAGGAATGAAGCATTCCGATCCCAATGCATAGATGCATTTGTCATATTTTAGCCGGATCCCATCGTCAAAAGTGACTTCCTTTTCCCTGGTATTGATCTTCTCCGCCTGTTTTCCCGTAAGGTTTAAGATACGTTTTTCTTCGTACCATGCCGGGTCATGAAGAAGGAGTTCCTCCCTTTCATCCTTTCCCATGACGGATTTTGTCAGCATGGGCCTTGAATAAGGCAGACAGTCCTCTTTCGTCACCATAACAATAGAACAGGTAGAATTTCTTTCCCGAATCGCCTCTGCCGCACTGACACCGGCCGCGCCATTACCAAGTATGAGGTATAATTCCTCCGTGTCTTTATGGAAATTCCTTACTTCCTCCTCATAAGGGACAAAATTTTCCGGTCCCACTCCGCATACCGGACAGACCTCACTTCCCTCCTCAAATACAGCGCCGCACACCAGGCATTTAACCATTTTCTTCTTGCCTTTTCCCATGTAAAATACCCCCTTCTCAAGTCTCTTAAGTAAGAACAAGCTTTCTTTCTGATACTATCATAACATAGTTTTTTACGATTTCAAGCTTCTTTTCGTTAATAATTCGTAAGCATAGAAAGAAAACCGTAAAGCCGAATAGCAATGATTTTGTGGTAAAATATTCACGAAAGCAATGAGCAGTGCGAAACAGGCCAGGAAAAGATTTTTCGTTGTGCTCGCACATAAGAAAATCTTCTCCTGGCCTGTTTCATAGGGCGAATGCCCGTGAGCCAGTGAATCCTGCGGATTCACTGGCTACACTGCGGACTGAAAAGAGGAATCATAATGAAAAAATACAGCATTGGAGAAGTTTCCGATCGTTTAGGCTTAAGCCGTGATACCCTGCGCTTTTATGAAAAAAAGGGAATCATACAACCGGAAAAGCAAAAAAACGGCTACCGAACCTATACCTATGAAGATATCAAAAAGCTCTCAAGCATCATGTTTTACAGAAGGCTTAACTTCAGCATCGAGGATATCGGCCGTATCCTGTATAAAAGCTCCTTTCCTTCCTACTGTTCCATGATTCAGGAAAAAATCGCCGAAGAAAAACAGCAGGTGGAAAAGCACTGTCAATCCCTCATCCATCTGACCCATTTACATAAACACTACCAGAACGTAGAAAAATACTTAAACCGTTATGACTTAAGACCCATGCTCCCCCATTACCAGATGCCGGACAACCGTTTCATCAATCAGGCAGGCATCTCCGATTTATGTTATATCTGCCAGGAATACCAGCTAAATGAAAATCATGCGAACCAGATAAACGAATTTTTCATGATCGCAGAACATACTGCCTCCATCATGAAAATGAAACAGGCATTAAACGGCTACCCCATACTAAAGCAGGAACGCTGTGTCTACACCGTAGTTGCCTCAGACAGCCCTGTATTAGAAACACAAGCCGTATTAGACGCAGCAGACTGGGCAAGGCAACATGGATATTCTCCTACAGGAATTGCCTACAGCGGCCATTTACTAAGCTGCGCCTTCAAGGTTACCGCAAAGGAAGACCAGGAAAACAAAGCAGATACACCCATCAATTACATAGAAGTGTATCTGCCTCTCCAGCCATAGAAAAAGCCTTATTCCCTGTCATTCATGCCCTGCCTTTATCCGCTTTTCCGTCTATCTGCTTCGGCACAGGCTTAAACGCCGTACTGTAAATATATGGAACCAGAACCGCAGAAACATTTCTATGCTTTCTTAACTAGGATAATTTGCGATGATCAAACTCTGCTCACTGGAAATATTTCACACCGGATTCAAAAATCTTCATATCCTGTTCCCCATAAATATTCATGGCCACCGACTCACCGCGGCGCTCAGAATGGGCCATCTTGCCCAGGATCCGCCCGTCAGGGCTTGTAATTCCCTCAATTGCCATGTAGGAGCCGTTGGGGTTCCAGCATTCATCCATCGTAGGGCAGCCCTTGTCATCCACATACTGGGTAGCAACCTGACCGCTGTCAAACAGCCCCTTTATCCAATCCCCTCCTGCGACAAACCGTCCTTCCCCGTGAGAAGCCGGATTGCAGTAAATACCTCCCAGCTCTGCGCCTGAAAGCCATGGCGACTTATTGGTCACCACCTTCGTATAAACCATCTTGGAAATATGGCGGCCAATGGTATTCATCGCCAGTGTGGGGGAATCCTCCCGCTGCTCTGTGATCATTCCTTCGGGCACAAGCCCCAGCTTAATCAGGGCCTGGAAACCATTGCAGATTCCAAGCATCAGGCCATCTCTTTCATTTAACAGCTTCCCGATTTCCTCCTTGATCACCTGGTTCCTGAATAGATTGGCAAAGAACTTGGCAGAGCCATCCGGTTCGTCGCCGGCTGAAAATCCTCCGGGAAACATGACGATCTGGGCTTTGGATATTTCCCTGCGGTATACTTCCACAGATTCCCTGATATCCTGGGCCGTTAAATTCCGAAAGACCTTTGTCACCACATTGGCCCCTGCCCTTTCAAAAGCCCTTTCGCTGTCATATTCACAGTTTGTACCAGGGAACACCGGTATGAATACATTGGGTTTTGCTACCTTGTTTCTGCAGATGTAAATATCCTTTGTATCATAAAGCCGCTCCGAAACAAGAGCCTTTTCTATCCCTGATTCCACAGGGAACACATCTTCCAGGGGCTTTGACCACACTTTAAGTGCCTCATCTATGGCAATGGCTGTGCTGCCGTATTCAAACACACCCCTATCCGTGACTTCACCGATGACGGTATAGGAAACAGCCAGTTCCCCAAGCTTTCCTTCCGGAACTTCACATACCACATCTCCCCAGCCGGCCTTAAAGAAATCTCCTGGATCTACATTGTGCCCGATTCTTATGCCCATCCGGTTTCCAAAAGCCATTTTGCTGACTGCCTCGCAGATCCCATGGCCCTCTGCCGCATAAGCGGATATGATCCGGCCTGCGCAGATATCCTCAAACAAAGCTTCATACCCCTTCATGATCTGACCGTATACCGGAAGATCATAGGAATCCTTCTCAATCCGGAATACCACGATCTTACTTCCCGCCTTTTTTAATTCCGGCGTAATGATATGCCGGCCTTCTGCAACATCCACGGCAAAGGAAACAAGGGTCGGCGGCACATCAATGTCATGAAAGGTGCCTGACATGCTGTCCTTTCCTCCGATAGAAGGAAGTCCGAATCCGATCTGGGCGCTGTAAGCCCCAAGAAGGGCGGAAAAAGGCTGGCTCCAACGTGCCGGATCCTCTGTCATCCTGCGGAAATACTCCTGGAAGGTAAAACGGATCTTTCTGTAATCACCGCCTGATGCCACAATTTTAGCAACAGAGGACAATACTGCATAAACTGCGCCGTGGTACGGGCTCCAGCTTGACAGATAAGGATCAAAGCCGTAGCTCATCATGGTTACGGCATCGGTCCTTCCATGAACCACCGGAAGCTTTGCCACCATGGTCTGAGTCTCTGTCATCTGGTACTTTCCTCCATAGGGCATGAGCACACTTCCTGCCCCTATGGAACTGTCAAACATTTCCACAAGCCCTTTCTGAGAGCATACGTTTAAGTCAGATAGCAGCTTCATCCAGGCTTCCCTGATATCAGGGATCTCCTGTCTCATAAAGGCACTTTTTTCTCTGTCAGGAATTTCCACAACAACCGAAGCCTCCTGATGGGCCCCGTTGGTATCCAGAAAGGTGCGGCTGATGTCCACAATGGTCTTTCCTCTCCAGCTCATCACAAGCCTTGGTTCTTCTGTTACCACTGCCACTGCCACTGCTTCTAAGTTTTCTTCTGCCGCATAGGCCAGGAACCGGTCTGCATCCCCGGGATCAACCACAACCGCCATGCGTTCCTGGGACTCAGAAATGGCAATTTCCGTGCCGTCCAGTCCTGCGTACTTCTTCGGCACCTTATCCAGGTCGATCCGCAGGCCGTCCGCCAGTTCTCCTATGGCAACTGACACACCTCCTGCGCCAAAGTCATTGCATTTCTTGATGAGCCTGCTCACTTCTTCTCTTCGGAACAGACGCTGTATCTTTCGTTCCGTGGGCGCATTCCCCTTCTGGACCTCTGCTCCGCAGGTCTCAATGGAAGCTTCCGTATGGATCTTGGAGGAGCCGGTAGCTCCGCCGCAGCCATCCCGTCCGGTACGGCCTCCAAGGAGAATGACCATATCTCCTGGATCCGAGGTCTCCCGGATGACATTCTTTCTTGGGGCGGCACCTATGACAGCCCCTATTTCCATTCTCTTTGCAACATAATCCGGATGGTAAATCTCCTTTACATATCCGGTTGCCAGACCGATCTGGTTTCCGTAGGAGCTGTAGCCGTCTGCAGCACCTGTCACGATCTTTCTCTGGGGAAGCTTTCCCTTTAATGTTTCGCTTAAAGGTCTTCTTGGGTCAGCCGCTCCGGTTACCCGCATGGCCTGATATACGTAGGTACGGCCGGAAAGCGGGTCACGGATCGCTCCTCCAAGGCAGGTGGCCGCACCGCCAAAGGGTTCGATTTCCGTAGGGTGATTGTGAGTTTCATTTTTGAAATTCACCAGCCATTCCTCTTTGACACCGTCAATCAGGACGGGAACCACAATGCTGCAGGCGTTGATCTCATCGGATACCTCCAAATCCTCCACCTTTCCCTCCATGCGAAGCTTTTTCATCGCCAGGAGAGCAAGATCCATAAGGCATACAAACTTGCCGCTCTTTCCCTTTAAGACCACTTCCCTGTCTGCCAGGTACTGCCTGTAGGTTTCCTCAATGGGCTTGCGGTAATCCCCATCTAAAAATGTCACATCCTTTAATTCCGTCTGGAATGTGGTATGGCGGCAGTGATCAGACCAATAAGTATCAAGAACCCTTATCTCTGTCATGGACGGGTCTCTCTGCTCTTCATCTTTAAAATAATTCCGGATATGGAGAAAATCCTTAAATGTCATTGCCAGATTTAAGGACTCATACAATTCCTTTAAATCATATTCTGCAAGACCTGTAAAACCATTAAAAACAATCACATCTTCAGGAGTCTCAAATATTGCGGCAAGAGTCTCCGGCTTTCTTTCATCTGCTTCCCTGGAATCCACCGGGTTTATGCAGTAGGATTTGATGTCGGCAATCTGAGTTTCTGTAAGAGTGCCGGAGATCACGTAAGTGGTTGCGGATCTGATCACAGGCTCTTCGTCCTCTTTTAGCAGCTTCACGCACTGCTCCGCGGAATCAGCCCGCTGGTCAAACTGGCCCGGCAGATATTCTACGGTAAAAACCACATCCCCTTCCTTTTTCGGGAAAGCCTCTTCATAAATCTCATCCACGGGAGGCTCTGAGAAAACAGCGGTAAGAGCCAGCCCATAGACTTCATCGGACAGCGCCTCCATATCATAGCGGATCAGCACTCTCACACCGGTTACTGTATTGATGCCAAGATAGCCTGCGATTTCCTCTCTTAATTCATTCGCCTTTACGGCATAGGCCGCTTTTTTCTCAACATACACTCTTCTTACACTCATGATTTCCTCCTTCTTGCCCATGCTTTTTGGGCATACTGGGATACCCGCAAGGTGTTTTGTTTATCCGAACAGGAACTTCCCTGTTATTCTCGTGTATTAATCATACCACAGGATACATAGATTAGAAAAATTAATATATCTTATGTTATTAATCAGTACAGTTAATATTATTGATGTAGGCGGCAGAAGGAAATCACCAGCCTGCCTTATGTTTCATCTGGTTCCTATGGTTTTCGACGCATTTCGACAAAATTCGTTATTTTTTATTAAAATACTTGAAAATTGAAAAAATTTGCACTATAGTAATAAAAGATTTTTTTATAAAGGAGTGCTACATTTTATGGATCTTCATCAGCAATTAAAGGACTTATCCCAAAAATACTCATTTGAAAACGCCCGCTTAAAGAAAGAGGAACAAAGTCCCTATCTGGAAGTATGCCTGCAGCTTCAAGAGGAACACATTGAAAAGTTTATTGAAAAGGCCGGGCAGATTAACTCCATTGTGGAATCCTGCGCCAATATGGTCAGTATTTTCGACGATTCCGCTTCAAAGGAAGTACTTATGCAGACTGCGCTGCGCTGCGCCGGGAGGGATACGCTGTATATCCGTACCACCTCTTCCATGGTGAAAATCCTTATAGAAACACTGTTTGATTAAGTGTCGGTTCAATAGAAGCAAGGCAGCCGTTTGGCTTCCTTGCTTCTTTTTCTTTATTCTTCCATATGGGATGTATCATTCATTTCCAGAAGCATGAAATCTTCCGTCAGCGGACTGTAATTGACCGTTGTAATGCTTGCATTTTCCACAATAATGCTTTCTACCTCCGGATGATTGCGCATCATATAAGAAACCAGATAAGCGATGGTTGCGCCGTGGGATACGATGGCAGCATCCTCTCTGCCGCCGGTGATTCTTAGTATCTCCCTGACTGCCTGGACGCAGCGGCTTATGACCTGGTCCCTGTTTTCCCCGCCTGGAGGGGCTGCCTCGTCAGGACTTAAGGCCCACAGTCTGTATTCCTCCGGATACGCTTCCATGATCTCCTCCCATGTCATGCCTTCCCATTTGCCAAATTCTACCTCAATAAGCTGGGGCATAAAGCAGATTTCCACCTTTTGTCTGCTGCTGATCCTTTCGGCTGTTTCCATGGCACGGGTCAAGGTGCTGGAAAAAATCCTGGAAACCGGGCGGGAATCCATACCTTTTGCCAGCAGTTCTGCCTGCCTGCGGCCCGTTTCATTAAGGGGAATATCATGGCTTCCCTGGATCTTCCCCTGAATATTCCAGTCCGTTTGTCCATGGCGTATCAGATATATCTTCATTTCATCTCTCCCAGTCTCTTATTCTTCGTAATCGTAATCTTCAGCCTCTTCATCCTTAGTGATTTCAATGCCCTCCACTCCTGCCAGGGCTTCTAAGTCCATGGTTTCGGCATTCATGCTCATGGCATCCATTGCAATTTTCATGATTCCCTTTATTTCTTCCACAGTCATCTTCATCTTGTCTGCCAGTTCTTCTACCGTAGCCTCCCGTCCCAGTTCCTTAGCAAGAAGCTGGGAAATCTGCTGGAGCACATTCACACGGGCAGCCAGTTCTTCTCCTGTCTGCTTTGCAAACTGCTGATCCTCCACCGCTGCATCAAGGGCTATCTTTATTCTCTGACTTGCAAAGCTCACAAACTCCGGTCTGTCTTCTGCCTGGATATACTCTTCCACAGCCATCATGAGAGCCATATTGGCTTCCTGGACCAGATCCGTCAGAAGCACGCCTCTGCCGTCATATTCCCTTGCATGCTCCAGGGCAGCCCGTAAATTTCCTTCCACAAGCCTTTTTTTTGCTTCCTTCTTACCCTCTGCGGCTTCCTTTAAAAGCCTTTCCTGCTCTTCCCTGGTACAGGGAGGGATATGTTCCATCTCTTCCAGATACATCTGGTAAAAATCATCATGCATACTCTTATTTTGCTCCTTCTCTTTTTCATATCCTGGCTCTTTTGCCCGTACTATACTGCACCCCAGGAAATTTGTCAAACGCCTTTACAAACCAATCAGATCCATGATAGAATATCCATATGTTTATAAGGAGGACTAATAATGGATATTAATTATGAACTTTATAAAGTCTTTTACCACGTTGCCGCCACCTTAAGCTTCTCGGAGGCATCCAAACAGCTTTTCATCTCCCAGTCGGCAGTCAGCCAGTCCATCAAGGTGCTGGAGAAGAAGCTGAACCAGACCCTTTTTGTCCGGAGCACGAAAAAGGTCCAGCTTACCCCGGAAGGGGACATCCTCCTAAAGCACATAGAACCGGCTATTAATCTGATCCAAAAGGGAGAAAACCAGCTGCTGGAGGCCAATACCTTAAACGGCGGCCAGTTACGGATCGGCGCCAGCGACACCATCTGCCGCTACTACCTGGTTCCATATTTAAATAAATTTCATAAAACTTACCCTAATGTACACATTAAGGTCACCAACCAGACTTCCATTGAATGCGCTCATCTTCTGGAAAGCGGCCAGGTAGATTTTATCATTACAAATTACCCCAACTCAGGACTTTCAAGCTCCCAGAACATCCGGGTCATCAATGAATTTTCCGATGTATTCGTGGCCAACCAGGAATATTTTCCTTTGAAAGGACAGACCGTAAGCCTTGGGACTCTCCAGACCTATCCCATACTGATGCTGGAAAGAAAAAGTACCACCAGCGAATTCCTTCATCACATGTTCCAAAAGGAACAGCTTGATCTGGTTCCTGAAATTGAGCTGAGCAGCAACGACCTTTTAATCGACCTGGCCCGCATTGGGTTAGGAATCGCATTTGTCCCTGATTACTGCATTCCTGAAAATGACAGGGACTTATTCCAGGTAAAGCTTTCAGAAAAGCTTCCCACTCGCCAGATGGTCGTGGCTTATAATGAAAACATACCCGTTTCCCAGGCTTCCAAACAATTCATGGACATGCTTTAACCAGTATGAAAGACTTTTCACTGCCGCCCCCTTTTGGGCGGCGGCTTTTACTTTCGTCCGGTCCAAAAGTTCCGGACCACTTCGTCCACATTTTTCAACTGCACTTCATAATACCCGTCCCATTCTCTTGGAAACAGAGCCTGGTAGTCGGGTTTTAAAAAACGCTCATCAAGCAATGCGATGACTCCCTCATCCCGGACCGTGCGGATCACCCTTCCTGCTGCCTGCATGACCTTGTTCATCCCCGGATACTGGTAGGCATAATCAAACCCGTTCTGCTCCCTGGAATCGAAATACCCTTTTAAAATCTCCTGCTCCGTACAGACCATAGGAAGGCCGGTGCCAACGATAATGGCTCCGATCAGACGTCCCTCCTTTAAATCAATGCCTTCTGAAAATACGCCTCCCATAACGCAAAGGGCCACAAAGGAATCCTTCCGCTCCTCTGAAAATTCCTTAAGGAACTCCTCCCTCTCCTGTTCGCTCATGTGGGATGCCTGGGACATATAAGTAAACTCCTGTTTTACTTCTTCCGTTTCCTCAAGTATCGCCTCTACTGACTTTAAATACTGGTAAGACGGCAGAAACACCATGTAGTTCCCTTTATGGGCTGACACGATCTTACGCATATAATCCACTATCTTCTGGTATTCGCGGCGGTTTCTTCTGGTATAGCGGCTGCTGACATCAGAAGCGACCATGAGAAGGCGCTTCTCCTGATCAAAAGGAGACTGGGCATACACCGCATATTCTTCCTGGTCACCGCTTAGCAGCTCCTTATAATACCGGACCGGAAGCAGTGTGGCAGAAAAGAACACAGTGCTGTTCCCCTTGTCCAGGCACTCTTTTAAGTTTTTTGCAGGATTTACACAGAAAAGCCTAAGCATAAAACGTCCGTCTGACAAAAGCTCCGTATAAATCCGGTAATTCTCATCCAGGCGGTCATAGATATTCAGCAGATCCCGCAGTTTAAAATAGAAATCCAGAATCAGGTCCCGGTCCGGGGATTCCTCACCGGCTTCCATAAACTTTTCCATTTCCCCGAAAAGGGTCATGATACCGTTCATAAAAAACCGGATGTCATCCAGTATCTGAAAATCCTCGCATTCCCGTTTCATTTCCAGAAGTTCTTTGTTGCACCGCTCCAGCATCCTGACAAGTTTCGGGCTCATAGGCTTCAAAATCTTTTTAATAAGAAGAAAGTCCTCCTTATAGATCGTTGCGCTGTACATTTCCCTGGCTCTTGGAACAAGGTTATGGGCCTCGTCTGTCAAAAACAGATATTCTCCGGAAATGCCTTCGGAAAAATACCGTTTCAGGCGGATGTTTGGATCAAATACATAATTATAATCACAGATAATGGAATCCACCCAGTTGCTGATATCCAGACAGAATTCAAATGGACACACCTGGTATTCCTCTGCATAGCGGAGCACCGTTTCCCTGGTGATCCCGGTCTCCTTGTGTATGATATCGTAGACCGCATCTCCCACCCGGTCAAAATGCCCTTTGGCATAGGGACAGGCATCTGGGTTGCATTCCGGTTTTTCAAGGAAGCACAGCTTTTCCTTTGCCGTTATGGTCACTGAGTTCAGATACAGACCATGGTCCCGCAAGATGTCAAAGGCTTCTTCCGCCACGCCTCTGGTTATGGTCTTTGCCGTCAGATAAAACAATTTGTCTCCAAGTCCTTCCCCAATGGCTTTTATAGCCGGATAAACAGTGGAAAGGGTCTTTCCGATTCCCGTAGGAGCCTGGATAAAAAGGTTCCTTCTTCTGGCAATGCTCCGGTATACAGCCACCACAAGCTCCCGCTGCCCTTTTCGGTAAGGATAGGGAAAGGAAAGCTCTTTTATGGACTCATCTCTTCTTATTCCATGGTTGTATAAATATCTTGCCCATTTAATGTACTCATGAATCAGACCCTGAAACCAGTTCTCCAGCTCTTCAAAGGATTTTTCCACCTGAAAACGCCGTATTTCCTCTGTTTCAATGTTGCAGTAGGTCATCTGCATGACAGCCCCATTCAGCTGTTGGTCAAAACAGTAAAAATACCCATAGCACATGGCCTGGGCTAAATGCACTTCAATCGGCTCTGACAAATAGGATAAATCCATATACATGCCTTTGATTTCATCAATGGTCACCCCTTCCGGCTTCTCAATGATGCCATCGGCCCGCCCCTCCACCAGAATTTGAAACTGATCCACTTCCACCTCATGCTTTAACACCACTTCCGCCCGGTAATCCGCTCCCATGCGGCGCTGGATCTTCCTGTGTATCCGGCTCCCTTCCTGCATGGCAGTTTTCTCAGCTCCTCCGGTCCGCCGGTTATCCAGATCGCCGGAGCGCAGTACAAGCTCAACCAGATTCCTGACAGATATTTTCAGGATTTTTTTCTCTGCCTCCTCCACTCCGGCGTTCCCTCCTTCCTTTTCCTTCCCGTTCTTTCCCTTTTCTCTTTCCTGCCCTGGTTTTTGGGCATAAAAGTATCTCTGAAAGGAGTTATCTCCTAAAAACAAAGAGTGTGCAACCATGGCGGGGCATTTACCTCTGAATTAAAAAAGGGAACTGCAGGCCGTGCGGCATACAATTCCCTTTTTCCTTTGCGTCTGTTTATGCTGCTGAACATTTACCTGGAGCCTTCGCTGCCAGAAATGCCTCAAACTCTGCATCTTCCCCGTTAAACTCAACGGTCAAAACCTGTGTCAAATCTAAACTCAATACTCCTAATATAGACTTTGCGTCAATGGTTACTCTATTGTAATACACGTCTATGTCGAAATCACATTTAGCAGCAGCAGCAACAAACTTCTTTGCCTCATCAACAGTTGGCACCATAATCTTTAACTGTTTCATAATCACAACTCCTTTTTATAATGAAGAAAAAGTTATAAATTATATATATCATGTTTGACATGATTTGTCAAATTATGTTTCATAAACGATTATATGGCCCTTTTTTGTGCACATCCTGTAATTATTTCAGAGGGAAAGCTTTGTAGATAAGCATATTTTTGATGAGACAAGTTTTATTTTGGGAATCATTATCAATGTTACTTTTCATTCTAATTCAATTTCACAGTTTTAACATTTGATTTTCATATAAAATGCCAAACCAAGCCCATAAAATATGACTTCTGTCCATGGACTTCCTTTTCCATACTATTTTACCACAAACAGGGATTCAATAACAGCAGAATAAATTTTTTATTTTTTTCTAAAAACTGTTGCAATTTAAAAACTTCTATGCTATACTCTCTAGGTGCTCAGGCAAAGATATAATGCCTACTCATAGGGGAATAGTTCAATGGTAGAGCAACGGTCTCCAAAACCGTAAATGGGGGTTCGAGCCCCTCTTCCCCTGCTTTTATGTTACTCTGATTCCTTTATTTATAAGGGTTTCAGAGTTTTTTTTATTCTTGTGCCCAACTGTGCCCGAAGTCACTTTTAAAAAGCATTCTGTATCATTGCCAAGGTTTCTTCTTTTGGAAGTGGATTATAAATATATCCTAAAGTTGTTTGAGCATCAGTATGTCCCAACAAAGTCCTTATTTCATCAGTTAGAAATATCTGCTTTCTTACAAGCCCATCTTAGAGTGTTACTTAATATTGTTTGGATTGTCAACACTTTTGTAGACAACATTTTTAAGGGTATTCATCCGATACTCAGCAGGTGTTAAGTAGCCAAGTGAGGAATGAATTCGATGATGATTGAACCAGTTTACATAATCAGTCAGTTGGCATTGTAGACCAGCCAGGCATTTGTGAGCATTCGCTTTTATCACATTTACTTTCGTCCCATGATCAGCGCCGCTTGCTTTAAAATATCGTTCTCCATGAGTAAACGTTGGTTTTCTTTTCGCAGTTTGAGTAGTTCTTCCTGTTCTGGCGAACGATTATCCTTTTCTTTAAAGGAACCGGAGTTATCGGCTCGTGCAATCCATTTATCAAGTAAAGAACTGGCAATGTCGTACTCACGGAGGATATCACATTTACGTTTTCCGCTGCGATATAAATCGACGATCTGTTGTTTAAATTCCGTTGTGTAAGTACGTCTTGGTCTTGACTGTTTTTTCTGAGGCATAGCAATCTCCTTTTCTCTATCTGGTTTTATTGTATATGCCCTCAAAAAATCTGTCCAGTTAATTGCAGCCTACCCAGGTAAAGAAATAGCTTGACATTAGGGAATGGACTCTTTGCACAACTACATAATAAAATTGAAATTGATATCAATAGATATAAAATACCTAATTTTTTCATCATTTACATCATTAGAAGTTGCCATCTAAAATATAACGCCAAATTGAATTATTTTCTTTCATAGAACTTTTTAAGTCTTCATAGCTTGCGGCGAATTGATAATAACCATCAATGGGTAAAATTACTATAAAGCTATCATCAGTAAAATAAAAGTTATCATCACTCATTGTAAAGTTATTCTTAAAACGATCAAATATTTCATTAATCGTAGTTTCATCAGAATTTTTTGTATCCACATCAATGCCATTAAAATAGTGATGATTTAGTTTATCTTTAAATGAATCATCAAATAGTTCATCTATAGTTATTTTTTTACCAGTAGCTAAATTGATATTTATTGAATATACCCAGTTGGTACCGTGAGCACTTCCTTGTGCGTAAATATACCCTTCAAATTTAATACTTAAAACATGATTATTTGCATACATTATTGTGTAGCCTACAGGCCATTCAGTACCATTAGCAATACCGCCATTAGAATTTACAATGTACGAATAAGGGCTTATTGCTGCCTCCTTACGGTATCTGTAAAAGTATTCGGACAATCTTTTTCTACAGCCATTTGTACTTTTTGAGCCTCTGCTGCAGTATCCGGATTTTCCATACTGTAACAGCCGCCAAAGCAAATGATATTTTCAGGTTTACAGTCGTTAATCGTCATCAGTGCCCTATCCTTTAGAAAAACCCCGTGGCTTTTTTCCAATACAACTCTGCTTTTTCTCATACCACAGGTACACGTAGTCCACGCTCCATGAACAACATAAGTGTCTTTTAAATCTGCCATGTTATATTCTACCTATCTGTTTTAAGATAGTCTTATTATAATATAATAAATTGCCTATGTCATGTTCATGTAATAATCAACGTTTAAGATGTAAGTTTTGGCAAAACCTTCCAGAATAACGGACATCAGTCCCATCTTTAATTTTATTACCGCTTTTCAAATAAGAATTCATAAATTCACCCATAACAGCCTTTTGTGGTATATCCTTTCTTCTCTCCATAATAATACCTCCAAACTGATTAATTCTATCTTACATCAATTTGAAGGTCTACACAATCTTTGGAGTACTCCTATTTAGCCGAGCGAGGCACGAACCATTGAATCGACTTATGTGTCGTCTTCTTTAATATTACATTCTTCAGGAAGCTTGTTTTCCCTCACACTTTTGAACGCTGGTTGACGTATGGTATGCAGTTCCAAGACGCAATTCAGACGATAAAAAGCTTATATTTGGGGCCAAAAATGAGAATGAACAGCAGAATCCTTTTCATCCAAAGATAAGCCAGTATACCGTTTACGATATAAATAGGCCTGATATCGCAGATCGAAACACAGACACACAACTGGCTTCTGGATTCTACTGCTGCATTTCAAAATTATTGTTCCACGATAGTTCAATGTGTTTAGCCTTGACGATAACCCCATCACCATCTCTCCTTATCGTTTTTCGGGCACATAATCAGCCGTTGATTTATATCTCCAATTCTTATCGAAATATCAGACCACATTAGAGAACAAAAATCGCCGCCTCGTAGTCCAATATTCATAGCACAAATAAACATTGTAAGATTTCATCCCGTAATCATTTCCTTAGATAAGGAGGCAGCATTTTCAATTCTGTCTTGGAATAGCTTGTATATTACAATGATATCATCACGCCCATATAAGCAATTCATTTTTGTTGATTCTCCTGTACCAGACTTTTACTTAGATCCATAACGTAGATCTGTCGTTCCATCGGCTTTGAAACGTGGCATGTTAATAATTTCAGCACGATTAATTGGGGTTTCAGATTGGACTTTCTCTAAACTGCTTCTTTCCTCTGAAACTGACATATTGACTCCTCCCATTATTTATTTGATTTATACGCACTATAAAAGGCACTGGATTATTCCAAGGCCTTTTAACTAATTACAATATTCTTCTCTTTTTATTCTTCTTTCTTTTCCGGTTCACCTTTAATAGTTGGTAACTTGCTAATCTGTTTAAACAAGTAGGTTTCTCCACCCATCATAACTGTGAATGTCCGCTTTTTTCCATTATATACTATCTTAGTATTATGAAATTTAGAACTATTGATAAAATGTTCATTACCGGATCCTTTGGAATAAGTCCCTTTATCCGTTTCATTATAATTATAGTAATAAAATGTATAATTATTATCCAAATCAAATTCCATAGATGTGAAGGGAAGTTTATCACATGTGTAACTCCCTTGCAAAATTGGAGATTCCTTCATTGATTTCTTATAATCAAGAAAAATACCAACTACACATACAAATAAAAAAGCAAGCAGCCCAACCAATATTTTTTTATGTGTTTTCATTTTTACTTTACTTTCACCACATCTAAATAATCCATCGCAGGCATTTTTAGGTATTCATCGCCAACATATTCCCATATTATAATAAAATCCAAAGCATTTCCATCCATTCCCATGATATCAGAATCACGCCATAATGATCCGTAATACAAAAAAACCACGGAAAAATGTGAGAACCATAAGGATTTACAGATTTCTTACGATTTTAAGATTTCCACTGCCAAATATTTACAAATACTTTACTCATCCTTACGAAAGCCTAAATTTCATTGACTCCAACTTGCTCCCAGGTATATACTCTAGCCAAATTTAAAATAACCAATGAAATTATAAGGAGGTCAAAATCTATGAAAAAAAAGTATTTAATGGTTATAGTATTATCTATGGTTTTAGCCATAGGAGGTGCTATGTCATCATTTGCTGCGGGATTTGTGAGCACTCCCCAGGGGATGAAGTACCAGTGGGGATCTGGTGATTACTGTACGAATAACTGGGTCAACTACAAAAGTCATTGGTTCTTTTTCGGAGACGACCAGCTTATGCGTACCGGTTGGATTCAAAGAGATAACACTTGGTATTACACAGCTGACACCGGTGAGCTTCAGGGGGGTATTATGAAAATCAATGGTAATGTCTACTACTTTGACACCAATTCCCTGAAAATGGTAACTGGTTCCTACACCTACAATGGTGTCACACATAACTTTACTGAAAATGGAACTACTGACGGTGGCCCATACGTGTACACAGAATGGAACAGTGATGGCACCATCAGGCGAGGCACAAAATTGGGTGTCCGTTAAATCTGAATATTTAAGAAAGGGTCAATTTTGACCGTCCCCAGCAGAGCCTTCTACTATAAGGCCTGCAGGGGTATAAGAGCCAGGGGCAGATCAAGTAATTTCCACTCGTTATCAGAATTTGTTAATCCAAAAGTCATTGTTCAGAAGATATAATTGCAAAACATGTTGCTTCTCTGCTGGTTTCAGCGACCATTTTTTCATTTATAGTTGTTACATGCGGTTCCCAACATATAACACGCTGGCACTCTGCATTTTTAATTCTATCTAATTTTAATAAATTCACTCCCGCCACAAGTAATTGTCAGATGTTGTGTATTCACATAAACCTGGCACCTACACCCCTCAGGCGCATCCAATCCTCCAATGTGTACACTTGAAGAAAATCTAACTATTCCCTTACATTTATCATTTCTACTTAGTATTGCTAAATGTACCACTCTAACAAAAAAAGCATATACGGGCAAGCAATCAGAAAGTGTCTGATTGCTTGCCCTGCATTCCTGAACCCGTTTAATCCAAAGGCTGAGTTTCTGGGAATCAGTTGCTACGGTTAAGCGATCCATAGATAAATCTCCAATCCCTTAAGGTACTTAAGTTCCTTAAGGCTTTTAGAATTAGAGACATTATCTCACAATTAAAAATCAAAAAATATACACCGACATATTTTGACGCTTACAATTAAAAAATTATTACTGCCGGAGAACTTGAAAATATCATCATATCGGTTTCCAGCCCCACTTTAATATTTACTATCACCATACACCAAATTTTACTAAAAAAACACCCATCGACTATATTTCGACAGGTGTTGATGTACACATCTCTTAATAGGCCATACCATAAAATTCTCAATGCAATTAAACCGATTCTTCCTTCAGCCATTTTACCCACTGGGCATAATATTTTCCCAGTACATGGGAACCGTCTGTCGTGTATGCGTGATTCAGGCTGCCTCCTTCATCGTCAAATATTTCATTAACATCAATATAATAGCAGCTGTTTTCTTCTGCTATCTTCTGTATTTCCTGATTCAAACTATTAATTTTATTGTTGCTGTAAACAGGACTTTTTTTTGATTTTTCACTGGTAATATGAAGATTTGCTTCCAGGACTATTATTGCTTCTGGCTGCATTTTTTTGATTTTATCTAAAACCACTTTATATTGTTTTATAGTCTGGGACATATCATAACCCAGTTCGTTGATGCCCAGCATCAGGTAAATCATCTGGTAATGATCCCTTGAAAGAACCTCATCCAGAGTCAGTTTCTCACCTCCTGATGAAATACGGGCAGTTAATACATTGAAAACGCTCATGCCGGAGTTGGCAAATACTGAGGCACTCCCCAAGTCTCCATATTCGGAAAGTCCCATGGTTCTGGAATCTCCAACAAACAGTACGCCTTCAAAATTTTCCGGTGGCTTTGGCCTTTCTCCTGGCTGCAGGAACGCAGGAGACGACACAAAATCTGTTGTTTGCCCTGCATTTACGTCCAGACGAGCTTTTTCTCCGTCTGAAGCGTCTACTGCATTCATATCATTTGTCCCGTTCGAACTGTCCGTTGCATCTGCACCACTTGCTTCGCTTGCACTATTTGTTGCACTCTCATCAGCAGTTTTGTCTGAACTGTCAGTTTCATCTATACTATCAGTTGCATCTATACTGTCAGTCTCGTTCATACTGTCAGTTTTGTTCATACTGTCAGTTTCGTCTATACTGTCAGTTTCGTCCACTCTATCAGTTTCGTCCACTCTATCAGTTTCGTCCACTCTATCAGTTTCGTCTATACTGTCCTCATGCAGCCATTTGCCCCCTGCCATGTTCAGCCCCAGGGAGGTTAACTGATCTATGCTTCCAGCTGATACATGCAAAACGGCAGTCAATACCAGACTAACGGTCAAAAGAAAGGTAAACCAGTATTTTCTCATCGTTTTTTCCTCACAATCTAAAAATTGAAATACATAAACGGATCGTTTGCCCCCATTTTCATACAATAGGCACTCAGCCAGAATATGATCAGAAGGGCAATTGCTGTACACAGGTTTTTCCGTTTTCGGTCATACAGTCTTCGTGGAAGACCGGTCATGAAAAGGAAACCGGCACTTAAGGACATTCCGTAGACCCTTCCGTATTTCAGGAAATCTCCAGCAAAATATGTATATTTACCGGCAGGTGCCAGAAAGGGGAACAGCCGCTGAACATATATTCCCAACTGTGAAAAATCCGTTATTGCAAATAACATCCATGTAAGAGGAATTGCAAACAGCATATACACATGCCCCAAAGTTCTCCAGCGTTCCAGCAGTTTTCCCAGTCCCAGCTTTTCTAATGAAATCAGTGCAAACAGCGCAATTCCCCATAAGAGAAAATTGAGGCCTGTTCCGTGCCATAGTCCGGTCAGGAGCCATACTGCAAGCATATTCCGAAAGGTTTTTAAGGAGCCCTCGCGGTTTCCGCCCAGCGGAATATATACATAATTCCGGAACCAGCCGCCCAGAGTCATGTGCCATCTGCGCCAAAAATCTGTCATGGTCAGAGCCATATAAGGATGGTGGAAGTTATCCGGAAGGGAGAATCCCAACATCCTTCCCAGTCCCTTTGCCATCAGGGAATAGCCATAGAAATCAAAATACAGCCGCAGGCTGAAAGCTGCCAGTCCCATCCATGCAAGAGGCGTTGAAATACTTTCATATCCTACTGCTCCAATCTGGCTCCACAGTCCGCCTATCTGGTTTGAAAGCAGCACCTTTAAGCCCAGTCCGATTGTAAATTCCCGAAGTCCTGCTTCCACTTGTTCCAGGGTGTGGACCCGCTTTTTAATTGACTCCCTGAGAGAAGCATAGGTTACGATCGGTCCGGAAATAAGCTGAGGAAACATGGTCATATACAGGGCAAAGTCCAGAAATGATTTTTCCGGGTCCGCATCCTTCCGATACACATCGACCAGATAAGAAATGGCCTGAAAGGTATAAAAGCTGATTCCCAGCGGAAGAGCCGGCTGAAGAACAGGAAGGGCAGCTTTCTCCAGTCCTCCATTTTGAAGCAATAAACTGATCTGTTCAATCAGGAAACCAGAATATTTAAACAGAATCAGCCAAAACAGGTTGTAGGCAATTCCCAGGCGAAGCCATTTCCCGCGTCTTAAGCGAGATTTGTATCGTTTCATTTTCCTGCCAATGCAGTAATTGACGCAGACAGAAAACAGCAAAAGCACCATATAGGCCGGATGGTCCGCAACTCCATAAAAATAAAAAAGCAGGCTTCCTGCAAGCAGGCAGATATTTTTTGTTCTGTCCGGACACACATAATAAAGAACCAGAAACACCGGCAGAAATTGAAATATAAACTCCAGGCTACTAAAAATCATTTGACATTTATTCCTAACATATGTATTTATTATATTAGACGAAACAGGAGACCGGAAAGTTGCAGATTTCTGTAAAATTTTGTGTTTTTTTGTCTGCCAAGCAATGTTTTAAAGTATCAGATGGTTATAGTTGGAGCAGACGTTATCATTTTACCAGCAGGGAGATGGGGCGTATATAATGCTGTTGCAAACAGATTGATTTTTCTTGTTTCGATAATTTGTAAAATCACAATTTACAAACAAAAAACAGGCAGGTCCCAAAATATGAAATACCCGCCCTCTTTCTTTAATGCTAATTCTAAATACTGTAATGCTTCATTCTTATCCAATGAAAGCATATCAGCTTTGCACCCATTTTACACTCTGATCCAGATAATACCATTTACCACTAACCGTTTCCAAATCTGTGTCCATAGCACTATCAGTCCCTGATTAAAACCAGATTACTCTTTTATTCTCTATTTTTATATCTATAATCAAGAGTATCCTTTACTCACCTCAATATAACTCAAAAACACATACTCAATAACAGTCAAAAAATTAACAAACGAATTGTGATACAAATGTTCCCCAATCTTAACCGGACTACTAACCGCATACAAACTATAATCACTCATACCCGCCAGCAAATTACTTTGAAGATTTGTGATAGATACTATTTTTACCTTCTTCAGATGAAGCAGTTGCAGGGTATCCTTTATCTTCTGCACATTCCCGGATAAAGAAATTACAATCACCAGATCATCAGGTCCCAGATTCTTTGACAACATGCAAAGCTCATCACTGGCGCCTACACAATAGATATATTTATTCATCTGCATAAACAAACGCTGCATTTCCATTGCACAATGGCTCTGGGCCTGTCCCGTTCCATAAACAACAACATTTTGTGACTTATGAATTTCCTTTGCTATGACGGACAGATTCGCAGATGATTCTGTCTGCTGGCACGTATTCAGAAAATCACTTCTTACGCTTGATTTGATATCCTTATCATTGCTTTTCACTTGTTCTTTATTTTCCCATTTCAAATAATTCTTAAATTCACTGTATCCGGAAAACCCCAGCTTTTGGGTCAATCTTAAAATAGTGCTCTTCGATGTATTGCATTCATTTGCCAGGTCTTCAATACTCATTTCAGAAATCTTATATACAATTGCCATGATAATAGAAAGGCTTTGAATGTCTGATTCATTTAATTTATCATAATTTTTATTAATCGCTTCAATCAGCATGATGCCACCTCATTTTAATATTTCTTTCATAGTATCATATCCCGGGCAAAAAATATACTATCGATATCCGGCTCTAATATTAAGAAAAATGACAGAAAAAAGCTCTGTCATTTTTCAATAAAATATATAAACTATCCCCTCTTTTACAATTTCACCTTATTTCAGTTCCGGCCAATATTCCTTATTTACTTCATATAAGTCATCCAAAATCTGTTTTGCAACCGTAACGCTTGGAACCGTTTTGGACAGCGCAACCGCCTGCCATAATTTTTGATAAGAACCTTCTATCCAGGCATCTACGACCAGTTTCTCAACAGCTACCTGCTCTTCCATCAGACCTTTCTGGAAGGTGGGTATGGTACCAACTGACAAAGGCTGAGGTCCGGAAGAGGTCACCAGACATGGAACTTCAACCATTGCTGTATTATCAAAGTTTTCAATAATTCCATTGTTTTCAACAATCAGAAGCATTCTTGCATAAGTATTGAATTTTAATGCCGTTGCCAGATCCACAATATAGGAAGCATGTTCATCCAAAGATAATTCGCTGCCTTCAAACGCCTTGTTCCCGGCAATCATGCGGCATGCTGTGAAAACTTCCTTTTCTCTTGTATCCATAACCTGGTTTGCTCTTGTACAATTGATATCCGAATGCTTTACAACCGTATCCGGTAAAAGATAATACTTCAAATACGTATTTGGCAGGGTATCCGGATCAATTGCATAAATGTCTTTTGCCATACGGTAGGTTTCATTCCAGCTGGAATCCCCATGCTGCTTCGCCTCATCTGCGTCTGAAGGTATAAAATATCCCATTTCTTTTACATGCTTTTTCAGCTCAGGCATCAGGTCTTTTCCGTCTTTGCTTCTTACACCATACCACCAGCCAAAATGATTTAGTCCATAATATTGGGTAATAATATCACTTCGTTTTTCATATCCTAATATCTTTAACATATTATTTTCGATGCTGATGGGCATATCACAAATATTAAGGATCTTTGCTTTAGGCCGTAATCTTCTGGTGGCTTCTGCTACAATGGCAGCCGGATTGGAATAGTTAAGCAGCCATGCATCCGGGGAATATTTTTCCATGTAATCAACCAATTCTAAAACACCCTGAATCGAGCGCATTCCATATGCAATTCCGCCTGGACCGCATGTTTCCTGGCCGACAACTCCATATTTCAGAGGAATCTTTTCATCCAGCTCCCGCATTTTGTATTTACCAACACGAATGTGTGCCATAACAAAGTCAACATCCGTGAAAGCTTCCTCAGGATCACAGGTTGCCAGAAATTCAATTTCCGGATGTTTCTTATGAATGATGATCTCACATGCATCAGCAATTACTTTCTGCCTCTGCGGGTCATTGTCATAAAACTTAATTTTCCTCAGCGGAAAGCGGTCTAAATGTTCCAATAACATAAGTATGATTCCCGGGGTATAGGTACTTCCGCCGCCAGCAATAACAACTGAACTTTTTTCTAATTCTGTATTTAACATTTTATCCACCTCATTTATTCATTTATAACAGCTTTTCAAATTCATTTTTTACATTTTCTACATCAAAACCAATGATTACCTGTATTGCTTTCCCTTTGCGGACAACGCCTTTTGCATTATATTTCTTAAAATCCTCATCTGCTGCAACAAGGCTTTCCTCTTTCACACTGAGACGTAATCTTGTCATACAATTTGTAACGCTTTCGATATTTTCCCTGCCTCCTAAAGCCTGTAAAAAGCCAACCGCTTCGTCATGGAAAACACTGGATGCAGATCCGGTCTGCTTTGCCGGCTCAACTTCATTGCTCATATCTTTCTCTCTGCCGGGAGTCATAATATTGAATTTCTTTATGGCCCAGTAAAATACCACAAAATAGATTACAGAGAAGATCAAACCGATCACAATATGAGTAATGACTTCTCCCATATGATTCTTCATCATCGGCATCCAATTGTAGGTGATATAATCCATGAGCCCTCCGCCTTGATAACCTACGACACCAAACATGTACAAAACAGTCGAAAGCAAAGCAGCAAGAACTGCACCTACCGCAAACAGCATGGGGGATATAAATAAGAATGTAAACTCAATTGGCTCAGTAATACCGCATAATACAGCAGGTATCGCAGCAGAAATCAGCATCGCTGCAACTTTCTTTCTATTTTCCGGACGGGCCGTTTTATACATGGCCAGCGCTATGGCAGGCATTCCCCAGACGGCACAGTTTCCATATAATGCAAATCCACCGGTAGGAAACAATTCCTTTAAGGGAGCTGTGGAAGCAGCGTATTCATTTACATGGGCCATCCAGTGTGTCCAGTTACCGTCTGCTATGACTGCTGGACCTAAATCAAACGGCGTCCATAAAAAATGATGCAAGCCGGTAGGAAGGGTAATGCGCTCTAAAAAGGTAAACAGGAATACACCAAGATTACCGGATTTTGATAAGAACTCCTGCAATCCTAAAATAGCGGATTGGACACCGGGCCATATAAAGCATACTGCAAAGGACATTGGAATCATGAAAACAAAACCAATAATAACGATTAAAGCGGAACCTTGAAAAGAGCTTACTACGCTTGGAAGTTTCTTATCATACCAGCAGTTGTGAATCCATACGGCAATTGCAGCAATCATAATGGCCCCAATAACGCTCATATCCATTGTTTTAATTCCTGCGACCATTGCAAGTCCGCTTGTTCCGCCTATTTCCTGAGCGAAATCTACATGGAACATTGTATCGCCAAAGAATGTAAGCAGAGACTGAATAAAGTAATTAAAGATAATATAAATTACAAAAGATTCCATCGCCGCACGGCCTGCTGCCTTTTTTGCCAGGCCAATGGGCAATGAAATTACAAATAACAATGGAAGCTGATTAAAAATTGCATATCCCCCATCATACATCATGGACCAGAATCTATACCAGGTCGTAGTGTCTGCTGCTAAAGCCCCCATAATATCTGCATTCATGAAAATGGTCGAGAATCCGATGATAATACCGGCAAATGGCATAAGCATTACGGGTGCCATCATCGCTCCTCCAAACCTCTGCAGTTTCTCCATCATAATAATATCCTCCTATAGGTAAGTGTGAATTTTCGCGAAAATCTTCATCCGTAAATAACATAGCATACCGGCATATAAAAAAACAGCCCTGTAAGGGCTTTCGGCACAAGGTAAGAATATCTGTTATTTTTCCCATTTATGCGGGAAATTTCTCAATTACTTATAGAGTAACTAATATTACCAAATAAAATAAGGGTGAAGCCCTCAAAATGGCTTCACCCCATAACCCTTACAATAGCCTCTCTTACATTCCCGACTCCAATCAGGCGCATCCCTTCCACCTTCCCCATCTTTCCCAGGGAAATTTCCGGCATTACGCAGGTATTAAATCCCAGCTTCTTCGCCTCATTCACTCTCTGCTGAGCCATGGACACGGCCCGCACCTCTCCTGCCAATCCCACTTCCCCGAAAATAATGGTTTTCGGATCCACGGCCTTGTCCTTCATGCTGGATACAATCGCCATAATAATGGCTAAGTCTAAAGCAGGCTCATTCATACGTAAGCCGCCAGTAATATTCACATAAGCATCAAAATGAGACAGGTCATAATGGCACCGTTTTTCCAAAACAGCCATCAAAAGGTTTACCCTGTTATAATCCGTACCTGCCGCAGTACGCCTGGGCATACCAAAGGCTGTTGGAGTAACAAGGGCCTGAACCTCCAAAAGCATGGGTCTGGTGCCTTCCATGGAACAGGCAACCACTGCACCGGAGGCATCCTCCGGCCTTCCGCTGAGCATGTATTCCGAAGGGTTCTTCACCTCGGAAAGCCCGCTCTCAACCATTTCAAAAACGCCGATCTCATTGGTGGACCCAAAACGGTTCTTCACTCCCCGGATGATCCGGTAAGAAGCGCTTCTGTCTCCTTCAAAATATAAAACTGTATCAACCATATGCTCTAAGACTCTGGGACCGGCCACCACACCTTCTTTTGTTACATGGCCGACGATGAATATGGCAATTCCCGCACCCTTGGCGATCTGAAGCAGGATATTGGTAGATTCCCTTACCTGGCTGACACTTCCCGGGGCGGAAGAAATTTCTTCCCGGAACATGGTCTGTATGGAATCAATGATCACCACATCCGGCTTTTCTTCCTCAATAGCACTTTCAATCAGCTCCAGTCCTGTTTCACAAAGGAATAATAAATCCCCCTTCACTTCCCCGATCCGGTTTGCCCGCAGCTTAATCTGTTTTAAGGATTCCTCTCCTGATATGTAAAGCACCTTTCTGCTGTCGGCTGCCAGGTTGCGGCATACCTGCAAAAGCAGCGTGGATTTGCCAATGCCCGGATCACCGCCAACCAACACGAGAGAGCCTTTGACAACACCCCCGCCAAGAACCCGGTCCAGTTCCTCATATCCGGTTTTCATCCGGTCCTGCTCGTCTAATTGGATTTCAGACAACCGGGAAGGCCTGGCATTCATGAAATGATTTCCTGCAGTCGCTTTTCCACTGATTCCCCGCTTAGCCGCAGGTTCTTTTTTTCCGGCAGGCTCCTCCACAAACGTATTCCATTCCTTACAGGCCGGGCACTGCCCCAGCCATTTTGCCGATTCATATCCGCATTCCTTACAGAAGAATGCTGTTGTTTTCCCCTTTGCCATGGAATTCCCTCCTAACGAAAAAATCTGGGCCCGGCTCTTCATAAAAGAGCCGAACCCAGCTTTACATCCTGTTATCTTCGCTTGATCTTCACTGCTACAGGTGTTTCTTCATTCAGTTCTACGCTGATGGACAGCTTTCCGCTCATATTGGTTCTCATGCCTCCAACGGCAGCATCAGCCACAAACACCTCATATTCCGTATCCTCTGCCAGCTGAATGGTCAGCTGTGCATCCTTGTCACCTTCTACTAAAAATTCCACTCCGTCATTGGATACGGTGAAATTCATGGCAGCGGTTCCCGGTACGGATTCATATACGAACATGCCGTTTCGTTCCAGCTTGGTTATTTCATAAAAGGTCTTTACTTTATATAAATCACCATCGTGCTCAAAATCCTGTAATTTTGACTTTGTCTTTAATTTGTAATTACCAAAACTGATCGTTCCGTCTTGTTCTGTACGGATTAATTCTTCAATTACCGGCATTGGTTTGCCCTCCTAGTATTTTGTTTACTTATCCTTTTTAAGGCGATGAACAAATGATTTCGCTTGTAGCTATTATACACGAATTGATATGAAAAGGCTAGTTATTTCACCAGTTCCTTAACAGAAAATTTTAATCCGTCCTCACCTGCAGTCACAGCAACGTTATCCCCTGTTTTTACCGTTCCATTTAAAATTTCTTCTGCCAGCTTATCCTCCAGGCAGTTCTGAATGGTACGCCTTAAGGGTCTTGCACCGTATTTCTCATCATATCCCTTATTGATCAGGTAATCCTTTGCATCCTCTTCGATTTCCAGGGTGATGCTCATCTGTTCTGATGTCCGCTTCATGATATCCTTTACCATGATCGTCACAATATCCTTCATGTGCGTCTTATTTAACGTATGGAATACGATGATCTCATCGATCCTGTTAATGAATTCAGGCTTGAACAAACGCTTTACTTCTTCCATTACCCGGTCCTTCATGATTTTATAATCAGCCTTTTCATCTGAAACCGCACCAAAGCCCAGACGTTTTGGAGATATGATGTTCTCCGCTCCTGCATTGGAGGTCATGATGATAATGGTATTCTTAAAATCAATCTTCCGGCCCTGGGCATCTGTAATATGACCGTCATCAAGCACCTGGAGCAGAATATTGAACACATCAGGATGGGCCTTTTCAATCTCATCAAACAATATGACAGAATAGGGATTCCTGCGGACCTTTTCACTTAGCTGTCCGCCCTCGTCATAACCTACGTATCCTGGCGGTGAGCCAATCATCTTGGAAACGCTGTGCTTTTCCATATACTCAGACATGTCTACCCGGATCAGGGCGTTTTCCGTACCGAACATGGCTTCTGAGAGGGCCTTGGATAACTCGGTTTTTCCCACGCCCGTAGGCCCTAAAAACAGGAAGGAGCCAATGGGGCGCTTAGGATCCTTAAGTCCCACTCTTCCCCGCCGTATGGCCTTTGAAACAGCGGTAACCGCTTCCTCCTGGCCGATTACCCTCTCATGAAGGATATTTTCCAGATTGCAGAGGCGTTCGCTCTCTCCCTCTTCCAGCTTTCTTACAGGGATCTTAGTCCAGCTTGATACCACATCAGCGATCTCTCCCTCATCGACTATAAGGTTTTTTGAGGTTTTTTCCTTCTGCCAGCGCTCCCGGATCTTTTCTATCTTTTCCCGCTTCTTTTCCTGTTTTTTCTTAATGGTTCCAGCCTTTTCATAGGCTTCGGCCTTAATGGCTGCTTCCTTCTGATCCTCCAGCAGTTCGATCTCAGCTTCCAGTTCCTTAATTTCTGCCGGTTCCACAAATGTGGTCAGGCGTACCTTGGAAGAAGCCTCATCAATGACATCAATGGCCTTATCCGGAAGGAAACGGTCATTGATATACCTGGAAGACAGCTTTACCGCAGCCTTTATGGCATCTTCTGTAATGGTCACCTTGTGATGATCCTCATACCGTCCCTTAAGCCCTCTTAATATGCCGATAGCAGCTTCTTCGGAAGGCTCCTCCACCGTAACCGGCTGGAAACGCCGTTCCAGGGCAGAGTCCTTTTCAATATATTTACGGTATTCTTCAATGGTGGTGGCACCGATCAGCTGCAGTTCTCCTCTTGCCAGGGAAGGTTTTAATATATTGGAGGCGTCAATGGCTCCCTCCGCTCCGCCGGCACCGATAATCGTATGGATCTCATCGATGAACAAAAGGACTTCCCCATCATCGATCACCTCGGCAATCACCTTTTTAATTCTCTCTTCAAATTCTCCCCTGTATTTGGAACCGGCCACCATGCCGGATAAATCCAGGGTCAGAAGCCTTTTATCTGCAATGGTTTCAGGTACATCACCTCCTGCTATCATCTGCGCCAGGCCTTCCACAACTGCTGTCTTACCCACTCCAGGCTCTCCGATGAGACATGGATTGTTCTTGGTTCTCCGGCTCAGTATCTGGATCAGCCGCTTGATCTCCGACTCTCTTCCAATGACCGGATCAAGCTTTCCCTGTACCGCAAGCTCCGTCAAATCCCTGCTGTAGCTGTCAAGAGTCGGTGTGCTCCCCTTTGCCTTTGGTGATTTCAATAACTCTTCTTTATTGGCAGGAGCATCCTCTCCCATAGCGGAAAGCACATCAATATAAAGCTTTTGAATGCTGATCCCAATGGTATTTAAAAGCCTGGAAGCGACGCAGTCATTGTCACGGATTATGGAAATGAGCAAATGTTCTGTACCGATTAAGTTTGCTTTAAACCGCACGGCTTCCCGGTAGCTGTTCTCAAGGACCCTTCTGGCACCAGGAGTATACCCTCCGTCTTCTTTCAGACGGACTGCCTGATCGGGAGCGATAAGCTGGCTGATCAGGTTTAAAACCTTATCCTCTTTTACCCCGTTCTCTTCCAGGACCCTGGCAGCCACTCCGCTGCCCTCTTCTAAAAGCCCCAGTAATAAGTGCTCCGTTCCCACATAGCTGTGGCCAAGACGTTCCGCTGCCTGCACAGCCAGATTAATGGCTGTCTTGGCCTTTGTCGTAAATCTGTCTATCATAAATGCAATCCTCCTGTCATTTTAATTTACGCGGGCAGCAAGCCGGACGAACATGGCTGCATGTTCATTCGGCGGCTGCCCCGATAGCAGTAAAAAACCCTTAAACCGTGTTTCTTACAGCTCCGGTAATTCCTTCCGGATAAATTCCGCCCTGGCTCCATCCAGTTCTTCCTTGTTTAATGGACGGTCTGAAAGCTTCTGTAAATTCGCCGGCTGGATTCCAAGCATCAGGCGGTAGACGGAAAAATCTTCCTCCGTATGGATCAGGCCGTCTGCCAGTCCTGCCATGATCTGTGATAGGAAAATCATGGCGTCCCGGGAAGTCAGCCTTCTGGAGTATTTTAATACCCCATAGGATTTGTATACCTCATCTTCTCTCTCACCTCTGTGCCTCTGGAGAGAAAGCTTTCTTACCTGAAGCTCCTGGTTGGTCAGCTGAATGGCTGCCTTTGTAACCGTATCTAAGATCTCCCGCTCCGTCTGGCCCAAAGTCTTCTGGTTTGATATCTCATAAAGGGAGCCAAAGTTCTCATCCCTTTCCCCATGAACACCCCGGATGGAAGCCCCGAACCGGCCCATATCACTGATAAGGCCCTGGAACTTTCTTCCCTGGGACAGCATGGGAAGGTGCACCACCACCGATGCCCTTAAACCGGTCCCCATATTGGTGGGAAAGGAGGTGAGATAACCGTAACGGTCATCAAATGCATATGCAAACCGTTCATTGATATAATCATCAATTCTGTCCGCCCTTTCCCAAAGTTCTTCCAGATGAAGTCCCATCTGGAGAAGCTGGATCCGGATGTGGTCATCGCAGTTAAGTACAATGCCTGTATCTTCATTCTCGGAAATAAGAATGCCGGCAGGCTTCTTATTGGAAACGGCTGCCGAATTAAGGACCCTCCGCTCTTTAAGAGCCGTCCGGTCCAGTTCTTCCAACTCCCCAAGCATGGCAAACTCAAAATTCTTTCCTTCTGCCTTGCCTAAATCCTTTAAGCCAAACTCCAGTCTGTGGACCATCTCGCTGCTTTCCTTTTCATCAAGGGCTGCTGGAAACCGGTAATCCTGCCAGTTCCTGACCAGGCGGATCCGGCTGCTTATTACTCCAGGCCGACCAGTGTCCTTCTGTTCAAACCATCTAAGCATCTGTCTCATTTCCTTTCTTCAGCTCTCTTATCTTATCGCGGCATACGGCTGCCATCTCGTAATCCTCAAAGCGCAGGGCTTCCTTTAATTTGGCATCCCACTGAAAGATTTCCTCACGGTTGCCCACGCTTTTGGGGTGCAACGGCATGCCCTCAGAATGGCCGTCCTGAAAGCCGGAAGCAGTGTCTCCTTCTTCCCCTGTTCCCAGTCTTATGTTCATGTAGTCCTGCCTCTGGTAAACCGGTGTTTTTCCCGTATGGATGAGATTTCCATGAAGCTGCTTTAAGCTCTCTTCCATCAGAGGGCCGAACACACTGTAACAATCTGCACAGCCGAATCTGCTGTCTCTGACAAATTCATCGTACCCGGTTCCGCAGGTCGGGCACATGATCTGATGGAGCTTATCCGGCTCCTGATCTGTATCTTCTATTCCCAAAAGACCGGAAAGCAGTTTTCCTAAGGGAAACTCTCCGTCAAAAATAGCTGCGTACACGCCAAAATCCATCTCTTTTGCGCACTGGGCACAAAAATGATGCTCTTTCCTTGTCCCATTTACAACTTCTGTATATTGTATATTTGCTTCGCGAATTTTACATCTTTCACATAACATAATGAACCTCCAATCCAGTGAATCACTCTTCCCTCTGGCCCCTTAAAAATGACTGGAATATTTCATCAACCAGCTGGTGAACCTCTTCACATGATACATTTTTACAGACTCCTCTGGCAAGCACAACTCCTAAATCTTTGCGCATTTCATCAAGGACCTGGATTTTATCCACGTCCAGGGACACTACGGCCCCTTTACGGCGGTCCAGCTTGACGAACCCTTCCTGTTTCAGCACAGAGTACGCCTTATTTACCGTATGCATATTAATACCTATGTTGTCGGCCATCTGGCGCACGGAAGGCAGGGGGTCACCTTCTCTTATACTTTCAGTGGCGATTCCTATGATTATCTGGTTCCGAAGCTGGATATATATGGCTTCATCACTGTTAAAATCAATTTGTAAAAACATATTTTCACCATCTTTCGTTATATCTGTTATACACATAATAGCACAACCCATTGCCTTTTTCAACATAAAAAATCAATTGGCATCATTCCCCTTTTTAAACGTTGCATGGGATCCGTCCTGCTGGTCATTATATGGTCAGATTTCTTAAAATATAAATTGATTTTTTCTACCGGTTCCTTATGATAAAAGCCTATAACGAAAGCACCTTCATTCAGGTGCTTTCATCACTGTCATTCTAATTGTTTACAATTCTTTAATCATCCAGATCCAGGAACTCAAAGTCGTCTTCATCCTTGGCAGGCTCTTCTGCTTCCTTAAAGCCTTCCGGCTCCCTATAGCCCGGCCTTTGTCCGCCTTTTCCCTTTGGTTTCCCGGAATGGCCTTCCACAGAAGATGTCAGGTCCCGTTCTAATTCTTCCAAACTGGCTTCCTCGATGAAATCATCCTCGTCACGGATTTCTGATTCTGCCTCATCATCGTAATCAGGCTCGTCCACATATTCTTCCTGGTATTCCGGATCCAGTCCGGTTCTTAAGTTTTGTCTGTCAAATTCTTCCCTGCTGTATCTTTTGATCTTGCTTGTAGGGATTTCTTCCTCCGGCTCATCCCACAGTCTGTCATCTGCCGGTTTTGGTTCCTTTCCTTTACCGGAGCTGTCCCTGCCTGGCCGGATCGGGCCTGATCCGTTTCCTTTTCTTACAAGGACGATCACAGCAACCAGCAGGCCAAGGGCCGCGACGCTCACTGCAATTAAAATGTAGAACTGCCTGTAGTAATCCCTGGTCAGCCGGTCGTATGTGTTTGCCATTTCCACATACTTACTATTGGAAACCCCGGAAGCATAGTATTTTTGAATGGTCTTTTCAGTAAGATCATAACGGTAGAAACTCTTTTCTCCGTTCCAGTTCATTGCATAGAACAGGCAATATTGAGGCTCAGCCTCTGAGTCTTCCACCCAGCCGGTCACCCGCGCGCCGTCAATATCGGCCTGCCGTTCACGGAAGCCTTCCGGCACAACCGTATCCTTGTCAAGAGGAATGATGACAATGGCCTTTGCAATGGTCTCTACCTGTACGAACTGGGCCCAGGAATCAGAGCCCTCATTATAAATGTAGAATCCGCCATTTCCTCCTGAATCCTTTAAATAAAGGAGAAGCAGGTCTTTTTCCAGTCCTTTTCCAGCCATGACTTCTGTTCCTTTATAGGAATAAGTCTGAGACTCAAAGCCTTCCGGAAGCGCTGCTTCATCAAAGGATGAAGCAATGCTGTATTCCGTTCCGTTTATGGTCACCGCTGCCTCGCCGAATTCGGCCTCAGAAGTTTCTGTACTTCCTCCTGTGGCAGGGACTGTTTCTCCACCCTCTGCCTTTTTAACCTGAATGGTATAATTCTTAACGGTCTGCCCATCCTCTGCAGTTACCTTGACAACCACCTGGTTTTCTCCGGCCTTTAAGCCCTTTTCTCCCTGAAGAGTTACATGGGCGCCGGCATTGGCTGCCACCGCATTGACTACCAGGTCCACTGTGTTTGCGTCAACCTCTGCCGTATAGCTGTCAACAGCCGCAGAAAATGCCGGAGTCAGGGTCCCTGGAGAAATTTTTAATGATTTCAGTGTTGCATCTTTTGAATATGTGGCAGGAGAGGTGACCTTAACCGATGAGCTCCCCTGCTTGCTGAGTGAAACCGCCTGGGAATCCACATCATAGATTTCCTGGGAAGTTATGCTGATCTGGGTATTTCCCGCCTGCAGAGCCTTAAACTTCAAGGTAAAACTAAAGGCCTTCTGATTGGCGGAATCCATGGTTCCTAAAACCTTAATAGCCCCTGCGCCGCCATTTGCATTGGTTCCCCCGACAAACTCCAAAATATTCGGATCATAAGCCAGCATGATCTCCGCCGTACCCAGGGCGCTGTCACTGGTCACTTTCATGTTTACGGTTACTTCGTTCCCCACCATGACCGATGGGTCAGAAAACGCGATCTTGGCATCTGCGGCCCAGGATACCAGCCGTCCGGCAGGACAGGATATGGCAATCACACAGACCAGCATAATACCAGCCGTCAGTTTTTTTAGTTTCCTATTCATATTGTCTCCTATTTCTGTTGGACTTTAAAGTCCGAGGATTTTTTTCTGCAAAAGCAGAAGATCCTGTGAATTCACCTTGCCGTCTCCATTTAAATCAGCTGCCAGCTTGCCCTTCTCAGATATGGTTTCCAAATTCAGAAGGTAACGCTGAAGCTTCAGAACATCCAGGCTGTTTATTTTTCCGTCCCCATTAATATCTCCTTTTGCACTGGAGGAGGACTGGCCGTCGGCAGGAGCCTGGGTCTGCTGCGGACTGCCTGTGACAGCTTCGGTCACCTTAATGTCCGTTCCAGGTCCCTGGGCTATGACTCCTGTAGAAGTCTGAACGGAAATGCTCGTGGAACCATTGGGAGCTATGGTCACATTGCTCCCACCCGGTGTTCCTGCATTATCCGTACCGGAAGGCTTGGATACTCCCGGGCCGATGCTGCCGCCAGGGCCGGAAGAGGCATTGCCTCCGGAACCGGAAGAAGGATTGCCACCGGAGCCTGTTCCTGTACCAACGCCTGAGGTATAAGTAGGACCGTTGTTCTGGCGCACTACATGAAGGACGTATTCCCTGACACTTCCATTTTGGGCAGTAACTGCCACCTTGATATCATTATTACCGCTTGAAAGCGATATAGTCCCTGTTCCTTTGACAGAAGCCAAAGAACTGAGGGCAGTTGCATACACGTTAATGCTTGATACTGCGGGATCCACAATTAAGTTGTATTCAAGGGTATCACGGCTAAAGGTAGGAGTCATGGAAAATCCCTCCACACTTAAGCCAGACAGCTTATTGTTTGGATTGCCGTCGCCCGTAGGCTGGCTGCAGGCGTTGTCAGGCATGTTATTATAAACCGGTATCTTAAACTCAAGCTCTGTCTGTTTCATATCACTGTTATAGGCCTTTGAATAAACAGCACCCTCTGATGCAGCTCCCTGCACATTGGTCATATACTGGTGTTTATATAAATTAGACCCCTGTACATTAAACTTCTTCAGATAAAAGGTATCCTGCCCAACTTTTACATAGTTATTACCATAATAGAACGCTCCGCCTAAAATTGATTTTTCAGGAGAATTCCATGGCCTTTCATAATTGCCTGACTGGGACGCCCACCATAAGCCTCTTTGCACCGCGGTCATATTTCCGGATTGATATGCTTCTATATTAAAAAAATTATAATATCCTTCATAACCGGATTCTTTACCTGAAATGCTTTTGCCTGATCCGGAAGATCCCTGCTCCTGAATGATCATGGCAGCAAGGACATAAGGGTTTACTCCTGACTGGGAAGCCGCATTCATGATCATGTTCACATAGGCACTGTTGCCTGTTACCGATCCAGTGATATTAGTATTGGATGAGGATGGTCCTGTCAGGCTGGCACCTGGCCCGTATTCCATGACAACGGGAAGGTTTTTAGGGGTTATGGAAGCCTGCGGCCCTTCCAGGCTGGCCTTTCCTGAATCGGTTTCCGATGCTGCCCCTGTACCGGGGTTAATAGCCGCACCCGGCCCAATGACAGCTCCTGGCCCTGTGACGGTGCCGCCGGAAGAACTGTCCGTATTTCCCGGGTTACTGCTTCCGCCGGAAGATTCTCCGGATAAAAACGTACCCTTTACCATGGTCTTTAAGCCTTCTGCCGTATGCTTATTACTGTCATAGGTGTGGGTCATAAATTGGAATACATTGGTCTCATCAAGGAAATTTCTGGGATCCATATAATATCTTACAATATCCCCTGAAGCTGTGACCCAACTGCTTCCGTCATATCCGATCCATGTACTGGTGTCCCAGTTATAAGCGCCATCTACCGTAGATTTCCAGGATGACAGACTGTTGGTGTGGACCAAGGTCTTTCCTACCTGGCTTTCTTCCTTAACGGCTGTGTTCCAGTCCAGGTTTGTATGCTGGGCGCGGAATACCCACTTGGGATACTGGGCATGCAGCGTACGAAGCTTTACCTTATAGCTTTCCGGAAACCCTTCCGCAGTAAGCCGGGACTCAAAATCCGCATTATTGGTATAGGTGGCTGGAAACTTAAGATAGCTTTTGGAAACATATCCGGTAACTGCCTGGCCGCCGGAACCGGATACCCGGATCTGATACCAGAGCGCTCCATCCGAAGCGTTTTTTTCATCGATCACTGTTACCGATGCTCCATTTGTTAATTTTGTAACGACTGAATAGGTCGTACCCGGGCCGCTTCTCACATTCAATGTGGTGGCATTTACCGTTGCAGCCTTTTCCGTATAAGCATAAGCATTTATGTATGGCGAAACCGCTCCCATATAAGAGTCCATCACCAGGACGCTGGCCAGAATGACGGCCATCTTACGAGCTTTTTTATACTTTTTCATCTGTTTCTCCCAATAAGTCCTCTTGAATTTTATAAATTTCCAATTATATGTAAATGATACATTTATTTATTATAATGACAAATGATACCATGTGTCAACTGAATCAGCTAAAGTTCAGACAAATGGAAATATTTGTAAGAAAATCTTTAGACTTATGAAAAAAAGGCCTCCCAAAATCGGGAAACCTTTTTGATGAATATTATACGGGATAAGCCTTATTTTCCTTATCTGCCAGAGCAGAATCCACGCCGGTCTGCTGTGCGGCCCGGTACTGGAAGAATTCCTTGGCAACCGTCGGAAACAGTGCGTAGGAAAGTACATCTTCATCCTGCTGCTTCCACTGTGCGCATTCTTTCTCAAACTGAGGAAGCTGGGGCGGAATCAAATCAGCCGGGCGGCAGGTGATCGGCGTCTCATCGCCGATGATCTTCTTCTGGACTTCCGCGTTAAATGGTTTCACCGTCTGTCCGAACTCGCCCATGAAAATCTTCTTTGTCTCTTTTGTTACCATCTTATACCGTTCACCGCTAATGACATTTAAAACAGCCTGGGTACCCACGATCTGGGAAGACGGAGTAACAAGAGGCGGTTCTCCAAAGTCTTTCCGTACCTTTGGAATTTCCCGCAGTACTTCCATATACTTGTCTTCCTGACCGGCTTCCTTTAACTGGCTCACCAGGTTGGAAAGCATGCCGCCGGGCACCTGATACTGAAGAGTCTTGATGTCCACGCCAAGTACTTTTGGATTTAAGCGGCCGCTCTTTAATGCTTCCTCTCTGATGGGCTGGAAGTATGCGCAGATTTCCGCCAACAGGTTCTGATCGTAACCCGTATCATAGGCCGTGCCGCGGAAGGTCTCAACCATGACCTCAGTAGCCGGCTGGCTGGTTCCAAGGGCAAGAGGTGACATAGCGGTATCAATGATATCACAGCCTGCTTCAACCGCCTTTAAATAGGTCATGGAAGCAACGCCGGAAGTGTAGTGGGTGTGTAAATCTATAGGAAGCTTTGTAGATTCCTTTAACGCCCTTACCAGCTCATCAGCCTTGTACGGTGTTAAAAGGCCTGCCATGTCCTTGATGCAGATGGAATCAGCCCCCATATCCTCGATCCTCTTTGCAATGTCCTTCCAGTAATCCAGGGTATAAGCTTCTCCCAGGGTATAGCTTAAAGCAACCTGTGCATGGCCTTTTTCTTTATTGCACGCAGTTACCGCAGTCTGTAAGTTGCGCAGATCGTTAAAGCAATCAAAAATCCGGATAATATCAATGCCGTTGGCCAGGGATTTCTGGACAAAATACTCTACCACATCATCGGAATAATGGTTATAGCCCAGGATATTCTGTCCCCGGAACAACATCTGCAGCTTTGTATTCTTAAATCCATCCCTTAATTTTCTCAGCCTCATCCAGGGATCTTCCTTTAAGAAACGCAGGCATGCGTCAAAGGTTGCACCGCCCCAGCATTCTACTGCATGATAACCAACCTGATCCATCTTCCCGATGACGGGAAGCATCTGCTCGGTTGTCATTCTCGTAGCAAACAAAGACTGATGAGCGTCACGAAGGACTGTCTCTACAATCTTAACCGGCTTTTTCTCTATTTCTGCCATTGTCTTACCTCCATGTTTGTCAATTCTTCTGATTGCAGGAAAGGCTTAAAGCCTTTCCATGTGAAAGTTATCTTACTCCGAATATTGCCATAAATGTACCGGCCGCAACTGCTGTGCCGATAACACCTGCCACGTTTGGTCCCATGGCATGCATCAGCAGGAAGTTGGTAGGATCTGCCTCAGCGCCCACCTTCTGGGATACACGGGCTGACATAGGAACCGCAGATACACCTGCGGAGCCGATGAGGGGATTTACCTTGCCGCCTGTAACCTTGCACATCAGCTTGCCAAACAATACACCGGCAGCCGTTCCTACTGCAAAAGCCACCAGGCCTAAAACAACGATCTTAATGGTACTTAAGTTTAAGAATGCTTCCGCACTAGTCGTAGCACCTACGGAAGTACCTAGCAGAATTACCACGATATACATCATGGCATTGCCTGCAGTTTCCGTCAGCTGCTTCACCACGCCGGATTCTTTAAATAAGTTTCCAAGCATCAGCATGCCCACCAGGGGAGCTGTTGTAGGAAGAATGAAACATACCACCGTTGTTACGATGATCGGGAATAAGATCCTCTCAAGCCTTGATACAGGACGAAGCTGCTCCATCCGGATCTTTCTCTCTTTTTCCGTGGTCAGAAGCTTCATGATGGGCGGCTGGATAATGGGAACCAGCGCCATATAGGAATAAGCCGCAACCGCAATGGGGCCCATGAGGGAAGTCATTCCCAGCTTTCCTGCAAGGAATATGGAAGTCGGTCCGTCAGCCCCTCCGATGATGGAGATGGCAGCAGCAGCCTTATCGTTAAAGCCCATGAAGATGGCAAGAAAATACGCAGTATAGATACCAAACTGGGCTGCCGCTCCAAGAAGAAAGCTCTTTGGATTGGCAATCAGGGGCCCAAAATCCGTCATGGCTCCCACGCCCATGAAAATCAGGGGTGGCAGGATGCCCCATTCATCCAGCTTAAAGAAATAATTCAGCAGTCCGCCTCCGGAGCCATCCGCTCCAGCTTCCTTCATAATATCCGGGTAGATATTAACCAACAGCATACCAAAGGAAATCGGCACCAAAAGCAGGGGTTCAAAACCTTTCCTTATAGCCAGATATAAAAATATAAAGGCTACAAGGATCATGATCATATTTCCTGCGGTCAGGTTAAAAAATGCGGTCTGCTGAAGAAGATTTGTAAATGTATTACTAATATAATCCATGTTAATCCCTCCATATTGGATCCGCCCTGTTTGTCTTTACAGCGGATCCTTCCGTACTAGTTTAATGTAGCCAAGGTTGCTCCTGCTTCTACTGAATCGCCGATCGCTACATTAACACTGGCAACGGTTCCATCGGAAGGTGCTACGATCTCATTCTCCATCTTCATTGCTTCAAGAAGAATCAGCACATCCCCCTGTTTCACCGCCTGTCCCTGGTTTACCTTAACGCCAAGGATCTTGCCTGGCATAGGAGCTGCTATCTTTAGACCGCCTTCTGAACCGGTGCTTGCTGCCTTCACCGAAGCTGCCGGTGCTGGGGCTGGCGCAGCGGGAACAGGGACAGGGGCTGATGGCTTATTTGCAGCTGCCAGTACACCTGTGGAAGGGCCTTCTTCTACGGTTACGTCATAAACATTTCCATTAACTGTAATTGTATAGTTCTTCATGATGTTAATCCTCCTGATTGTTTAAGCTTTTTTCCATTTACCGGCCGGAGCCCGTCTGATTGAGCGGACCACAAGGCCACTTGGTGAACTTCCTTCAGATGCTGCAATAGCCGCAGTAATCACTGCTACCAGTTCTAAATCATCTACAAGTTCTTCTTCCTCTTCTGCTGCAGGGGCAGAAACCACAGGAAGGGACGCAGGGACAGGCTTCTGTGCCTGTGCCTTGCCATTTATCTTATCTTCAAGCTTACCGATATACCGGAAGCAGCCGATGAGCAGGCTGATAAAAATCAGCACAATAAATACAGTTCCCATTCCCATCAGGGTATTGAACACGGCCTTTTCCATCCGTTCGCCCAGGGAATATTCCGGTATAAATGCTACACCGGTGATCTTAGTGAGCTTTGAATCCGTTGTAATGGAAAATTCCATATTTCTCTTTTCAAATTCTGCTTTAATTGTAGCGCTGTACCCATGATCAATGGCCTCTACCTTCACCGTATCACCGATTGATACCAGGGCGCCAAGTTCATTTTTTACATTCTTCCAGGAATCCACGCCCTCAGCCAGAGCAGCATACTCATCCTGAGACTGCATGTTTTTCTTAAACTCAGGAACCTGACTGTCCTCAAGGCCGGTATACAGTTCCAGGAAGGAACCGGGAAGCTGCTCCATCTGCATCTGGATCCTGGCATCAATTTCTTCGGCTGTGGTATCGGCTTTGCTGCACGCAGATAATGAAAAGAGGCAGGCTGCCATAATAAGTCCCAATGCTACTCGTTTCATATTCAGTTTCATATACCTGTCACCTCATTCTAAATCGTGCCATGTTTTTTTGCCGGACGATCCTCTCTCTTTGTGAACAGCATCTCAAATGCCGCAATGACCCGTGCTCTTGTTTCGCCGGCATCTATGATATCATCAATATATCCTCTCTTAGCCGCAGAAAGGGCACTGGACTGAAGCTGCCTGTAATTTTCCGTCTGCTTGCTGATCAGTGCATTTCCATCCTCTGCCTTTTCAATCTCATCCGCATACATGATCTTTACCGCTTCCGCCGGTTCCATCATACCGATGCTGGCCGACGGCCAGGCATAAACAATATCCGCTCCAATGGACTTGCTGTTCATGGTCAGATATGCTGTTCCAAGGGCCTGTAAAAGAATAACCGTCACTTTGGGAACTGTGGCATTGGCAAAGGCATAGGTAAGCCTTGCAGCTGCTCTGGCAATCTTTTTCTCAGAGCATTTAGATGTTTCATACCCTTTTACATTTACAAGGGTAAGTACCGGAATACTGAATGCATCACAGAAATTAATGAATCTTGCAGCTTTTTCACAGCCATGACCACTTAGGAGTGCATCATATTCCCCTGTCTTAATGCCGCTTTCATTATAAGACTCCGTTCTGTTTGCAACACAGCCAACGGTCATGCCATTTAAACGGATAAAACCGGTTACCATGGAAGCAGCATATTCCTTCCTGGTCTCCAGAAAGAACTGATTATCGGAAATCTGAGTCAATGCAATCGCCGTATCCCCAACATAATTCTCCAGATCAGAGCATATACGGTTTAAATCGTCATTGCATTCCTCATAAGACATGTCATCCTCACTGTTTGCAGGAAGAATGGAAATGAGAGTCCTGATATTATTTAAAATGTCATCTTCTTCTCCCGTAAAATCCACCATGCCGGTTTCCCTGCTCTGGTAGTCCGCGGAAGCAGTATTGCATTTATCTGTATAATTTCCCTGAATGGCATTGGGAGAATTGACAAACAGTCTGCCACCCTTTGTTTCCATAAAGGTGAAGTCTGCCATTGCTGCGGAAACAGCCATGCCGCCGCCGCAAGTTCCGAATATCGCTGTTATCTGAGGGATTACTCCGGATGCCAGGGTCTGGCTCATATAAATCTCACCAAATCCGTTTAAGGAGTCGGTTGCTTCCTGAAGCCTTAAGCCGGCACAGTCGACCAGACCGATGACCGGTGCGCCGGTCTTCATAGCCATGGTGTAGAGTTTCGTAATCTTCCTTGCGTGCATCTCACCTATTGAGCCGCCCAGAACCGATGCGTCCTGGCTGTACACATAAACAAGGCATCCCTTAATGGTACCATAGCCAGTAACAACACCGTCAGCAGGAGTTTCCTTCGCTGTCATGTTGAAGTCTGTGTTCCTTGCGGTAACATAGCCGCCAACTTCAACAAAACTGTTCTCATCAAGCAAGGCATGAATCCGGCCGCTTGCCGAGTTTTTCGTTGAATTACTCATTTTGCAATCCTCCATTTTGTAATTTTCTACAGTCATTTGTTATATATTTAACAAAGTACTATGCAATAACACCAATTTCTGCCAATTATAATTGTATAACGAATTTAGGTAAATTTCAAGTAGCGGATCGAGTCTTTTTCACATTATATCGGAAAAATCGACTTTAAATATAACACAATTTGTACAATACAAGATAAAAAATCCTGGTAAAGCAAATCAAACAATCTTTAAGACAGTATTTTACCCATTATTTAAGTTTTTCCTCTATCATTAGCCCATGTGATAAAAAAGGAGGCAGATTATGATTAAGGAATTTTGGATCATCTCCTGACCCACACATAGGAAAGAAAGATGCCGGAATCTGATTCCGGCGTCTTTCCCATTTGGATTTTATTTTAGGATTCTATTAAATAGTTAGTACACCAAGTAAAAGGCCAGCCACCAGGCAAACCAGGCTCACTCCCCATATCCACAGGAAGCAGGTCTTAATATGGTCTTTAATCTCTACTCCAGCCAAACCGATTCCCAGGAATGTAGCCGGAACAACAGGGCTTATGAACGTTGCGCAGTTTCGGCAGACCACCATAGTGATGGCAATATGGGAAGGATCTACGCCAAATTTGTTTCCGATACCGATCAAAACCGGAAGCAGACCATAGAAATAGGAATCCGTACAGAACAATAAGGTCAGCGGTACGGACAGCACTCCGATGATTAACGGCAGGAAACGGCCCATGGACTGAGGTATAAATGAAGCCAGTGCATTGGCCATGTGGTTCATGATCTCACTGTCTTCCAATACTCCAAGGAATACACCAGCCGCCAGAATGGTTGATGCCATCATAAGACCAGGACCGGCGTGGGATTTAATGATCTTATTCTGAAGCTTAGCACCAGGATAGTTGACTAAAAGTGCTGCGACGCATCCAATCATGAAAATATAATAGGAAGGTACCGGCATGAAAACAAGAGCTACTATAACAACTAATGTCAGAATAATGTTGAAACCAAACAGCTTTGGCCTTGCCAGTTCCCCGATATCAGCGGCAGAAGCACTTTCTTCCAGGGCTTCGTTATCTTCTATGACCAGAGTGCTGTTGATTCCAGCCCCTCTCTTCTTTTCAATAACTCCCCAGAAAAATGCAGTAAACAGAGCAACAACGATGCCCACAGCCTGCATGGGCAGAAGCTTCATCCAAAGGACATTGGCTTCTACCTCCAATACGGAGGCAGCACGCATGGTGGGGCCGCCCCATGGAAGCAGGTTCATAACGCCCATGGAGGTGACGCATATTAAAAGCAGCGTTGTCGGACGCATTTTCAGTTTCTTATAAACCGGAAGCATGGCTGGAATGGTAATTAAGAATGTAGAAGCACCGCCTCCATCCAGATGGCCGATTATGGCGATAATGCTGGTCATGAAAGCCACGCCTACTACATTGTTCCCCACTTTTTTCATAAGCGCATCTATGATGCGGTCAAACATTCCTGCATCGGTCATAATTCCGAAAAACAGCACGGAAAATATGAACAGCGCAGCAGTAGAATGTACTCCGGATACCCCCTTTGAAATAAATTTCCCCACTTCACTGACTGTGAAGGTTCCGGTCAAAACCAGGATCAGCGCACTTACGGTAGATACCCCGATAAACGCCAGCGCCGGAACAGTAACATTTCTCAGCAGTAAAACAATGATCATGATAATGGTTGCAAAACCTAATAATGCAAGCATTGTCTCATTCATGTTTTCTTCCTCCTCTATACTTTTTATTTATGGGAACAGTATAAAAGCCCAACCTTACACCCTTCCTCCTTCTCTCTTTCATTTCTTTAAGAGAAAAATTAAAAGTTGTTAAGATTAGGCTTTTTTTACAATCTTTCCTCACAGTTCTTTACTGCTTTTAATATGGCGGAGTCTGAAACCGGTTTGTCGATGTATTCATCAATTATTTTCCGTTTCTTGGCCTCTATGATTTCCCTCGTCACCCGGTCCGTCATAATGATCCGGATAATATCCGGATACTGCCCCTGAAGGGACATACAGAAATCCGTGCCGCTTTTCCCGTCAATATAATGCTCCGTCACAATGGCATATACTTCCTGCTCCTTCAAAACTCTCCTGGCCTCTTCAAAATCCATGCAGACCGTCAAAGGCACATGAAGCCTGCTGAAATTCTTTTCCAGAAGCCGCAATACCTTTGGATTATCGTCAATGATCAGAAGCCTTAGCAGGTCCCCATTTTCCTCCTCTGCCTCCTGCTGACCTTCCTGCTCCTTCCGTTCATTCACAGGAAGGAAGATATGAAAGACGCTGCCTTCTCCCAGCCTGCTTTCAGCAAAGACATGTCCTTTGTGGGAATGAACAATCTGCTCAACCAGAGAAAGGCCAAGGCCCGTTCCTGCACCACTTTTCTTTGTCGTAAAAAACGGATCAAAAATCTGCTTTAATACCTCTTCGCTCATGCCTTCCCCGTCGTCTGCAATGTCAATCCGCAGGTAATACTTCCACTCTTCTGAAACAGAGGAAAGCTTGTATTGTTTTAATTCCTCCGATCTTACTCTGCTCCCTCTTATGGTTATGGTCCCTCCCTTGTGGCCGATTGCATGGATTGCATTCACACAGATATTTAATATCACCTGATTCATCTGGGTTTCGTTTCCCAGAAAGCATTCATCGGATAAGGCAATTTCTTTCTTCAGATGCACGTGGGTCGGACACACCGAGCTTACCATTTTTATGGCACGGCCCAGTACCTTTGCGGCATTTATGTTTTTAAAGGCAGTCTCCATATTTTTCCGGCTTAATGATGAAATCTGCTGGATGATCTCTTTTGCCTTTCTGGAAGCTTCATAAATCTCTGCTGCACTGTCATAGGATTCCGCCCCCTCCGGAAATTCAAGCATCAGCAATTCCGCATATCCCATGATCGGAGTCAGTAAGTTATTAAACTCATGGGCAATGCCGCCGGTCATAGTCCCCATGATCTGAAGTCTCTGCTGGTGGGCAATGGTTTCTTCACTTTGATGCAGTTCTTCTAAAATTTTATTAAGCTCCCAGAGATAGGCGATCTCTTCTGTATCCTTCCTCTTCTGGACCCGCAGAACTTCGATATAAAACACCATTCCCAGAACCACGGATACAATTCCTAAAAAGACCAGGCCCAGCTTGAAAAATCCGGCTGCGACCGGGATATAAATATCATTATAATCAATCACCGCACTGACTACCAAAAAACCGCTTCCTATGATAGCCGGGGAGTAAGCGCTGACCTTTTTCACCTCAGGGACCCCCGGGTCCAGCCACCAGTAGGAGTAATACTCAGAAACCCCTGATTCACCTCTGTTCTGATTTTCTATCATCTGCTGTAAGCTGGTTAAATCCTTATCAGGAAACATCTCCTGCCGGCCTGAAATCACATTGATCCCCCACTGACTTTCCTGAGGGTGAATGAGGATGATCCCTTTTGAATCCTTGATCACCACATACCCATTGGTTCCCAGACGAATATTGGAAACAAGAAAATTGTAATAATTCTTTTCATCTAAAACAACGGAAAGAGATCTGCCGTCAGGAAGAATTTTCTTTACAATCAAATACATTTTCCCATTTTCCAGTTTGCACTGCCGAAAGCTCATATCCTGACTGATCTCTGTGACGGAATACGTCGACGTCACTCCATATCCATTCACACTTTTTAATAATCTTCCGTTTTCATCCTCCAAAATAACATCAAAAACAAACCGGCTGTGATTCGTCACATAACTCTGGAGTATGCTCCAATCCTCCCTGCCGGCCTTTTTGCTGTTCTCGTCTTCTACAGCGCAAAGGGTATTTAAATCTGCCTGATATCCTTCAATGAAAATCTTTAAATTTTCTCCCATACTCTGAGTTGTCAAAAGCATCTGTTTCTTTTGATTGTCTATAATCGTTTCTTTATATTCATTCCAGATGCTGAATACAAGACAGCAGAAAATAAGCAGCACGGATACCATGGCACAAAACATGAATACCGTCCCAAATCTCTTGTTTTCCTCTATTTTGCTCATGAATCTATCCTCTATTTGCCTGTTCCTCATTGACTTGTCTCCGGGTTAATATTATAATAATTTAAGAAAGTTTCGATTTATTTCTACAAAAATTTCACTTAGGGGGAAGCTATGTCTGATAAAGTATTAATTGTGGATGACGATCCGGCGATCTGTAAATTACTGGAGAAAGTCATGCACAGCAACGATCTGGAAACCAACGTTGCGGACAGCGGACTTTCCGCACTGAATCATCTTAAAAACCACACTTACGATATGATCCTCATGGATGTGATGCTGGGCGATATGGAAGGCTTTGAAGTCATCAAACGGCTGCGCAGCCAGGGCATCCAGACTCCCATTATGATCATAAGCGGAAGAAGCGAGGATTACGATTCCCTTTATGGCCTTTCTGTAGGTGCGGATGATTACATAACCAAGCCATTCCGTCCCCTGGTGCTGGGTGCCAAGGTAAAGGCTTTGATCCGCCGCAACAAAAATCAGGTGTACAGTTCGGATGTTCTGGAATGCGGATCTTTCACTTACAATACTTCCACCATGCGGTTTTATAAAAACGGAGAAGAAATTGTTCTCTCTTCCAAAGAGAGCAGCCTGATGCTGCTGTTTTTAAAGCATCCGGGCCAGGTATTTACAAAAGACATGATTTACGATCATGTGTGGGGAAACAGCGTTGCCGTAGATGATAATGCCATCATGGTGTATATCAACCGCCTGCGTGGTAAAATCGAAGAAGACCGGCAAAAGCCGGTCCATATCTTAACAGTCAGAGGCCTTGGATACCGGTTTAACCCGTAGGCCTTCTGCCTCTTTTTTCTTTTCAAGGTATTGCAGTGTCGTTTCCGGCACCAGGCCCTTTATCCCTTCAAGGTCTCCGTTTTCATACCTTTTCCGGACCTCAGATGCACTGATTGCCTCTCCCTCAAAACCCTTCCTCTCGATTTCCATTACAGAAATTCCATAACGGGGCAGAATCTTTTTCATTTCCTCATTGTAATGACCGGTTACAGCGCATACCGGTTCTGTTCCCACGAAGCGCTTTGTTATCCCAAGAACCGGGGCAATGCGCCTGCCGAAAAGCTCTAAGTCCAAATGGCAGCAAGCCCTTTCCCTGCGGACCTTTTCCTTCATGAAATAGGTGGGAAAGGTGGCTGCTGATATGACAAAATCAGCTGCCTGGTGAACGATGGCACGTGGCAGATCCTTAATTCCTTCCTGTACCATAAAAAAGCGTTCGTCCGCCCCAAAACTGCTTCTGTTATCGGCAAGAACCAGTACATGGACATAGTCACAGCAGTTAAGGGCCTGTTCAACCAGATACCGGTGGCCATAAGTAAATGGATTGCAGTTGGCAACGATGGAGCCCACAGCCACCCCTGGTTTCAATGCCTCCGCCGGAGACTCTGAGATCAGGCGGTCCACAAACTCTTCAAATCCTTTCTTCCTGTTTTCCATAAAAAGGACATCATCAGTCATAAGAACCGTATAAAATCCAAGATCCTCAAACATTTCCCTGTTTTCCGGCTTTGTGTACATAAGAATATGGGATCTGCCATTCTCAAATTCATACTGGGTAAGACATGAGATGACAGACCCGGATAAACCAAGCCCCCGTGCGTTTTTATCAACCGCAATGCATTTTAAGACATTCTGCTCCGCTGATCCGGTGGCAAGGATCCGGTAATTCTCATCAAGGAGACATACGCTGTATTCGATCCCCTGGTCATAATCCAGATCATTCCGTTTTAAAAAATCCTTTAACAGTTCCAGTTCTTTTCCTTTAAACGGCCTTCCTTCCAGCTTTACGAATTCCATAGAATCTCCCCCTCACCGGTTCTTTTATCAGTTCATTTATGAAGATTGCCACAGCCAGAAGGTCCGCACAGCCCCCAGCACTTATATTTTTCTTTATAAAGTCCGCGTCCATTTGTTTCAGGGCCATCATGCTTTTGTCTCCGTAAGCCCCGCCGGAAAGCAGGAAATCCCCTGCCATGCACTGAACCTTTAAAAGGACGGACGAATCATGTCTTGCAATGATGTTTGAATCCTCTACCTGGCTCATGAGCATAAACAGGGTTTCCAGTTTGATCCGGTTCCAGTCCCGGCCTTCCCTAAGGCCTTTTGCCATGGTGGGAAGGGCGATTTTTCGCACGGAGGCATAGCCGGTCATGGCCTCTCCTCTTGCGCCGGCAATCCCGTGTTTATTTAAGGACTGCATATTCCCCAATTCCAATTCCTTTACCAGGGTCTCCCTGACCATGGCCTGTTCCATTTTAATCAGACAGTCTATTGTCACAGTTCCATAAACCTCCATGCATGCCCCGGCGGCTGCACTTAAGATTCCCATGTGAAAGATCAGCCCTTTATGGGTATTCACTCCTGCCGTAGCCTTGTACATGGCTGCCTCTGCGGCCATACCGATCCGGCGGATTCGCTCAAACAGCAGCCCTGGCATATGAGGAAGCCTCATGCCTTCCAAGGCCATGGAGGCAAAATACGGTTCTAAAGCCGCCGCACTCCTTTCAAAGGAGGTAACGTCCATGTCTTTATGGGCACCTGGGGAATACAGATCCACCAGGCCGGGCTTGGGAGTCGTATAAACCTCCTCAAGCATGGCCCGGTAAGCCATGTTCCCGATATAGAAAGCCGTCTTTTCAAATGTCTCTTTGGGTTTCACACCAGAACTGACATCCATCGTTTATTCTCCTGTAAACTGAAACTCCTTGATTTTACGCACCACATCCATGATGGTACCATCCCGGCTTTCGATAATCCCTACGATCTTATCATCAAACTGCACCTTTTCCGGTTCCCCTACGATGGAGTATGCGATATCCCGCAATTCCTCAATGGTCTTAAATGGCAGATCCACGTCTTTCATACACTGGATCAGATCCTGCCTTCTCGGATTGATCGCAATACCGTAATCCGTGATCACCACATCAATGGATTCGCCGGGAGTGGTGACCGTTGTGACCTCCGAGCAGACAGCCGGAATCCTTCCCTGCAGGAGCGGAGAAATTACTATGGTGCATTTTGCTCCGGCTGCAGTGTCCGGATGCCCTCCCTGAGCGCCGGTAATCATGCCGTCTGAGCCTACCACTACATTGCAGTTATAATTCACATCCACTTCCAGAGCTGCCAGGATCACAAAATCCAGCTTATTTACGACAGCTCCCTTATTAAAGGGATCCGCATATTCTCCCGCACTGATTCGAAAATGCTTGGGATTGATAACGGATTCTACTGCATCCAGATCGAAATCCTGGGTATCTAAGAGGGCGTCAACCTGATTGTTCTCCAATAAGTCGCACATGGGCTTTGTAAGCCCTCCTACCCCGAAGCGCATACGCACATTTCTCTCCTTCATGATCTTTGCAAGAGAAATGGTGGAGGCAATGGAAGCTCCGCCTACCCCTGTCTGGTATGAAAATCCGTCCTTAAAATACGGGGTATTGACCACAAACTGGGTACAGTAATCTGCCATCATAAGCTTACGCATATCTGCAGTTGGTTTTGCAGCTCCGGTTGCAATCTTATCCGGATTTCCAATCTCATCAACAACTACCACATAATCTACTTTTGTCATGGAGATATGGGCGGGGAAGTTGGGGAACGGAACCAGACAGTCAGTGATTGCCACCACCTTATCGGCATAGTCGGCATCTGCCATAGAGTAAGAAAGAACGCCGCAATCCGATTTTCCGCCGATGCCCCGGCAGTTTCCATAGTCATCGCAGGTAGGTGCGCCGATAAATGCGATATCGATCCTCACCTCTCCGGTTTCAATGGCACGGACTCTGCCGCCATGGGAACGCATAACGGCCAGACCCCTTAATTTTCCTTCAGATATGGCCCTGCCGATCTTCCCCCTGACACCGGAGGACTGTATCCCGGTAATCGTTCCATCCTCTATGTAATCCACCAGTTTATCGTGGGCTTTCCCTAATGAACTGGCACAGATGGTAATATTCTTGATTCCCATGTTGTGGATCTCCTCCATCACCATGTTTACCACATAATCGCCTTCCCGGAAATGATGATGAAAGCCCAGGGTCATTCCATCCTTTATCCCGCATTTTACCAGACAGTCGTGAATGCTTTCCACCAGCTTACTTTTATCCGAATTGATCACGCACTTCGTGACCGGACCGTCTTTTTTATATTCAAATCCATCAAAGTGATGAACACCCATAAAAGGTTTTTTTCCTGTCAGTTTTAAGATTTCTTCCGGAATCTCTCTCCCTACTGCATTAATCATCTTACAAATCTCCTTTATATACACCGGAGGCCTTGGCAAGCTCTATGGTTCTCTTGGCTCCGTCATAGAACGCAATGTCGATCATCTTTCCGTCTACGGTAAATACTCCGATTCCCTCTGCCTTTTTCTCCTCGATTTCCTTAACGACCTTTTCTGCAAACGTGATATCCTTCTGCGCAGGCGTAAAAATCTCATGGACAACCGGAATCTGGCGGGGATTGACAATGGATTTTCCGTCAAATCCCATCAGATGAATGGTTTCCACATCCTTCCGGAAGCCTTCCATATCATCAAGGTTTGTATAAACCGTATCAAAGCACTGGACCTTTGCTGCCCTGGCCGCAATGATTAAATTCTGTCTGGCTCCCATTAACTCAATACCGGTTCCAGTAATATGGGTCTGAAGGTCTTTGGTATAGTCTCCGCCGGAAAGTGCAATTCCAAACAGCCTTTCGGAAGCCTCGCAGATATCCAGCGCCTTTACCACTCCTCTTGCGGATTCTATGGCAGCCATAATAAGGGTCCTTCCTTCCGGAATGCCGAAATCTTCTTCTGCTGTCCGGATCTCCGCTTCCACTGCCTTTATCTCCTCAGGCCGTTCTGTTTTCGGGATCCGGATGGCATCACAGCCGCCTGCAACCGCACAGCGGATATCCTCCTTCCAATAAGGAGTATCCAGGCCGTTGATCCGGACCACCCGCTCGCAGCCCCTGTAATCGATCTCCTTAAGTGCATGATATAGGGAAAATCTGGCTGCATCCTTCTGGTTTTCTGCCACCGCATCCTCTAAATCCAGCATAAGGGAATCTGGTTTATAAATATACGGATCCTTAATGAGGCCCGGTTTCTGGGCATTTAAAAACATCATGGTTCTTCTGAGCCGTTTCTTATTCGGATTCATCGTTTCTTTTTGCCTCCCCAGAGAATATTTTCAAACTGGTCTATGGAACGGGATACCGCTCCTTCCACGCGCGCCTTAATGGTGCAGTCCAGTGCTCCCTTATCAACAACCGTGATTCTCACATTGTCAATACTGAGATTTCCAAGGGTCTCCATGATTACCTTCCTGATCCTGTTGCCATACTGGTTCATTACTGCGCTTTCCAGCACAAAATCGATTTTACCATCACCTGGCTCAACAGTTACCTGACAGTCGCTGGACTCCAATGTACCGGCCATGGCTGGTTTTTTTATCTCCATTTTGCTTAAAGCCTCCCTTTTATCTTTGATAATTTCATTTTATAGGGAGAATCTTAACCAGGGGAAAAAGGAATCTTAAAATTTATTAAGAAAGAGGCAGATTCTCATCTGCCCCTTTCTATTAACCAGGAATCTATGATACTCTCAACACGTCCGTAAAGCTCCTTAACGGTATGGCTCCTGCTGCGGCCGCACAGCTTTGCATCCGTTTCACAAATCAGGCATTTCCGCACAGGGGAGCCTAATTCTTCCCTGCTGATCCCCTTTCCTGCCTCATCGTATACGTCGATATCAAACAACCTTCCAAGGGGATGGGTTTCTTCCATTTGAATCGTTATCTTTTTCACAAAATGGGGATCAGGACTTTTCACTGCATAGAGCTTAAAATAACCGGCCTTCTCTCCCACCGCGGTCTCCTCCATCACAGTCAGCCCATGTTCCGTAAACAGACGGTTAAGCTCTTCTCCTCCTGCGGAAAATGCCAGAAGAATGCCGGGTGAGGTTTTCCTTGGACCGGGAATGTTCATCCCGAGAGCCACGATAGTGGCTCCATCATGATCTTTTTGAAGTGTTTCCTGCATTCTTACTTTCTTTTCACGGAAAGAAAGCATCTCATCTAAAGTAACATTCTCTTCCATCTTATTCCCTTATTTCTGTTATCCCAAAGCTTCCATCGGTTTTTTCCTGAAAGGTGATCTTTGATTCTCCTTCTCCCATGGTCACGCCTTTGTCCGTCATTTTCAGTGAAACCGTGTCCACATTGGCAACCGCTACCATAAGATCATCTCCAAACACCATGTCAGGGTTCTGCTTAAATAAATCTTCCCGGCTGTTAAGGGTGATGGTCTCCTTATCACCTGTTATGAAAACACAGGGATAAATAAGAAGATCCCCAAATGCCTGTAAATCCCGGTCCCCTACCGCTTCCTGGATTTTTTCGGCAAATGCCTCCACCTTTTTTTCCGTCCCAGCGCTTTCTTCACTCTCCACGGCCTCTATTCCCGGCCCTGACTGGTCCATATCCTCTTCCTGAACAATCTCATCAGCCTCATTTTCTTGTGTTCCGGATCTCTCCATCCTGACGGCCGCAGTCTCTGTTTTTGCCGCTTCCGAAGGAGCGCCGCCCAAATCTTCAGCTTGCTTCCTGCCGCAGCCAGCTGCGAGCAATACAGCAAAAGCAACGGCCAAACAAAATAAACTGATTTTCTTTTTCAGCATTTCCTGATTCCTCCCTGCGTCCATTTTTTATCTCCAAGGGTCAAATGGGTTTTCTTTCACCCTTTAATCAGGGCACAGTATAGCACCTGTCAGGATAATAAGTCAATAGGGTTTCAAAAACTGTAAACCTTAGTCATCTTTCTGTAAGATTCTCCCCGGTTCTTTATCCATTATTTATATTCTTAATGGAGGGTAAATCCCCTTCCCCGCACCTCATTGACCTGGTTGATGATCATGGTGGTAAATGCAAACTGCCTTCCCAAAAACAAGGCTCCCGCCACAAACATTATAATATTAAAAACTGCCACAAAGGCAGCTACTGGAATCCCAAACTGGTGATAGGCCACCAAAGCAAGTCCGGTCGTTCCGCCTGTGCTCAGTCCACACGGCAGAATGAACAGGGATACGGCCAGGGCATAAATGGTATTGCCCACAGGCACTGTTGCGATTTTCTTCATATTCATACTGATGCAGTTCCCTTTCCTTGGATAAACAAACACTTTTAATATACCATGGGCAAATCTTTTATACAATTAATTTTCTGCTGTTTCTTCCAAATATATAACAGTAATCTGCTGGCCATTATATAGTTTTGAATGGCAAAATCACGATATTTTAATTGACACTGCCAAAGTGCATAAAAATAATAATCCCATGTGTATTATGCCATTACGCCATACACATGGGATTTGTTTATATCCTGGTTTTAAATTCTTATGAAGCCTGCTGTATCCATTCTCCCTTTGCACCTACTCTATAGCCGTCCGGAGTAACCACATCCTGAGCAAGCTTTCCTACTGTCTCCTTGTAGCCTGGCCCGGATGGATAGAAATAATACCATATTCCATCAATCATGTTCCAGCCTGTATACATTGCTCCGAAAGAAGCATCGTTTTGATTATGTAAGAAGTAAGTATTTCCATCAGCATCAGTAAACCAGCCGCTTCTCATATATCCCTGCTGGTCAAAGAGATACCATGTTAAAGTGCCGTTTAAATCAGCCCGATACCATTCATTTTTTGGATAAGTGCCATCTGGTTTTACGATCCACCAGCCTGTTTCATCTCGTTTCCATGTACCGCCTGTTTGAACAGAATTATTCTTTGAAGATGATGCGCCTTTGTCTGTAATACTGCTGCCGCCTGATGAGCTGTCTCCGTGGCTGCTGCCATTGCCGGTGCTGCCGCCTTCTTCCACAGTGCTGTTGTCTTTTTCATCCGCTTTAAATCTCACTTCTCCGGTTTTTTCATCATATTCAAACTGGCGAAGGGCAACTTCCTCTATGCCGGCAAATCCGATTTTTTCCAAAATGGCTTTTGCTCTGCCCATCATTTCTGCATTAGACTGATTGCTGTTAAGCAATTTTGCAAATTCAGCACTGTTATACTCAGAAGCATTTCTGCCTTCCATATTTGTCACAGTACCTTTGCCATATTCTTGCCCTGTAACGATCGTTCCTGCACCCTTTTTAGAAGCAATCTCTTCCAAACCGCTAATCTGAGGCGCATCTGTATTGAAATAGGCATTCTCTACATAGCCGATACCAGCTACACGGCCTGCGATGCCGCCTATATCTACAGTCGTGGCAGCCGTCTCTAATGCCATATTTGCAAAACTGTTGATGACAATGCCTGCATTCATGCCTGCGATACCGCCTATGGTCATTCTGGCCCCGTTGCCTTTGGCATAGATTTTTCCTTTGGCATAGTTGTTGATAAGAAGTGATTTGTTCGGTATCGCGCTGATGCCTCCACCATAAGCCCAACGTTCTTTGCTTTCACTTTTTATGCTTACATCAGTATATGAGTTTGCGATAATACCCCAGTTTATATTGCCAACCAGGCCTGCGGTGTCATTTTGCTTTGATGACCAGCTCTCGATCACGCCTTTTGCATAACAATGATCTATATATCCGCCTATGTTTGACGGATTTTCAAAATATCCGGAAAGCAAACCCGTATAGGATATGTTGCCGTCTCCCATATATTTGTTATAGACAGCCGCATTTTCAATGCCAAGATTCACCACATAGGCTGACTGCAGATTTGCAAACAAGCCTGCAGATACGCAGTATGTTTCCGGACTTTCCTTTGTTCCAATGGTCATGTCACTGATAACGTGACCATTTCCGTCAAATGTGCCTCTGAATCCATATGCACCTGAACCGCCTGCCGGTATCCACTGGATTCCTGACAGAGAAATATCTCCATCAAGTCTTACATATTTTCCTTTATAATGCTCGTCTTCATTTATTGATGCCGCAAATGCCACCAGCTGCCCGGCAGTTTTGATCATGTATGGATTTTCTTTTGTACCGTCTCCTGCTTCGAAAATTGAAGGATCTGCATTTCCGTATCCTGTTAAATCACGGATGGATGCTTTCTTGGCCGCTGCCGCTATAGCAGATTTAAGCAGCTTTGCCAAATCGCTGTCGCCTGCTAATTGTGAATAATCTTGTGTGGAAATAACATATGCGATTACATCATCTGCTATGGCCTCTAAAGCCTGTCCCACGTCATTTCCAGTCATTTTTATGCCGGCAATCTTCCCATCTTTTACAGTCATTTCTACATAAACATACTTTCCTGCATCCGTCTTTGCTCTGCCATAGTATGTGCCGTCTGCTTTTTCTAAAGTGTTTGGCTCAAATATAGGTGTCATATCTGCATACGTTGTTTCTGCTTGTTCACCAGTAGGACGTACTGTGCCGTCTGTAAGCTCCCAGGTTCTTAATTTCATGAAAGAAGGAAGCCCCATGGCATTCTGGTTGCCAATGTTTACACTGGTGCCATTGTTTAAATCCATAGGGAATGCAGTGAAATTCTTATTCAGCAATGCAGCAAAATCTTTCTCCTGCATCTGTGTTAATGTCTTTGAATCAATACCCACATGGTATACGCCGTCATATGGCTCGCCCTCATCATTTATGCCCGCACTGACCATATAACCTACTGGGATAACCGGATTGCTGATGACACCATTGCTGTTTTGGCGCGCATCTGCGTTATAGTAGGATAAAAATTGTCTTGCAATACCTGTTGACCATCCTGCAAATGAACCTACATAGGTAGAAAATGACTCTGCTTTCATGTTGCCTGTAGAGTAGCAGTTTGCCACCTTACCTCCATTTACACCAATAAAGGAACCGATAGATGGCATGCCTTCATTACCATCTTCACGGCTGGCTTTGCCTGCGACATCGCCTGCAGCATAGCAGTTTGCAATTACGCTTCTGTTGACCATGCCCACGAAGCCGCCGCCCTGTGACAGGCCGCCTATGGCTTTGCAGTATACGTCTGCTTCTGACCAGGAGTTGATGATACCGCCTCTGATCGTCTGGCCTGCCAGTCCGCCTGTCCAAACATTGGCTTTCTTGTGTTTTGTTTCTGCATATATGCTTCCCTCTGTATGGCAGCCGTCAATAAATGCTTTTTCTGTAAGACCTGCTAAAAGACCCGCATAAGCGCTGGACGGATGGACTACTGCTATTTCTCCATCCACGATACTTAAATTTTTCACTACTGCATTTTCGCCTAATACACCGAAAAATCCATAGAACGTGGTCATTTTGGCAGTATCATTCGTATCTGCCTTATCTTCTATATGGGGATTTTCAGCCGATCCAATGTTCATGCCTGTGATCACATGGCCGCGTCCATCAAAATTACCCATAAAGTCATAATGTCCCTGTCCGATAGGCATCCATGTCTCACCGGATACGTCCACATCTTCATCTAAAGCGATATAAATTCCTGCATATTTCACATCGTCTGTAAGTGAAACGGCAAACTTACGAAGCTGTGCTTCGGTTTTAAGAATATAAGGTGATTCTTCTGTTCCGTTACCGCTGTCAAATATGGTTGCATCTATGCTGTCGTCTACGAAAATATTGTTAGTTATAACTAACTCCTGATCAAAACTCCAGGCATAGAAATCCCCTATGGTGCGTACTGCCGCTGACAAATCGCCCATATTTGCCTGCTTTGCCGCCGCAATGGTCTCAGACGCTTTTGCAATCTCAGACCTTGTAAGACCATTATTTAATGTATCTGCCATAGTCTCACCATATAACTCCTCATCGGTAAGAGCTTTCACATTATTGGTGACATAGCCTGTTATTGTGTCACTTGCCAGCATAAATGGTTTTTCAGTTTTATTGCTGTAATATCCATTTACTATTGCTGTAACCGCGCTGCCCATACCGCCGATACCGCCAACTAATTCTTTGGCATCTGCAGCACTTTCAGCCGTAATCATTGCGCCGGAAAACACATTGTAATATGTACCTGCTGCAATACCTGCAATACCGCCTGCAACTGCAAATAACTGTCCGCCGGTTTCTGCCGATACGCTTCCAAATGTTGCCGCATTGGCAATGATGCATTTATTATTTGATGCACCAACGATACCGCCTGCATATGTCACGCCTGACTGGGACACGGCTGATACATCAGCATTAACAGATACATTGGCAATGATAGATTCTCCTCCCAAAATTCCGGTAACAGCACCAGCGTAGCTTTTGGCAGAATGGCTTTCTATTTTGCCTGTAATAACTACATTATCAATCAATACGTTTTTTTCTGTTTTTCCTGCAACTGCGCCTGCACATGCTTCAGCGCCAGAAGAAGTAATACTGATGTCCACATCTTCCAATTTGATATTTCTGACTTTGGCACCTGTTTTCATGCAGCCGAAAAGACCTGCGTATGCAAAACTGTCACTTGCGATCGTAAGTCCGTTAATGGTATGGTTCCGGCCATTAAATGAACCTGCAAAACCATTGGCTCCAATACCGATCGGTGTCCACTGATCTTCCAATTCGATGTCAGCAGAAAGTTCAATATATTTGCCGCTATAGTCATTTCCTGCATTTACCTTATCAGCAAATCTCGTTAACTGTATACTGGTTGCCACGATAAATGGATCTGACTTACTGCCATTGCCATCCTGGAATACCTGGTTTTCTTTGATGACAGCTTTGGAAAGAGCGTCATTAACTGCTTCTTTGATACCGTTTGAACTCTTGGTAGCACCGGATACCCCATCTACATCCGTAGAATTAGCATCTATAATAGTTGCAAATAATGCTTTTGCTTTCTCCCAATTATCCGGTGTGTCTCCTTGTGATACTTCTTCTATGTCTACAATAGCGTTATCTTTTATAGTGACCATTAGCGTTATCGTGCTTTTAAACCCCTTACCGGTCCCTGTGTACTCTCCATCTGCATAATCACCTGCAAGCCCTATAGTTCTCTCAAGGCTGAAATCGGGAAGCATCTCATTTACGATTTTCCCTGCCTGTGACGGCGTGGACTTGTCAGCCTGTGATGGTGTGGACTTGCCGGACTTTGATGGTACAGGCTTCTCAGCCTGTGATGGTGCGGACTTGCCGTAATGTGATGATGTGGACTTATCGGCCTGTGATGGTGCGGGCTTGTCAGCCTGTGATGATGCAGACTTGCCGGCCTGTGATGGTGTGGCCACGTTTGATGAAACTAACTGATCATTACTAAAATCTGACAGATCAGCAGGCTCTGCATATGCCGGCATAGCTGAGGACATAAGCATAATCAGAGCTAACGCGGCGCTTGCCTTTCGTTTCATACTTTGTCTGATTCGTGTAAAATTCAAAATACTCTCCTCCTAAAAGTGTTATTTTGAGCTAACTTGACGATTGTAATTATGCTATATTTTTCCATATGATTAAAATTACATATGAATAAACAATTATGAAATCACACTGCCTTATTAAGCTAGCACGATGTTGAATTTTATCATATTCAGACAAATCTATCAATTATATAGATAATAAAATAATTCAATAGGGAATTATTGAGAAATTTTATTTGTTAAGCATGGCTGATTGTTATATATGGTGCGTTCTGATATAGATTTCCCCCGCCTGGCAGATACCGCTGTTGCCATCGGATTAAGCTCCTTACTCTGTAATGCAGCATTGCCATCAGAAATAACTGGGCTTTCATACTTAAAAGCCCAGTTCCGTCAGTTTTCTTTGATCAGACAGGAATGATTCCCACAAGTCCCGGCATGGAGAGATATTTGCTAAAGATATTTTTTAAGCACCAGATTGTTGTCAGACGGTCTGCACCTTCGTTCAGACAAACCGGATATTCCTTAATAACCTCTCCGTTTAAGCGGTAAATGACAGTTCCCACCGTCTGCCCCTTACGCACCGGAGCATTTAATTCCTTTGGAATATCTGTCTGTACCGTGACTTCCTCCTCGTCTGACAGAAGAAGGGTTAAGGTCTTCTCTTCCTCCCCGCCTATGCCGCAGGATATCATGACCGGTTCATCCAGGTGGCCTGAGGAAGGAATCCCCTCCTTTACCGGAATATCAGGAAAACTGATGTCCTTATACACGTTCCTGAAATGAAAGCGTTCCATCCCGTATTGGAACAGCTTTCTTGCATCCGACCATTTATAGGCCTTATGGGGAGGCCAGCCGCACCCTAAAAGGGCGATGGTATAGGTCCTTCCGCCATCCTGTACCGCTCCCACATAGGAATATCCGGCTCCTCCGGTGAAACCTGTTTTTCCTGAAAACGCCCCGTCCATCATAGCCAGAAGGGTATTGTGGTTATTGCAGGAAAAGGAACGTTTCCCTTCCAGATCAGCAAAGGAATAGCTTCTCGTTGCCGTAATCTTCAGGAACTCATCCTTCTTTGACGACTGGCCGATGCAGTAATTCATGATCCTGGCTAAATCCGCTGCCGTTGTGGAATGTATCTTCACCTGTCCATCCTTTTCTTCTTTGGCATCCAGTCCATTGGGTGTGATAAAATATGTATCTTCGCAGCCTAAATCCCTGGCTTTTTCATTCATGAGCCTGGCAAACCCCTCCTGGCTCCCTCCAACGTGCTCTGCGATCATCATGGCGGCATCATTATGGGATTCCAGCATCAGGCTGTAAAGCAGATCCTTAAGCAGGAACTTCTCTCCCTTATAGACCCCTAGATGGACCTTAGGCTGGGAAGCCGCATTCTGGCTGGCAGTTACTGTGTCAGACAGATTTCCATACTCCAAGGCAAGGATGCAGGTCATGATTTTTGTGGTGCTGGCCATGGGACGGGCCAGATTCTCATTTTTTGCGTATAAAATGCGGCCGGTAGAGGCATCCATCAAAACGGCTGACTGGGCATAAAGATTTAGCTCATCTTTTGTCTGAACCGGCGCGTTTTTTTCTCCTTTCTCCTCTGTTACTGTTGTGTTCTCATTAACGGCCTCTTTTTCTGAAAGCTTAACCGCAGCAGTACCTGTCCCTATGAGAAAGACAATCACTGCTGCCAGCAGTATTCCTCTGGCATGCCTCATGAAAGAGCCTCCGACGTGGATTTATTTTATCCTATTCCGCAGTTTTTTTAATTATTCCCTTTACTTCCCGAACATATTTTCGGTATAATAAGAGAGAAGGAAGTTTGAATCTCTAAGTGCCCCTAAGGGTAAAAGTCAAACTGCCAAAAGACCTGCCTTTATTAAGTAAATTATATCAAAGGAGAGACGGATATGGTACCAGAACCCTTAGTTTTTCACATAGACGTAAATTCCGCATATTTAAGCTGGGAATCTGTCAGCCGGCTGGAAGCTGACCCAGAAGCCCTGGATTTACGGACCATTCCATCAGCAGTAGGCGGTGACGCCTCTTTAAGACATGGAATTGTTCTGGCTAAATCCACGCCCGCAAAAGCATTTGGGATCACAACCGGGGAACCCATCAGCCAGGCCCTGCGCAAGTGCCCTGCCCTGACCGTTGTTCCGGCCCGGTTTGACGTGTACCTTGAAAAATCCCGGGAATTGATGGAGCTTTTGTCCGATTACACCCCTGACATTGAAAAATTCAGCATTGACGAGGCCTTTCTCGACATGACCTCCACCATCCACCTTTTTGGCTCTCCGATTGAGGTGGCAAACCAGATACGGGAAAGGATCCGGCAGAATCTGGGGTTTACGGTGAATATCGGTATCGCTCCCAACAAGCTCTTAGCCAAGATGGCCTCGGATTTTAAAAAGCCTGATCTCTGCCACACTCTGTTTTCCCATGAGATACCTTCCAAAATGTGGCCTCTCCCCATTCGGGAACTGTTTTTTGTGGGCCATTCCGCCCAGAAAAAGCTGGAAGGCATCGGCATACACACCATAGGGGAGCTTGCAGCCTGCAATGTAAACCACTTAAAGCCCCTTCTGGGGGGAAAGTATGCCCTGCTGATACATGATTATGCCTTGGGCATTGATACCTCTCCCGTGGCAGAACGGGAGCCTTTAAACAAGGGCTACGGTAACAGCACCACCCTTTCCCATGATATAGACGACTTTGACATGGCCTGCCAGGTCCTCCTGTCTTTAAGCGAAACCGTGGGCGCCCGCCTTCGTGCAGATCATGTTATGAGCGACTGCGTCTGTGTGGAGACCAAGGACTGGAATTTTCAAACCAAGTCCCATCAGATGACCTTAAACAATCCTACGGATTCCACCACAGTAATTTATGAAAATGCCTGCAAGCTGCTTAAGGAGCTTTGGGACCGCACTCCCCTGCGCTTAATCGGCGTGCGTACCACCAAGATTTCAGAGGAAGGCTTTTGCCAGCTTAATCTTTTTGAGTCTGAGCAGTCCCGCAAGATGAAGGAAATGGAAAAGGCGGTGGATCATATCCGCAGCAAATTCGGGACCGACAGCGTCAAAAGAGCCAGCTTTTTAAAAAAGGATGCCATTGTGGATCACACTTCCGGCCATGGAAAATCCGGCATAAAATAAGGGTGTATCTGAAAACTGTCATGTTTTCAGATACACCCTCAGCCTAAAACTGCCCTCCAATGGCTTTAAACCCTTCACCATAAACCTCATTGGAATCCGTGATAATAAGAAACGCTTCCTTGTCTGTTTCGTGGACAGCGTGGCGGATTGGCACCACCTGGCTGTTGTTGCAGGCGCACATGACCACCTTCTTTTCATCCAGGGAATAGGAGCCCTGTCCGTGAAGGAAGGTACTGCCCCGCCCGGTGTTTTCCTCGATTCTCTGAGCCACCTCTTCTGCATGAGAGGTGACCACAAAAACCAGCTTTCCGGCTCCCAGGCCAATCATGATCTTATCGATTACCATGGTGGTCACAATGGTAGAGAGCATGCCAAGGATAACTGCATCCAGATTACGGAACACGAAACCTCCGGCAATGATTACTATGGCATCCACCACAAGGGATATTTGTCCAATAGTCAGGTGAGGAAAAAGCTTCCGGATCGCCATGACCAGAAAGTCCGTGCCTCCTGTGGAACAGTTTCTTAAATAGACGATGGTCAGCCCCAGACCTGAAAAAATTCCGGTGCAGGCAGCAGCATACAGGGGATTTCCCTGGTAAACCGGCAGATAAGGGACTACATAGTCCAGCACAAGGGCAAAGATGACCATACTCTTCATGGAACGGAGCAAAAAACGCCTTCCCAAAAGCTTGTAACTGACTAACACGATGGGAATGTTAAGGACCATGCTGGTAATGCCCATGGGCAGACCGAATAAATGGCGCAGGATCAATGCGATACCGGATACTCCTACAGGAGCGAATTCCGCGCTTACCGCAAAATTATAGATTCCAATATTGAATAAAAATGCTCCCGCCAGATCGCTCAAAAGATCGATCCCCAGCTCCTTTGGCGAATATTTCTGTTTGATTGTTATCATGAGTATGCTGCCTCCATTTCTTTCGCCCTGCTTTCACCTTATAGGAAATAATCATTGATTTCAAATTCTTTTTTACCGATCCGCACCTGTTTAATGAGAACGTTTGCTTCCCCCTCTTCTTCGGAGCAGACTCCTGTCACCTGAATCTGTACCTTACCATAGGATTCCGTCAAAATCAGTTCTTTATCCATAATTCCCCTGTCTGCGATTGCTTCTGCCAAATCTAGCAGAACCTCGTCCACATCTTCCATTATGTTGTTTCTTTCAAATTCAATTTCCAATTCCTCATAAATATCTTGGTCAAACATCATTAACCCCCCTTTTTTCATTTTCTACCAGCTAATTATAACCCATAGATTCTCCTTGTCAATCACTACCCGCCATGATAGAATCGGTTTATGAAAATGACTATGACTTATACCATAAAACAACCCTTTGAAGGGGTGACCGTGAAACAATATCTCTTAAACCTGGGATATTCCCAGAGCCTGATCCGGCAGCTCCGGAATACTAAAAACGGAATAACGGTGGAAGGAGAGCCTGTCTATACGACCCACGTCCTGAAGACGGGAGAGTTTTTATCTGTCTTCATCTGTGAGGATGAAAGTTCTAAGAATATTGTCCCCACTCCCATGCCAATTCAAATCCAGTACGAGGATGAACATATCCTGGTCATTAACAAGGCAGCCGGCGTCCCCATCCATCCGTCCCAGGGTAACTTTGATCATACCCTTGCCAACGGGATGGCATATTACTTTAAAGAAAAGAACGAAGCCTTTATCTACCGGGCCATTAACCGTCTGGACCGGGATACCACCGGACTTTTAGTGCTGGCAAAAAACCCTTTAAGCGCCTGCATTCTTTCGGACATGGTGAAAAAAAGAGAGCTTCACCGCCGTTATCTTGCGGTTGTCCAGGGAAAGCTTCCCTTAAGCGGAACCATTGATGCTCCCATTGCCCGGGTAGACGGCTCTACCATTGAACGGTGTGTGGACCGGATAAATGGAGAAGAGGCACGCACTCATTATAAACGGCTTTACTATGATCCTGTGACAGGACATTCCCTTGCAGGCCTGACTCTGGAAACCGGCCGTACCCATCAGATCCGGGTCCATTTAAAATCCATGGGCCATCCCCTGCCGGGAGATTTTCTTTATCATCCGGACTACCGTTACATCACCCGCCAGGCCCTTCATTCCTTCCGGCTGGATTTCCTCCACCCAATCAAAAAGGAGCCCCTTTCTTTTGAGGCGCCCCTTCCCGAGGACATGCAGTTCATTGGAATCACATCCACCGAAGGCCTTTGGGATAATGATTTTTAAGAATTCCCCCGGCAAGCTTGGCAAATCCAATGGAATATCCGCCGGTATTGACAAGCACCCAGCCTTTATGATTGTCGCCGGAAAGATATGCCTCCCCGGTCAGGGTTTCTCCCTTTAAATACTTTATAACTTCCCCTCCGTCAGCCGGCAGGTCGATGAAACGGCTCACCTCTTCCTTTTTAAGGAAAAGAGCAAAGCCATGGGATGGCTCAAACCGGTTCTTTTTCACAGTTCCCAGGTGAAGTCCCGGACGGAGAATTTTGATGCCCTTAAAATCAATCATTTCCGGCGGGATCAGATACAGCTGGTCCCCAAAGAGAATATATTCCTTTCGAAGAAGCAGAGGAGCAGGATTTACCAGAAAATCCTTTAAAAACGTTTCTAATTCTTTTAATACGGATTTGTCCCTGGTGTACTCCGGAGTGGTCTGCTTTTTTTCAGAAATCCCATCTCCGCTCTTTTTTAATACCGCCAGGTAATGGCCTTCCCCTTCTGATCTGTCAGGCCAGATGCGAAAGGTCTTTTCTAAGTCTGCCATGCTGGATTTACTCCATGACCGGCGGCCCGGATAAAGTCCAGGACGTTTTCCTGCATCCGCAATGGAAAAATCGGGGTGAGAGAAAAGGAAACCTTCAATGACCTGTTCATTTTCCTCCGGGGAAAAGGTACAGGTGGAGTAAACCATGGTTCCACCGGGCTTTAGCATTGCCGCGGCATTGGATAGAAGCTCTTCCTGGCGAGCTGCACAGGCTCTTACGTGCCCGGGTGACCATTCCAGCCTTGCCGTCTCATCCTTACGGAACATTCCTTCTCCGGAACAGGGGGCATCCACCACGATCCGGTCAAAAAAGCCGGGGAAGCGAAGGGACAGGCTCCCTGAATCCTCGTTGGATACAACCGCATTCCCAATCCCCATACGTTCTACGTTTTGGGAGAGGATCTTTGCCCTGGCCGGATGGATCTCATTGCTTAGAAGAAAGCCTTTGCCCTGCATCCGTCCTGCAATATGGGTTGTTTTCCCTCCAGGCGCAGCACACAGGTCAAGAATCTTCTCTCCCGGCCTGGGGTCCAGCAGTTCCACAACAGCCATGGCGCTTGGCTCCTGGATATAATAAAGGCCTGCCTCATGGTATGGATGCTTTCCAGGCCGTTCTCCTGCCTGGTAGTAATACCCTTCCGCTGCCCATGGAATCTTTTTTAGCTGAAACGGGCAGATCTCATCAAATTTCTCCAGGGAAATTTTTAAAGGATTTACCCTTAAGCCCTGAACCCGTTCCTTATCATAGCTTTCTATAAAAGAATCATACTCTGCTCCTAAAAGCCCTTTCATCTTTTCTCTGAACTCATCCGGTAATTGAATCATTATTTTTCCTCTGAATTTAAATTTTATAAAAATTACATATATCTGTCATTATTTTTCGAAGTAAGAGCCAAAATAGGAAGAGACCAATGACTGGAGGTGTCTTATGTCTTTAATAACCATTACCGCTTACTTCATTATACCCATATATACCATTTTGTTTGCCTGGGGAACCGACTGGTTCACAATGAATTTTTCCGTATTAGGGAATCTGTCTTCCAGAAAAAACCTGTTTCTTTTATGGGGTATTATTGTAGGAACGTATTTTTATTACGTTTTAAAACGGATCATAGGCGGACTTCCCCGGAACAGAAAAGAAACCGTGATCAGCACCACTGCCCTATTGCTTCTGGCTCTGGCAGTCATCACGCCTTATCTGCCGGACTCTCAGCCTATTCATGCGGTCCTCCATGTTATTTTATCCTTTTTGGCATCAATTTCTCTTCTTATCTGCCTTTATATGATCATCTGGAAGCTTTATTGCATGAATCAGGCGGTTTACCGGCCCTATCTGCATGGCTTACTGGTGATAACGGTTTTGTCTGCCTTTCTCTTTTTCCTGACAGGAATCGTGAGCACGGTGCTGGAAATATTTTTCACCCTGTCCTGTACCATACTGCTTGAAAGGCTTTACCGCAGAATCCAGGTTCCAAAGATCACGTGGAGGTCATTGGGCTAAAAAAAGGAAAGTACCCGGAAGAAAAAAACTTCTTACGGGCACTGACCTTTTGCCGGGCAAAAGCCCCGGATATAAAAACATACCGGGGCAGTGTCAGCATAAATACTACAATATAATCTTATACTGGTCGGAGCCTTCTCCGTCCACAGCATAATAAGCAGTATCTTCTTCCGGTTTTATGTATATCTCAAGGGTTTTCACTGCAGCGTCTTCATGCTTTGATAAATAATCCTTTTTAACTGCTTCAAGCACTTCTCCTGCGGCAATTTGTTTTCCTGAATATTCCAGAAAGAAGGATACCTCCGGATCTTTTTTCTTTGCAGCTGTTCTCTTTGGCGCACTGCTTTTTTTCACAGGCGCCTTCCTGACATCATCAGCCGCCGCTGCTTTTTCAACTGCCATTTCCTCTGGGGCTTTCGCTGTTTTTTTTCCTGCACTTTTATTGTTTTCCATAATTCTCCTCCTCAAACAAATAAAACGGTGACAACCATTGCAACTCAGCCATATCATTCATAATTTGGCGGATAGAACGTTTCTATAAAAGACATATGCGTTTGCCGTCAAATTATTCAAATGTTTTAACATGGCTTACCTGTAACTACAAATCAAGCCTGCCAGTGATGTTTAAAATTAGCTGAGTGAATTATAGAACGAAACCCCTGTTTTGTCAATAAAAACCATCCTCTTCCCATAAAACCGGGTATTTTTAAGGTCTGATCACCAGGCGGGCGCCAGCCATTTTTTCCACAATTTCATACATATTGGTTACGGAACCAACCTGCAGCTTGTCTGTTAATTCATAATGATTCAGGCAGGTTCCGCAGGTGAGGATTTCCACTCCCTGGGCCTCTAAGCTCTTTAAGTCCTCCAGGGACTGAGAGCCTTCCACAGATAACCTGGCTCCCCCATTATAAAGAAGAACCGTCTCAGGAAGCTCTTCCTGCTTGGTAAGGGCATAAACAAATCCCTTCATCAGAATGCGTCCAAGTTCTTCATTGCCTCCTCCCATCTGATCCGATGAAAGCACTGCTACAAGGCCTTTTTTTCTGGCATCCGGGAAGCATTCTTCCTCTTTGGCCGTTTCTTCCAGATTGCCGGGTTTCCTGTTTACGTGGAACAGGATTTCATATTCCCCTTCGGCTTTTTTCTCAGAAACAGGAGCAAATCCCTCATAACTCCCCAGTTTCATTACATTCTGAACTGCAATTTCATTGTCCACAAGGACCTTTAATGTACCCTCACCCATATCCTTTAATGCCTCTTTTGCTTTAATAACCGGCTGTGGACATGTCAGGCCTCTGGCATCAACAATTTTTTCCATGTTACCGTTCTCCTTTTCTTCTATTTTCTCTTTCCAGTTCTTCCATTACAATGATCATGGAACGCAAAAGCCGCCTGTTATTCTTAGACAGCATCGCTGCCTTCTGTACCATCTCAATGACTTCATAATCATTCTGCCGGGATTGCCCGTCTTCTGCCTCTTGTTCCAGCAAAGAAAAGAAATCCGACATTTTAAGACCAAACGCATTGCAGATCCTGCCGAGTTTTGGCAGGCTGATATTGGCTCTCCTTCCAAACAAGCTGGACAATGTGGACTGAGCAATCCCGCTTTCCTTTGATAACCTGTACATAGACCACTCTTTGCTTCTGTTGATTTCCTCGATTTTCTTAAGTACCGCCTCGTTGTCCATACAGATATTCCTCACTTCCCATAGATACAATTATAGTAGTATATAGTACGCAGGTTTTATAGATTGCAATACTTGCTGTATATACTTCTATTATCAGTAGTATCCTATGTTTTGTAAGGCTTTATAAGCACATGTTCATATAAACCTTAAAACCGGGACCAGTCCTTTTTAGGACCTGCCCCGGCTTTTCCTCTGTCTACTCTTCGTCTTCGTCTTCGCCTACCAGTTCATCATATTCCGCATCATCCAGTAATTCGTCAAAGGCATCCGCAACGATCTCATATTCCTCGTCATCTTCAATATTTTCAAGATTCGGCTGCCCGTCCTCCTTCTCAGAATAACGGTACAGATAAACTTCTCCCTCTTCCGCCTCAGGGCCGTTCATCGGAAGCAGTGCAATATAATCTCTTTCGCCTGCTGTGAAAATGGTAAGTACTACGCACTCCAGCTCTGATCCATCATCCAGGGTCAGTGTAACTGTCATTTCCTCCTGCGGTTCCATATCATCCCGCTCTAAATTAGGATCCTGTGCCATTCCGATACCTCTCTTTTTTCTTAATCTAGTTGTATGGCGCTTTCTTACGCCTATTTCCACTCTATCAAACAATCCGGCAAAAATCAAGGGATTTTATCTTTAATATTCAATTCCCTTTCTTGCTGAAATTCCCCTGTCGTATGGATGCTTTACTTTTCTGATTTCCGACACATAATCCGCCATTTCTACAAGTTTTTCAGAGGGCTCCCTTCCTGTAAAAACCACCTCAAGCCCCTCAGGACGGGCAGAAAGAAACTCCAAAACCCTTTTTTCCTCCACCAGGCCAAAATTGCATACAGCCATGATCTCATCTAAAACAAGCAGGTCAAAATTCTCCGTTACCGCCTTGTTTAAGGTCCTTTCCAGCAATTGAGAATAATAAACGCCCGCCTCTTTTTTCTGCTCAGGGGACATTCTGGAAAAAAAGCCAAAGCTTTGCTCACAGGGCGTGACCGTGATTCCTGAGAGCCCGCTTAATGTCTTTACTTCACCGGAATGATCAGTTTTTAAAAACCTGGTAATAAGCACCCGCTTCCCGCTGCCGCAGGCCCGCACAGACAGTCCTATGGCTGCCGTTGTCTTTCCCTTTCCATCCCCGCAGTATATGTGTACACAGGACTTCATCTCTCTTTCTCCTCTCCCTATTCCTGATCATTCCCGTTCCAGGTATTCCCGGACAAAACGGGAAACCTCCTGCTTTTTGCTGTATCTCTCCCGCACATAATTGACGTGAAGCCGCTCTTTTGACCTTGTCATTGCCACGTAAAACATCCGCCGCTCTTCCTCCAAATCTGCGGGAAGCACTGCCTTATGGTGAGGTGTCACGCCTTCATTGGCGTCCAGAATATAGACGATCCTGTATTCCAGTCCCTTGGAGCTGTGCATGGTCATAAGAGAGACTCCATTTAAATTTCCTCCCCCTGACTGGGCCTGGGCTTTTAATTCTTCTCCATATTCTTTCATATGACGGAACCATTCCACTGCAGTGGGATAACCGGCTGCGCTCTCCTGAAGCTGGTCCAAAACCTCCAAAAGCTCCTCCGGCTTCATTCTCCGGTACTGGGCGTATTCCCGGATGTAATCGTCATAGCCCACCGCTTTCCTGATATAGTTTACAGCGGCCACAGGCGCCATATTCCTTATCATCTTTAAATCATATTCCAGCTGCTCGACCCGCTCCACCATCCAGCCCCTGTCCTGATAAAAGGATTTTATGGATTCCCAGTTCACCGGATTGTTTTCCACCGCGTCCCGGCTTATGTAGCGGTTGGGACGGTTGATGATCTGAAGCACATTGGCCCTGGATAAATCACCGGCCGCTGCATGGATATAAGAAACAATGTTTTTTGCAATCCAATGATCGTACAGGTTGGGCACTGAATCCTTCATGGAGAAGGGGATATTATATTCCATAAACTTTTCGATCAACAGCCTTGGCCCCAGGTTTGTCCGGTAAAGGACCGCCATCTCCTGCCAGTCAAACCCGGCCTTTGCATAAGCCATGATTTCCTGGACGATTTCCTGGGTTTCCTCCTGGGGATCCTGCCAGACTCTTGTAACAACCGGCTTTCCATGCCCCTTTTTCGTGATGATCCTTTTCAGAAAACGCATCTCATTGTGGGCGATCAGCTTTCCGGCAGCCTCCACAATTTCTTTGGTGCTTCTAAAATTAATATTTAAAAGAACTTTTTTAGCTTCTTTATAATCCTTTTCAAAGCCCAGCATGATTTCCGGCTTTGCTCCCCGGAAACGATAGATGGACTGGTCATCATCCCCTACGATAAACAGATTATTTTCCGGCGCTGCCAGCATCCGGACAATTTCATACTGCACCCGGTTAATATCCTGAAACTCATCCACCAGAATATACTGATATTTTTTCTGCCATGCATTCAGGATGTCCTTTCTCTGGACAAATAATTCATAGCACATCACCATCATGTCATCAAAGTCAATGAGATTGGCCCTGCGAAGCCGGTCCTCATACGCGAGATAAAGCTGTTTGAATATTTCTTCAGAGCAGTTTTTGGAATAATAATGATCCAGGTCAATCATCTCTCCTTTTACAGAGCTGATTTCCGATAAGACGGAGGTTACGAATTCCGCCTCATCCTCCACCTCTACCTGATTCTTATCCATGGCTTCCTTTATGTACTGGATCTTCTGCTCCTCCCTCACAATGCTGCGGGCATCGTAACGGTAGGCAAACTTAAGTATCCGGAAAAATATGGCATGAAAAGTTCCAAAGCTGACCCCAGACGGCCTGCCGCCCACAAGGCTTTCAAAACGTTCCTTCATTTCCCTGGCAGCTGCTTTTGTAAATGTGATGACCAGGATATTTGACGGATCCACACCATATGTCCCAATCAAATGACATATCCTGTGGGTGATGGTAAAGGTCTTCCCGGAACCTGGCCCGGCAAGGACCAGCATGGGACCTTTGTGGTGAAGGACCGCCTCCTTCTGGGCTCCTTCATATATGACCTGTTCCTTCATGATCTCCTCCATTTGAAAATCTGCCTTAAGCCGCAGATCCCATCAAAAAAAGCAGAGGTCCGGTCACAGCCGGAGCCTCTGCTTCTGCAATTATAATTTACAACGCTCCATTGCTTAAAAGTTCGATTCCCTTTCTGATTCTCATAAGGGTCTCTTCTTTTCCAAGGACCTCCATAATCTCGGTAGCGCCTGCGGGAGTCATCTGCTTTCCTGAAACCGCGGTGCGGATGGGCCACATAACAAAACCGGTTTTACACTCCTTTTCGGAAACATACTTTGAAAGCGTTTCATACAGCGCATCATTGCTGTAATCCTCCTGAGCTTCCAGGATTGGAAGCACATCCTTTAACAGGGCAAGGGAGGTTTCGCTGCCTGTCTTCATTTTCTTATTGGTGTACATGGCAGTATCGTATTCCGGCAAAGTCTCAAAAAAGTCAATGTGTTCTGCAATGTCCGGAAAAACTTCGATTCTTGTTTTTACCATGGCAGCGATCTTTCTTAAGTCCAGATCCTTCTTAATAACATCCTTCAGATAAGGCTCTGCCAATTGGTAGAACCGGTCAAAGTCCATGGATTTCATATATTCGCTGTTCATCCAACGCAGTTTGGCCATGTCGAAAACTGCCGGGGATTTGCTCATATTGTGGAAGTCAAATTCCTTTATTAAATCCTCTAGGGAGAAAATCTCCTGGTTGCCCACCGGGGACCAGCCTAAAAGCGCAACATAATTTACAACAGCCTCTGATATGAAGCCCTGCATGATCAGATCTTCATAAGAGGAATGGCCGCTTCTCTTACTAAGCTTTTTGTGCTCCTCATTGGTAATCAGAGGACAGTGCACATATACCGGAACTTCCCAGCCAAATGCGGCATAAAGACGGTTATATTTGGGGGAAGAGGACAGATATTCGTTTCCTCTCACTACATGGGTAATTCCCATGAGATGATCATCTACCACGTTTGCAAAATTATAAGTGGGGAATCCGTCGGATTTGATCAGGACCATATCATCAAGTTCTGAGTTGTCCACGGAAATATCGCCGTATATCTCATCATGGAAAGCGGTTGTTCCTTCTGTAGGATTGTTCTGGCGGATAACATACGTCATACCTGCTGCCAGATTTGCTTCTACCTCTTCTTTGGAAAGATGGAGGCAGTGCTTGTCATAAGTCATGATCTCCTGGCCTTCCACAGTCTTTTTAAGGGAATCCAGCCTTTCCTGGGTACAGAAGCAGTAATAAGCTTCCCCTTTTTCTACAAGCTTTTTCGCGTATTCCAGGTAAATACCGGAGGCCTGGCGCTCACTCTGTACATAAGGGCCTACGCCGCCATCCTTGTCCGGGCCTTCGTCATGGTTTAACCCTGTCTCTTTTAAGGTTCTATAAATAATCTCGACAGCACCTTCCACATAACGCTCCTGATCCGTATCTTCAATGCGGAGAAGGAAATCGCCGCCCTCATGCTTTGCAATCAGATAAGCATACAATGCAGTTCTTAAATTCCCTACGTGCATACGGCCCGTAGGACTTGGTGCGTATCTTGTTCTTATTTTACTCATTGTGAACACACTCCTATATCTTCTTTCTCGTAATGGGCCGGTTAAAGGAATCCACGCCAGAGCCACGTAGTTCATTATATAACGAACCACTGGAAAAAACAATGATTTAGCGGAATTTTCCAAAGCAATTATAATTCCAGAAGCCTGCAGGCCAGCTGGAAATATATGATCAGGCTGACCGCATCCACGATTGTGGTAATTAAAGGGGCCGCCATGATTGCCGGATCCATGTGGAACACCTTGGCAGCAATGGGGAGAACTCCTCCAATGGTTTTTGCCACAATAACTGTGACCAAAAGGCTGAGCATCACCGTCAGGCAAAGCATCTCCTGCCCGGGATAAAGGATGATCAGACGGACATAATTCACAAGCCCCAGAATCAGTCCCACAAGGATAGCTACCTTTAATTCTTTAAAGAGCACACGGAAAACATCTCTTGTTCCGATCTCTCCCACAGCCATTCCTCTGATGATCATGGTGCTGCTCTGGCTTCCTGCGTTGCCGCCTGTATCCGTAAGCATGGGGATAAAGGTCACAAGCAAAGGAATCACTGCAAAGGCCGATTCATATCTGGCCAGAATCCCGCCGGTCACCATGCTGCTGATCATCAGTACAAGAAGCCACATGATCCTGTTTTTTGCCAGCTGGAATACACTGGTTTTCAGATACGGCTTTTCACTGGGGATCATGGCAGCCATTTTTTCGAAATCCTCTGTGGCCTCCTGTTCCATCACATCCACTACGTCATCAACCGTGACGATCCCCACCAGGCGTTCTTCGTGATCCACAACCGGAAGGCTTAAAAGGCCGTATTTCCGAAAGCTGTCCGCCACTTCTTCCTGGTCCTCAGTTGTGACCGCCTTTATCACATGGGTATCCATGATGTCGCCGATGGCCATCTCGTAGGGATTCATTAATAAGTCCTTGACCGTGACCACACCCTCCAGCCTTCTTGTGGCGTCCATCACGTAACAGGTGTAAATGGTTTCCTTATCCACTCCATGCTTTCTGATATAGTCAAAGGCCTGAGCCACTGTCATGGTCTTCTTAAGCCCCACATACTCAGCCGTCATAATGCTTCCGGCACTGTTTTCCGGATAGTTTAAAAACTGGTTGATCAGCTTTCTGGTATCAGGGGTCGCATTCCGCAGGACCCTTTTTACCACGCTGGCAGGCAGTTCTTCCAACATATCCACCGCATCATCCACAAACAGATCTTCTACTATTGTTCCCAGTTCGTGATCAGTCATGCTGTTTATAATATGCTCCTGCTTCTCCACATCCAGACATGCGAACACATCGCTGGCCATTTCCTTGGGAAGCATCCGGAACACCACCACTGTTTTTTCTGAATCCAATGCCTCAATGAAAGCTGCGATATCCACTTCATTGAATTCCATCAGCACAGCCTTAAGCTTTCGGAACTGACGGCTGTCAGCAAACTCCATCAGCTCTTCCATATTGTAACTCTCCTGCATTCCACTCTTCCTCCACATGAACTTATTTTTCTGTCGCGGCTATATGGAAGCAAAACAAATACTGCATTGCAGGCAGTTTCCTGCAACGCAAAATAGCCATAATTACAGAACCAGCCTGTAATTCATGGCTATCATAAACGCAGAGAACCGTACTCTTTTAACGGCAGCGAGACCAGAGCAGACCCGAAGTACAGGATTCTGCTCTCACTGCCATACGCCTATGATAATTGTCTGCTTCCATCTTCTGACTTCGACCTTCCACTCTGATTCACTTCCTTTCCTGAATGATATTCTTAATTAAGGATAACAGCTGCCATCATAAAAAGCAACCCCTAACCCTTATTTCTCTGTTAATACATACCTGGCCCTACCGCTTCCACACCGGAATCAGGGCCTCCCGGACCAAAGAAAGGACCATCTTCATCCTCAAAATCTGTGTCTCCCGGGAAAATAGGCGGAGCCGTCTCCTTTGGTTTCGTGACCCCCGGGCCGATCTCCTGGGGTTTTCCTGAAGAATCGTCCTGCTTTGGCAGGGATGATGCGTGATTTGCAGCCTCATCTAACTGCGTCTTTAATCCATCATAATATTCGGTGCCGGAAAGCTGGTCTAAAAGGCTGTAAGCGGAACTTATCTTTTCCTCTGTGAAACTGTCCCGGTGTCCCAGGGCAGATAGTTCCCCGATCAGGGACTGGAGAGAAGAAACCGTCTGCTCCACCGCCTGCCTGGCTTGCTGGGAAGCCTCTAAGTTTTTCTGGGCCTGGGCCTCCTGCTTCTTACGTTCTTCCTCTGCCTTCCATTTCCCTCCATTGGCTCTTGCTGCTGACTCTAATACAGAAGAAAACAAATCCTTTCTTCCTGTTTCACCATCGGTCTTTTCCCCTGCGGAAGTCACATTACAAAAGGAAACCGTTGCAGGCATATCCCAGTCCAGAACCGGAAGTCCTTCGTTTATTCCGGCCATGAAGTCATGCCAGATCTTTCCTGAATAGGTTTTTCCATAAACTCCGGGCATGGCCTTAGGCGTGTCATATCCTACCCAGACAGCCGTGGTATAATGCTTTGTATATCCGCAGAACCAGGTGTCCTTATTGCTGTTGGTGGTTCCTGTCTTTCCGGCAGCCGGAACGGAAAGCCCCAGACCATAGCCGGTTCCGTAAGGTTTATCCAGGGTACCCTTTAATATATCGGTGATCATGTAAGCAGTATCTTCCGTAAATACCCTCTCATCCGCCTGGTTTCCATTGTATACCTCACCGTCATACTGGCTTACCATGCTGACGATACAGGTCTTATTGCTGTACATCCCTTTGTTTGCCAGAACCGAATATCCCTTTGCCATATCCACCACTCTGGCACCTTCCGTAAAGCCTCCGATGCTCATGCTGCTGTTTCCGTTATCCATATAGCTGATGCCTGCAAAATGCATCTTGCCCAGATAGGCAATGCCTTTGTCAACGCCGATGTCTCCCAACACCTGCCAGGCCACTGTATTAAGGCTTCGGTTTAATGCCTCCCTTACAGAAACATTGCCATAATATTTTCCGCTGCTGTTTTTGGGCCCTTTATCAAACAAATGGTCATTCATCAGCCTGGAGGGATAATAATATCCGGTTTCAAAGGCAGGAGCATAGTCAATCAGCGGTTTTATGGTAGACCCTGGCTGACGCCTGCTTAAGAATCCCCGGTTGTACTCATCATCCGTACCGCGCCCCCCCACAATGGCTACCACGTATCCTGTCTGGTTGTCAACACATACTGCAGCGCCCTGTAAGGCGAATTTTCCATTTTCCTGCAGATCCTTAAAGCCCTTCAGCCGGTTGTCAATGTTTTCCTGCAAGGAGTTCTGGATCGGTGTTTCCAGGCTGGTATGTATTTCAAAGCCTCCGTTTCGGATCATATCGCTCTTTGCCTGATAAAGCTCCTGATACTGTTCTTTATAAGAATCATAAGCAGCCTGATTGCCAAACACATACTGGAAAATAAAGCCTTCGTTCTTCATGAGTTCCAGGGCAGCGCAGTGTATGGCATAGCTTGTCAGATAGTTCTCTTTTGTCCCCGGCTCATAAATCTTAGCAACTGTCAGGGGCTGAGCCTTGGCATTCTCTTTTTCCTCTTCCGTAATATACTTACAGAGAGCCATATTGTCGATGATCTGGTTCCTCTTCCACTTTGAGGTTTCCGGATGGGCCACCGGATCATATCTTGACGGATTATTGCTGATGCCCGCCAGGGTAGCTGCTTCCCAGACAGTTAAATCCTTTGCTTCCTTATCAAAATAATAGCGGCTGGCCTCAGATACACCATAGCACCGGTTGGCAAAGAAATTGGTGTTGCAGTAAAATTCCAGGATATCGGATTTGGAATATTTATCTTCCATGCGGGGGGCTGCAAAAAATTCGGTCAGCTTTCTCTGGATGGTCCTCTCCTGGGTCAGATAGGTATTCTTAATGACCTGCTGGGTGATGGTGCTTCCTCCCTGGGTGGCTACCCCTTTGTTTTTTAAGTATACGATACCTGCACGCAATAGCCCCCTGTAGTCGATGCCATGATGCTTATAAAACCTTCTGTCCTCCTGGGCAACATAGGCATTCTGAAGGTTCTCGCTGATTCCCGAAATCGGGACGTATTCATAGTGACCGGAATTAATGGTTCCGATCAAAGTTCCGGCAGAGTCATAAATTCTCGTATCCGTAGGCTGGGAAAAATCTGTCTTGACCGTCTTGCTCATGATGGCATCTGCCTTTTCTTTGCAGGCTATAATCTCTTTCTGATACTTTAAGAATACAACGCCGCCGGCCAGACACCCCAAAACCATCATTCCCAGAAATACGAAAAGAATGACTTTAATGGGCCGAAAAAATATGGACCATGGAGTTTTGTGTTTCTTTTTATGTTTCGCCATATCAATGTGACTCCTTTTCATCATTTTTGTGTACAATTGAATCAAGGGATATGACTGCATATCCGGTTGATTCACAAGCTGGAGGGCGAAAGATATCTATCTTTCAATCTCAGCATATGACAAAAACGGGAAGCCTCTTTATTAAGACTTCCCGTTTGTTTTCAGAGCTGATGACGGGACTCGGACCCGTGACCTCCTCACTACCAATGAGGTGCGCTACCACCTGTGCCACATCAGCATCTTTTCTGGTTCATCGCTGAACCTCGTATATCATAGCATGGGAAAATCTGTTTGTCAACGCTTTTTTTACTTTTTTACTTAAATACATAAAATAGCAAAAACTTCAGATTTTTACCAAAAAAACCATTCTTTAATCAGGGTCCATGAACCCGGAAGAGAACAGAAAACCGGTCCCGTTTCCTGCTCTCTTTCATGGTTTTTTTATAAAATACCTTCAAAGCTTTCCCTTAGGGTATCACATGAATTATGAAACTGTTTCATCTCTTCTTCCGTCAATGACAGGGAAATGATCCTCTGAATTCCGTTTTTATTGATAATACAGGGAACTCCCGCGTACACCTCCGACTGCCCGTATTCTCCCCGCAGCATAGCAGATACTGTAAAAACGCTGTTTTCATCTCCAAGGATGGCCCTGGTGATTCTGGTGAGTGCCATGCCGATCCCATAGTAGGTGGCCTGCTTGGCCTCAATGATCTGGTAAGCCGCTCCCCGAACCTCGTCTTCGATCCGTTTCAGTTCTTCCCTGCATGCCATGCCCTCCTCTTCGCAAAGGGACAGAATAGGCTTTGTGGCGATCATTGCCTGGCTCCAGGGCACAAACTCACTGTCCCCGTGTTCACCCATGACATAGGCATGGACATTTCTTGGATCCACCCGCAGGGATTCTCCTAACAGATACCGGAGCCTTGCCGTATCCAGAGCAGTGCCGCTTCCAAGCACCCGCTTGGGATTAAAGCCTGACAAAGAATAGGTGATTCTTGTCATAATATCCACAGGATTGGTAGCAACCAGGAAAATTCCGTTAAAGCCTGATTCCGTTACCGGCTCCACAATGGACTGGAATACGGACGCATTGCGCTTTAGCAGATCAAGCCTTGTTTCCCCGGGCTTCTGGGCTACTCCCGCACAGATCGCAACAATATCCGCATCCGAGCAATCCTTATATTCTCCTGCATAAATCTTCATATGGGCTGTGGAAAAAGCAAGTCCGTGGTTTAAATCCATTGCCTCGCCTTCTGCTCTTTTCCGGTTGATGTCAATCAAAACCAATTCATCACAAACGCCCTGGTTTAAAAGGGAATAGGCATAGCTCATTCCAACCATGCCTGTTCCCACTAATGCAATCTTTCTTTTATCTGTTCTCATAATCCAGCCACTCTCCTCTCATTATTATGGATAGTGTATCAGCCTGGTACCCAAACTATGCGCTCTTACAGCGCCCTGTCGATTTTTTTTGCCATTAATTCGCTGTTGCTGCTGTAAATGACGGCGTTTTCCCTGGTAATTTTTCCTTCTTTATATAAATTCAAAAGACTGGTATCCATGGAAATCATTCCTTCTCCCTGACCGGTGGCGATCACAGAATCGATCTGATGGGTTTTGGCCTCGCGGATCATATTCCGTATGGCATTGTTGAAAAACATAATTTCAAACGCCGGATAAACACTGCCATCCACAGCAGGGATCAGCTGCTGGGAGACCACGGCCTGAACCACCATGGAAAGCTGCATCCGGATCTGCTGCTGCTGGTTTGACGGAAAATTATCAATGATGCGGTCAATGGTATTGGCTGCCCCCACCGTATGCAGGGTTGAAATCACCAAATGACCGGTTTCCGCAGCCGTCATGGCAATGCGTATGGTCTCGTAATCCCTCATTTCTCCCAAAAGGATCACGTCCGGAGCCTGGCGCAAAGCCGCCCGGAGGCCGGTCACATAGCTGTCCGTGTCCGTGGTGACCTCTCTCTGGGTCACCACGCTCTTTTTATGGCGGTGAAGGTATTCAAGAGGGTCTTCCAAGGTGATTACATGAGCGTTGCGGGTATTATTAATCTTGTCAATGATGCAGGCCAGGGTGGTCGTCTTGCCGCTTCCGGCCGGTCCTGTGACCAGGACAAATCCCTTTGTCATCCTGGCAATATCCATGACAGACTCAGGAATATTAAGCGTCCTGTAATCAGGCAGTTCAAAGGTTACCACCCTGATCACCGCTGCAAGGGAACCTCTCTGGCGGAACACGCTGGAACGGAACCTGGAAACCCCGGGAAGAGCAAAGGAAAAATCATCATCCCCATGCTCCCGGACCTTTTCCATGGCCCTGTTTCCTGCCAGCTCATATAGCTCTGTGATCAGTATCTCCATTTGAGCCGGAGATAGCTTTTCTTCATTCTGATTTATGATCCTGCTTCCTATTTTATATGAAAACGGCATGCCTGGCACCAGAAAAATATCTGATGCATTCTGTGCCACAGCAGCACTTAACAATTCAATTGCCTTCATCTTCCAGTCTCCTGATTCTTAAGTCTCCCGCCTGTCCACACCGGCATGGAATGATCAATTTCGTAATCCTCCGTCTGAATTACTTTCCACTTTGATATCCGGATATCTTCCTGCCCCTCCGGATCCAAGACCAGCTCTATGGAAAGAGCCTGGGACCGTTCCATGGGGATATTTACCGTTATGGTTCCCTTATCCGGTTCATAGGCATCTGAAAGCTCCCGGACCAGGAACTCCTTACGCTCCTGGGGATCCAGGCTCTTTTCCCGGATTTCTGCCGTCTTTTTTAAAACCATCTGGTAAAAAGCCTCGCCCTCTCCATCTGCCCGGTAGTACTCTGTCACCGCAAAAGCATTGCGCTTTGCCAGATTCCACTCACTTTTGGCAGTGCTGAGGGAAAGCATCCCAAAGGTTATCAGGCACATGACAATGAAAATGAGAATAAGGGAAGGACTGCCTATATTGGCCTTATAGGCCTTCTCCTGCTTTGCCATGGTTCCACCTCCATCAATGCCTGGTCTCATGTCTGTTCACCGTAAGGGAATAGACACTTTTCCCGTTTCTGCTTACAGTCACTTCCGCCCGTCCGGGTCCGGTCATTTCTGCCCTTACACCAAAAACAGCCTTTTCTTCTTCACAGGGATCACCGGCCTTGTCAAATCCCATTGCATAGCTTTCAGAGCCGTCCTCCGCCTCATAAGCCTGAAACCTTTTTTCAAGTCCCTCCGGGCCATTATCCTTCCAGACCTCCGCTACGCTTTGGGCGATCAGCACGCCCTGGTTTAAATCCGCCGCCTCCCTGCTCATGAAATCTGCTTTTACAAATGTTTTTATGCAGATTCCCGCGCAAAGGATAAAGAAAAAAACAACGGCAATCATCTCCATCATAAATACGCCTGAGGGGTGTTTTCTATGCATCATCCATCCCTCCGCTTCTTAGGGAAAGCCAGAGACTGCCTCCGCCTTCCGTTTTTATATGCAAAAGCCTGCCATCCATTTCCAGTGTAACGGGACTGCATTCCAGAATTTCATTTCCGTCTCCTACCCCCAGGCCGCTTTCTTCATCAGTAAATAATTCCCACAGCCTGCCATCCTGATAATAAATGAGAGTAACATAAACCGAATCCTGTATCTCCTGTTCCAGCTTAAGGACAGGGAGCCCATTCATCTCTGTCAGGGAAACCATGCCGGCTTCATCACCCTGCCTCACCTTATTGGCTATATAGCTTAAGGCCACATCCTTTTGGTAGGTATCCTCTGCCCTGGCATTGATATTCTCATAGACTTTGCCTCCAATAAGCACCGAGAATAAAGCGCAGAGCACAAATACAAGAAACAGCAGTATAGTAAACAGAGCATTAGCCATCTGGCCTCTTTGGTTTTCTTTTCCGCTCAAATGCCCACCTCCTGGTTATTGTTCATGGGGATTGACTGTAATATCCGGCATAAAATTGGAAGCAAAGCCGCTGTAAAACACAGCGTACCGGTTTCTGTCAATCTGTATTCCATAATTTTCTTCCAGATATTCCACGTTTGGCGGATATCTTCCCTCAATGGCATAGCACTGCACCGAAGCCCTGCGTATGGCATCCCGAAGAGTCTCTGCTCCCTTTGCATCGGTTTTCTTTGAAAAAACCAGCATGACCGACACAAAAAGAGCCACCCCGCATGCAAAGCCTGTCAGTGAGATCAGTTGACCAAGAGCCTCTTTAGAGGATTGTCCCCACTTTTTCATCAAAACTCCCCCTATCCGATGGCAGACAAGACACTGACCAGAGGAAGCATGACAGATAAAAGCACCAGTCCCACTGCAACGGCAAGCACAGCCACCACAGTAGGTTCAAACCGGCTGACCATGTGTTCCATGACCGTATCCGCCTCATCTTCATAGCTCCTGGAGATTTCCTCCATGACCCGGTCCAGCCGCCCGCTTCTGGTGCCTACCTTTATCATCTGCGCATAGAAACCTTTAAACAGCCCGGTATTCTTCATAGCGGTATAATAGTCTGTTCCAGCCTCAAGCTCTTTTGCACACTGTCTGATCTTTTCTTCCACTGCCTGATTTTCAACCAGCTGCCCTGCAAGCTCCATACCCTTTTCCAGTTCCAGTCCGCTGTGAAGGGTCAGTGCCAGGACCGCGGTAAAGCGCCGGTTGGATATTGCAAGAGCCATGGGGCTTCTTCTTTTCAGCCACTGGATCAGCCGTTTTGCAATCAGGAGCTTTTTCCCCTTCCTGCCAAGAAGCCACACCAGGGCAGCCGCAAGGGCCAGAATAACCGACAGAGCCAGAGAAACCCCGCAAAATACACCTCCAAGCCTTGTTGCAGCAAGAGAAACCGGCGACATCTCTGCCCCCAGCTGTTGGTATACATTTTCAAATATGGGCATAACCCTGGTAAATAAAACCAGAAGAACCACCAGAAGCATGAAAATCATGATAATGGGATATGTAACAGCATTCCTTATACTTTTCATAAGAATATGCTCTTTTTCATAATAACCGGCTAATGATTCCATGATCTGATCCAGGGTTCCTGTCTCCTCCCCCAGCTTTGCCATATGGATCACATAGGCTGGAAAAACACCTGTATTTTCAAGTACTTTTGAGAAAGGAACACCAAGCTCAGCCTCTTCTGCCATCTGCATAAGAATTTGTTTCTCTTCCTCCCATATGGAATCCTCCGCCATAACAGACAATCCCTCATCAAGAGGGATTGCCGCATGGAGAAGAATTGATATCTGAAGGCAGAAAGCGGAAAGTTCCCTTGCGGAATATCTCTTTTTCGCTTTCGTTTTCATCTGCCGCATCTCCTTTGAAATGAAGTTCTTTAGTATGTATATTTCGCTTTATAATTGGAACTGTTTGTGATGTATGATTGTATGGACGGGTCGCTGCCTCCTGAGGATGCAAAGGTCGGGTCCATAAGCTTCCAGTCGTATCCGTCAAAATAGATGATATTATCCACCCAGCCCTGGCCGTCAATATAAACATTGACCCATGCATGATAAAGGCTTCCTGTATATCCCACCACAAGCTTTGTGGGGATATCCTGGGACCGCAGCATGGCAGTCATAACTGCCGCGTAGTCAAAGCAGATTCCCGTTTTCTTAGACAGCACCTGATCTACATTGGGCAGATAGCCGGACTGAACGGAATTTGCCAATGCTGTATCATAAGTAAAATTGTTTACCACATAATTATAAACATTGGTCACGACACCAATATCATCAGACGCAGAAGCCGCAAGTTCCTCACCCTTTTTCACTACCGCACTTCCAGCGGAAAAATTTACGTACTGATTGGGGTAAAGGAAGGGATCAAACTGATCCGCAAGTGTTACATTGATATCACTGCTGGATTTTATGGCGTACTGGGTGCCCTGTACCTGTTCTAAGACCCGGACCGTGTATTTTCCGTTTCCTTCCGTAAGAGGAAATACCTCATAGGCAGATCTGGCATTCAGATCATAGGAATAGGTCTCTCCTCCGCTTTTTATTACCTGTACTTTTATCTTGGAAGAATTTCCGCTATACTGGACCATTACATAGCCATGACTGGCATTGGAAGCGTCTATCAGTGCAGAACCGTTTCCATATGTGACCGTTCCCGAAGCCTGAGGAGTTTTTACACTGCTCCCGGAAGGCTTTGAATAAAGAGGTACTGCTTCATCCTCAATGGTCACTACGGTCTTCCACTCAATACTTCCTTTTGTGCTGTCCGCCACAGCAATATTACTGCCTGATATGAAGCCGCTGAAAGAAAACAGTATCACTGCGCAAGCAGCCGCCATAGCCGTACCATTCTTTTTCATATTCATCACTCCTCATTATTATCCCAAACGTTGTCTTACTATCTCATAAGCCATCACTCCTGCTGCCACAGAAGCATTCAGGGAATCAATATCCCCCTTCATGGGTATGGAAGCCACCATATCACAGGTTTCCTTAACCAGCTTTCCCACGCCGCTTCCCTCGCTGCCGATCACAAGGCCGATGGGTCCCTTTAAATCAAGGCGGTACATCACTTCTCCGTCCATATCTGCGCAGACAAACCACATTCCCTTTTTCTTTAATTCTTCCATGGTCGCTGTGAGATTGGTCACCTTAGCCACAGGCGTATAATTAAGCGCCCCTGCCGAGGTCTTTGCGACCGTTGCCGTAAGTCCCACGGCCCGGCGCTTGGGGATTATGACTCCATGGGCTCCTGCCAGATTGGCCGTACGGATGATTGCCCCCAGATTGTGAGGGTCTTCGATCCCGTCTAACAGGAAGAGGAAAGGAGGTTCCCCCTTTTCTTCCGCTGCCTTTAACAGGTCTTCCACCTCTGCATATTCATAGGCCGCAGCATGGGCAATGACGCCCTGATGATGTCCTTCCTCGGACATCTGGTCCAAGCGCTCTCTCTCCACAAAATTAATGATGGTATCTTTCTTTTTTGCTTCCCTGACAATGGACTGGATAGGGCCATCCTGGACTCCCTTTTGTACATACAGCTTATCAATGGTCTTTCCGGAACGGAATGCTTCCAATACCGCATTCCTTCCTTCTATGGTAAATTCCTCTATCATTCCAGTTCTCCTATTCGTTCAAGTCCTCTGCCTACCAGGGTGATCAGACGTTCTAAATTGCCGGTTAAATAAAGATAGCCGCATAAAGCTTCAAATCCGGTTGCAGTTCTGTAATCAGCAACCGTTGCGTGTTTTGCGGTTGTCACAGCCTTGGCATTGCGGCCCCGCTTATATGCTGCCACCTCTTCCGGAGTTAAATCCTCCTCTTCAAGAAGCCGGCGGATGATCTCAGCCTGGGCTCCTGCATTCACCAGCGCAGCACTCTTCTTATGCATATTATGCACTTGGGTGCTTCCATGGTTCATCACCTTCGTCCGCACGATCAATTCATAAACCCCATCTCCGATATACGCAAGCGCCAGCGGGGAATAGGTTTTTACATCAATTTCTTTTAACTTTAATGTTTCCTTAAAAAATTCAGAAAACGCTGCCACTGATGTTATACTCTCTTCCATTTTACACCTTCCCTGGTGTCCTCAAGAACAATGCCCTTTTCTAAAAGTTTTCCGCGGATCTCATCGGCAAGAGCAAAATTCTTGTCTTTTCTGGCCTGCTGCCTGCCTGCGATCATGGCTTCAATTTCGTCATCCAGGATTTCTTCTTCTTTTTCCGTAATGATTCCAAGAACTTCGCACAGCCTCTCAATGGTTTTCTTTAAATAAATCACATATTCTTTAGAGCTGTCTTCATTTGTGGTGGAGTTGCTTAATTTCACCAGTTCAAATATAGTGGAAATGGCATCTGCCGTATTGAAGTCGTCATCCATTGCGGCTTCATATTTGGAAACCAGCTCCTGTGCGGCATTTTTATCCTCATAATCAAGAAGTTTTTCTGTCTTCACAGATGCTTCTAAGTCCTTTAACTTTTCAACTGCAGTTAAAATTCTCTCTAACCCGTTTTTTGATGATTCCATCAAATCAGCGCTGAAATTAATAGGACTTCTGTAGTGAGCACTCAGCATAAAGAAACGCAGCACCTGTAAATCATAGTTTTCCCCGATGTCCCTGACAGTGAAAAAATTACCCAGAGATTTGGACATCTTTTTATTATCAATATTTAAGAATCCATTGTGCATCCAGTATTTTGCGAATTCTTTTCCATTTGCCGCCTCACTCTGGGCGATCTCGTTCTCATGATGAGGGAAGATCAAATCTTCTCCGCCTGCGTGAATGTCGATCTGCTCCCCAAGATATTTCCTGGACATCACGGAACACTCAATATGCCAGCCAGGCCGTCCTTCACACCATGGGGACTCCCAGTAAGGCTCTCCTTCCTTTTTCGGCTTCCAGAGCACGAAATCGGTTGGATCCTCTTTTCCATCTACACCAGTTACCTTGATCTCACGGAAACCGGATTGTAAATCTTCCAGGTTCTTATGGGACAGCTTTCCATATTCCTCAAAGGAACTGGTGCGGAAATAAACCGTTCCATCTTCCGCCGCATAGGCATGGCCTGAGTCAATAAGATTCTGGATCATATCCAGCATACCGCAAATTTCCTCGGTTGCCAGGGGGCTTCTGGTTGCAGGCTTTACATTTAACGCCTCCATATCCTTTTTACATTCCTCAATATAACGCTTGGAAATGGTATTCGCATCCACGCCCTCTTCAATTGCCTTTTTAATGATCTTATCATCTATATCGGTAAAGTTTGAAACAAAGTTTACCTCATAGCCCTTATATTCAAAATATCTTCTGACCGTATCAAATACGATGATGGGCCTTGCATTTCCAATGTGTATGAAATTATAAACCGTTGGTCCGCAAACGTACATCTTGACCTTCCCAGGTTCTAAAGAAACGAATTCTTCCTTCTGTCTGGTTAATGTATTATAAATTTTCATAGTCTCTTCCTTTCTGCTTTACTGCCAATGCTTTCTGGCATAAAGGTATACCCGAAGGGTGTTTCCTCTTTACTGCTCATGCTTTCCGGACATACATATATACCTGAAGGGTGTTCCATTAATTCTGTTTTATTTTCCGCAGCCTTTGCAACAGCCTCCGCAGCCCTCCGCCATGATCCTGTCATCATAACAGTAATCTTCCATGGAGGTCAGGAGGACTATGGCCTGGGAGGATATCCCCTCTCCCTTTCCGGTAAAACCAAGGCCTTCCTCTGTAGTTGCTTTTACATTGACCTTTCCGTCGGGAAGCTTTAAAGCCTCCCCAATGTTTTTTGCCATCGACCGGCGGTAGGTCAGAAGCTTTGGCTTTTGTGCAATGACAGTGGCATCGATATTTTCAATCACATACCCCTTTTCTTCCAAAAGTTCTCCTACACGCTTTAAAAGTTCAATGCTGGATACTCCTTTATATATGGGATCCGTATCCGGAAAATGTTCACCAATATCTCCAAGAGCCGCCGCACCTAAAAGGGCATCCATGACTGCATGGACCAGCACATCTGCGTCAGAATGCCCCAAAAGTCCCTTTTCATAGGGAATCTTCACGCCACCCAGGATCAAATCTCTTCCTTCTGCCAATTTATGCACATCGTATCCCTGTCCAATCCTCATAATTCTTCCTTTCTTCTTTATTGCCCATGTCTTTTGGGCATAGTGGTATACCCGTAGGGTGTTTCTTCTTTATTGCCCATGTCTTTTGGGCATAATGGTATACCCGTAGGGTGTTTCTTCTATATAAAATGTCCATTTCTATACAATCATACGCAGCTTTCTGCCAATGCATCGAAGCTGCACATCGTTTTGGCAAAAACAGCTCTCTCCATCTACATGAACTGCCATTGGATGGTCCATATGGATTGTCACTTCTTCACAGGAATAATACCTGAAACCGTTATTTAAGGACTTCCTTCCCATAAGGGAACGAAGGAGTACAGGAATCAGCTTTCTTTTTTTCCTGTTGTTCATAACACAGACAGACAACTGCCCGTCCTCAAAATTTGCATCCGGGGCAAATTTAAACCCGCCGCCCTCGTAAGGGTGAATGTGGACGGATATAAAATAAGCGTTGCTAAATTCAATCTTTTGAACCCCGTTAAGGAGAATATAGCCTTTTGAGGGCTTAGCAAGAATAAGCTGCCTGATTCCCACCATGAGATAGGTAAGCCTCCCAAGGTACAGCTTATGAAACAGTCCCTTTGACTTAGAACAAAGAATGCTATGACAAACCGCCGCGTCCATTCCGATCCCCGCACTGACCAAAAAACGGCGATGGGATATTTCTCCATCTCCATAGGACAGAACTCCATAATCCATAAGCTTATAGTATTTTGGATGCAGTATCTTCTTCAGGCACCGGATCGGATTCTTTGGAAGCCTTAAGCTTCTTGCCAGATCATTACCGGATCCTGCCGGAATATACCCCATAGTAATTGAGCCGCAGAAGGAAATCCCATCCAGAATTTCATTTACAGTTCCGTCTCCGCCTACCCCGATGATAACGCTTGATTCCCTGCAGCCTTCCGTCAGCTCTCTGGCAAATCTCCTGGCATCTCCCGGCTTCTCCGTAAGAAAGGCCTGATACTCCGCATTACAGGCTTTTAACACACTTTCTACCTTTTTCCAAATGTTTCTTCCCCGTCCGCGGCGTGAGTTCGGGTTTACAATAAAATAGTACATGGAATCCCTCCACTTTTTGCTATTTGTTAGTATAACATAAAACAGGAGAAATGAATATAAAAATTATGGAAAAACCCATTGGCACTTATGCCGAAACGAAAAAAGAGCGGCTCTGCCCTGGCTGATCAATCAGCCCGGACAGCGGCGCCTTTCCTGCATTCCTGTATAAGTCCCGATTTTTTATAATATCTCATGCTTAAATGATTCCACATCATCAATCAAAGTCGCCTTTGCCAGCTCCAAATCTCCGGACTCAATGGCAGCTACCAGATGGACATGGTTGCTTCCATCGGAAACCTTACTTTCATTCCATAGCTTTGTAAAATATTGGTTGGAGATTCTGGTACAGATATTCATGGCATCTGCCAGTGATTTCTGTATGTAGCCGTTCCCACAGTAGCTGCACAATGTTCTGTGAAAAAGATTATTGGCTTCCCAGTGTAACTTCGAGTCCCTGGTATCAATAAGCCCTGCCGCCTCTTCGTTTTGACGCTTTAATTCATCAATCTGTTCTTTGGTAAGGCGGAAAAAACATAACTCCAGAGCGCCCAATTCAATCACTTTCCTGTATTCTATAATCTCTATAATCTGGCTTGGAAGTATGGCAGTAAGCTGGTAGCCGAATCTTGGAATATTATTAAGCACCTCTTCACTGCACAGCTGTACCAGGGCCTCTCTCACCGGAGTCTTGCTGACCCCGTATTTTTCTATGATTGTTCTTTCATTGATAATATCATTTGCCTGATATACGCCATCCAATATATCTTTCATTATGCCCTCGTATACCTGGTTTTTAATCGATTGGCCCTGCATCATGTTTCCCCTTTTTCTTTTCGTTATTAGCCTTTTACAGCCCCTGCCATCATTCCAGCTTTCTGAAATGTCTGCAATATTAAATATAACACAATTATTGGAATAATTACAAGCGTTGTACCTGAAAGAATTACAGGCCAGGGCGTTGAAAGACCCTCACTGACAGGCAGCAGAGAAATGGTTACCATCAGTGTATATTTGACCTGTTTTCTTAAGAACAGCAAAGGCCAGAAAAAGTCATTCCATCTTGCAATCAGGGTTACGGAGGCCCAGGAAGCCAGAGCCGGTTTAATAACCGGCAGGATAATCCGGCGGAAGATCCCAAAATCCCTGCATCCGTCTATTTTAGCCGCCTCAATCAGTTCATCCGGCACGTCGCTTATATACTGGTGCATATAGAAAATGCCTACAGCTGTAGCAATCCTCGGAATCACCAGGGACCACAGACTGTTAATCAGATTCAGCTTCTTCATGATCACGAACAAGGGAACAGCCCCCACCTCCGGCGGAACCAGCATGGTTGCAATAACAAAGTAAAACAGGAAATTTCTCCCCGGAAACTTGTACTTTGCAAAGGCAAATCCTGCCAGGGAACAGAAGAACAGAGAAGTCACCGTTCCCATAACTGTAGTAAACACACTGTTAAAAAAGTTGGCAGCAACAGGTATCATGGAAAACAGCTTGTTAAAGTTGCTTAACGTAGGATTTTCAATCAAAATGGACTGAAACCCACTGATGCTTTCTGAAGTTGGCTTAATGGAAATCAGGCACATCCATAAAATAGGAAGAATGCAGATGAATGAGATCATGATTAATGTCCCATGAACTGCAAAGGATGCCAGATTTTTCTTATTCTTATATCCCATAATCTTTCCTCCTATAATTCTCCCTGTCTTTTTTTCACTGTCATCTGTACCATTGAAATGACAGCCAGTATCACAATCAGGATTACGCCGATGGCGGACGCATAACCCATATTGAAAATATTAAATCCTGATTCATACATATACTGAAACAAGGATGTGTTAGACGTACCCGGCCCAGGCAAAATGTAGGATTCATTAAAAATCTTCCAGCTGTCCACGGTAAGGGTAATGGAGCAGAAAAACAGAATATTGCTCAGGGAAGGCAGAGTAATATAAAAAAACTGCTTCCATTTATTGGCACCATCCACAGTGGCTGCTTCATAGTAATCCCTGGGTATGTTTAACAGTCCGGAAAAAACGATCATGGTAAACCAGGGGGTATTTCTCCACACGTTCAGCATAATAACCGGAATCCTGGAATACTTAGTACTGGTGAGCCAGGGGACTTTTTCCAATCCAAGGAAAACCAGCAGTTCATTAAACAGCCCTACATTCTCATCAA